>DATJTK010000091.1:0-25405 GCA_035503455.1 Candidatus Sulfotelmatobacter sp. | reverse complement strand
AACTGGGCGATTGGCCCATCAACCGCGTCGCCGAATTGACGCCCACAGCCTGGAAAGCGGCCCGCCAAAAAACATCCTGACATTCCCGCAGTTTAACCGCCCCTTCAACCATTGCCATACGGGGTTAGTAACACGGATACCTTTGATCCCCTCTACGTCATCGCCCGCCTCGCCGGGCAAGAGTGGGAGCAGAAACTCGACGCAGCCGCCCTGGCCCTTGCTTCCGGTTCGCAGCCAAGAAGTTCCGCCGCAGAATTGCTCCTGGATATATATTGTGTCTTCACCGTTACCCGTCAAAAGAGGATGTTTACCCGCGACCTCCTCGAAATCTTTCGTGACGAGCGATGCGCCTTCGCCTCCCTGGCTTTGAAGTACTCGGAAATGGACGAATACCGAATAGCCCAAATGCTCCGGCCCTACGGTATTAAATCGACGACCTTAAGAGTCAAAGCACAACTCGGCAAGGGATACGCCGTTGAAGATTTCGGCGACGCGCTCGCGCGCTACCTGCCAAAAGCCGACGTCGAAGCACGAATTCAGCAAATGGAACAGGAGAAGAAGCTTTTGCTTGAAGCAGATGCAGAACTACAGGCGCTCCGGAGAAGGAGTGAATAAAGTGCTCGGTGTCCAGCCTTTAGGCTGTCCGGGCTCCGGAGCACGCTAAAGCGTGTACACCAAACACCGTGTGAGGCTACAACAACCCGTTCGAGCTTGTAGGCCGTGTGCCCTCACACGGCGTTTCCCGGTTCATGATCCCAATTCGTGCGAAAGAAACGGAATGAGAGCGGGCGGACGCCACGCCCACAAAATTTTCGCGTATTTCGCGTATTTCGTGGTTCCCAAATCCGGCCTGTTACGACTTAAATCTCTGACGCTCAAACGCTTATCGTGCCTTGTTACCAGTTTGTTACCGGTTTGTTACGACTTAAGTCGTTGTCTATCAACGATGTTACGCATGTTACGAGTTTCCAGACCTCACCTGTCCTCTATCGTCCAATCACCCCTTTCATTCGTCCGTGACGGCCATCTTTCGTCCCTTGCGTCGTTTGCGTCCTTGTGGTCTTCAGCACATCAGAAACAGGCAACTCGGTGTTGCGCCCGGCTTGCCGCCGCATTATAAGAATATCAATTTGGCGGTGTTTGAGAATGCGGTCGAATCGGTCGACCCGACGTGAAAATCAATAAATGCACGTGTTAATATGCGATACACAGAATTCAGAACAGCCATTCAAAAAGAACTGCGCCGAATCCCTAATGGCCGGACTTGGGCGGAATTAAGAGACTCTTTGGATTTGCCATACGAACGGCCTTGTCCATCATGGACGGGTCGTCTGGAAAGCGAGATTGGATTGGTTCGCGTGCGCGGCGCCGGTCGAGCGCTTTTATGGAAGCTACTAAAGCCATGATTATTATATGATTAAAATTGGAATTATCATTGGAAGCACCCGGCCCGGGCGGAACGGCAAGGCCGTGGCCGATTGGGTGTATCAAATCGCACAAAAACGCAACGATGCCGAATTCGAGTTGGTGGATATATTGGACTATCACTTGCCGCTGCTCGATGAGCCCATTCCGTCCAGCATGGGCCAGTACTCCAAGGCGCATACTAAGGCCTGGGCGGCGAAAATAGCGTCCTTCGACGGTTTTATTTTTGTGACGCCGGAATACAACCATGCCACTTCCGGGGCGCTCAAAAACGCCATCGATTTCGTCTACGCAGAGTGGAACAACAAGGCGGCAGGATTTGTTGCTTACGGCAGTGCGGGCGGTGTGCGAGCGGTGGAGAACCTGCGCCTGATCATGGGAGAACTGCAGGTTGCCGACGTTCGCGCACAGGTTGCATTATCGCTTTTTTCGGACTTTGAAAACTTCAGTGTCTTCAAGTCGCATCCCCGCCACGAGAAATCTCTCGGAACGGTTTTTGACCAGGTGATCGCCTGGTCTGCCGCGCTGAAACCGTTGCGACAGAAGCAGGCATAGGCCGGTTATAAGAACCGGACTATTAATCTTTCGGCGCGAAAATCGTGTAGGAATTTCCTCTTGTTCGCAGGTAGTGCCAGGCTCAAGATACGTCATGTACTCCGATGGGAAGGAAGCGAACCACAGGCGACGGTTACTACGAGCGCCCTTCCGGGCCTGGCTCATAGCTATTTTTCTATGCCGTGCAATCGCTCTGTCTCGGGCTGATAGCGCCGTTTCTGAATCGGATGTTTCTTCATCCGCGAGTTCCTTTGCCGCTTTGAGGTCGGCCATCGAATCGTCCAATGGCAAGCTGACTGAATCCTTGCGAGCGGCCTATCTGAATTGGGCGCAAGCAAAGGTCCTCGCAAGCCTTGCCAGTAAGCACATAAGCATTCCGCAAGATTGCATGGACGAGGTCGTCTCAAATGCCACATCGCGAGATGCGATCTTCGCCGCAATTTATCCGCCGGACGCGACCATATTGGAAAACTACGCGCGGCTCCGATCGGAATTAGGGCACGATTTTGTAGATAGATACCGTGCGCTGGTTGTGGGTGTGGCAGTGGCGGATAGAGGCGGCTGGCTCATTGATTCCACCCCGGCGCCCCCACGTCCAGGCCGGGCTGAAGTGCAGGAAGTTCCCCTGGTCAAAGCGATTGCGGATTTTATGGCAAAAAATTCCGTTTCCGCGCTTAGCCTGTACACGGATTCAGGCCAGCAGTCACTTCTGATACAGACTCTTTCGAGCGGAGGATTTGACAGCCAACAGGTGAAATCGGTCCGAAACCGGGACCATTTGTTTAGTTTGCTCGAACGGGCTATGATTCAATTGGGCCAACGCCCGGCGACCCGCCAGCCCAATCCGACGACTGCGGATTGGCTGCGGCACCTGGCATCAATCTACGAAGCGACGCCAACGTCGACGCCCCAATACCAGAAAGGGAAATTCATGTCGTGGCCGCTGTTTCCCATAGCCGACGCTCCGTGGCCATTATTGATGCCGTTGGCGAGGCCGGTTCCCCTGGACGAAGCGAACTACATTTGGGAAAAATTCCAGGGAATGCACGGTCGGGACCGGTACCACACCTACGGTCCTTACCTTGAAACCGAAGCTGTGCGATTGCGCTCTCTCCAGCCTTCGCCGTGGCATTGGGATGCGTGGCCGGACAGAATCGTTCACGGTGGCATTTGTCCTGCCATGGCGGGGATAGCTGTGGATACCCACTCGGCGTTGGGTGAACCGTCCGTTGGAGCGGGCCAGCCGGGCCACGCGAATTTGATTTCCTTTTATGGAGCCGACGGCCTGTGGTATGCGGTCGTCGAACAGGCTTTCTCCGGCGGCCCGGATGTGACGACTGCCACGTGGAGATTCCGGGACAGTGAGAAAACGCCGGCGCGACTCTTCGGCGGCTCCGCCGGCGCTGAATATCATCTTGGACTTGCCCAGGCCATGAATGCCGGTTTGAAAACGTATATTGACACGAGAATAGCGGTAAATCTTTTTCACATTCTGCCCGACCCGGAACGCAAGACGTTAGGGACAAAGCTATTGGTCAACGCCGCACAACAAAATCCATTTAATCCGGAACTATGGTACTTGCTGGCGCATCAGGCTCCGGATGCGAGTGCCGGCCTGCGTTTTGCGAGATTTGTTATTCAATCCCACGGCTACATTCAGCCGCAATCCGAATCAGACGATGACCAGGAAAATGTTTCGTTGGAAAAATTTGTGGAGCCGGAAGTTGTAAAACCCATCGAGACGCAGGTTCGCGACTACTGGCATGTTGTAGGTAAATACGTGACCCGCTTTGCCATCCTTGACCACCCAGTGCCTGATGGTAGAAACCAGGACTGGGAAATTTATAATTTCTTAAGGACCGCACCATACATTTCCCTGGCGGATGAAATGCCATATTGTCTCCGCCTCGAGGGTAGCACCGGCGTTGAGGGCAGGTTAATAAATATGGTCAATGCTCATCTCCGGGCCAGGGACCCCGGAAAGGGCGCAAGAGCGTTTACTGACGCGCTGCAGACGTACATCCGGCTAATTCCACGCGCCGATGCTATTCAATTCCTGGTCCTATTGCAGGGGTACTTTCCGCGGAGTACAGGTAATGATGCCTTTTTAAACGCGATCAATTCCGATGCTTGCCAAATCGCCAGGAAAAAGGCCTGAATTTCCTTTTTCCTTTTTCCTTTTTCCTTTTTAATTCTCGCCGTGCGCATCCTCGCCCTTGATCCCGGAACCAGGCGTATCGGCGTGGCCGTGAGCGATGAAACCAAAACAATCGCCCAGCCGCTCGAATGGATTCCTGCCGAACCGTTCGCGGGATTTCTCGAGCGGCTCAAGCAATTGCTCGTGGAAAAGGAAGTGGACCTGATTCTCATCGGCCTGCCGCGCAATATGAACGGTACCTATGGTCCGGCCGCCCAAAAAGCCGAGGCATTTGCCGCCGCGGTCAAAGCGGCCATTACCGTCCCAGTCGAAATGCGTGACGAACGGTTGACTACTCTGCAGGCCAACAAAATGATGATTCAGGGCCGTGTCCGGCGCGAAAAACGAAAAGAAAAAGTCGATAAAATGGCTGCCGCCCTTCTTTTGCAGAGTTATTTGGATGCTGGCGCATAGGATTTGCCTTACGCAAAGGCGCAAAGACGCAACCGAGGTTTATCGGATTTAACCCGCAATTTTTCCTGTTTTCCTGCGTTCCTCATTGTTTTATCTCCGAAAATCAGCGTAATCTGCGGATAGAAAATATCCGTGAAATTTAAGCTCATCATTGCATACGACGGCGCCAATTATGAAGGCTGGCAGACCCAAAAAACCGGTACCGGTGTCCAGCAAGTCGTCGAAACGGCGTTGGCAAAACTGTTTCCGAGCAAACCCGCCCTCCACGGTTCCAGCCGCACCGACACCGGCGTTCACGCTCTTGGCATGGCGGCGCACTTCGAAATTCCGGCTCATGAATTCAAAATGACGCTTCGCAAACTGCCCCTTGCGCTCAATGCCTGGCTTCCGGAAGACGTTCGGGTATTGTCCGCCGCCCGTGCTCCTGAAAAATTTCACGCCCGTTTTGACGCCGTCGGCAAACAATATCGCTATTTCATCTGGAACCACGGCGTCATGAATCCGCTTTTGCGCCGAACCGCCTGGCAGGTTCCCGTCAAACTCGATGTAGGGCAGATGCGCGCCGCGGCCAAATTATTTATCGGCAAACACGATTTTCAGTCGTTTGCCGCAAATCCAGGTTATAAAAAGGAAAACACTGTTCGCACCGTCTTTCGATGCGATGTCAAAAAGGCCGGACCGCAGATTACCGTGATTATCGAAGGCGACGGATTTCTGTATAAAATGTGCCGTGGCATGGTTGGCACGATGGTCCAGGCCGGCCTGGGAAAGTTCCCGCCGGAGCAAATTCGGACCATGCTCGCCCAAAAAGACCGGCGGGTCGCCGGCATGACCGCCCCTGCCCACGGCCTGGTTTTGTGGAAGGTTGCGTATTGAGAAACTTTTCATGAACGTTGTTCTACTTGAACCCGAAATTCCGCCCAATACCGGGAATGTGGCGCGCCTCTGCGCGGCTACACGCACGGTTCTGCATCTGATTGAGCCGTTTGGATTCAAACTTGATGATGCGCAACTGAAGCGCGCCGGCATGGATTATTGGCAGCATGTCCAATGGCATCGCTGGCCGAACTGGAAAACCTTCGAAGCGCAACTGCAGCCGGGCGCCCGTCTCTGGTTCATAGAATCCGGCGGACCCCGGATTTATTCCCAGGCCCGATTTTCCGTGGACGATTACCTGGTATTCGGGCGCGAAACGGCTGGGCTGCCCAAAACCCTCCTTCGGGCGCACCATGACCGCTGGCTTCGCATTCCCATGTTTAATGCCCGGTCACGCTCCCTGAACCTCTCCAATTGCGTTGCTCTTGTTCTGTTTGAAGCATTACGCCAGGGCGGATTTCTGAACGAGGTCCATTAGCGACGCTTGTGGCAACAGAAGCCCATCACATTTCTTTCTGTTCTATTTGCGCCCGCGCCAGTTTGGGCTAATTTGCTTCGTGGGTTCAGCAAATGCCGAAACCTATGTGAAAGGAGAAAAATGTATGGCAAAAAAGACGAGCGTAAAAGACGGAGCCAGTTCTAAAGATGGGGGAAGCGAGCGGTTGCACGGATTTACATTCCGCGCGCCGGAAGCGGTGAGCGTCCAGTTGGTGGGTGATTTCACGCATTGGCAGGAACAGCCGATCAGCCTCAAAAAAGAGGCAGGGGGCGTGTGGCGCGCCTCAGTGCCGCTGACACCGGGAGAACATTACTACCGATTCCTTGTGGACGGTGAATGGCGTGATGATCCCGAGTGCGCGGTGCGAGTGCCGAATCCATTCGGTGGCCAAAACATGACGCGCAAAGTCGCCTGATTCCTGTGCGGCGCCGGTTTTCAAACCGGCTGTTTCGCCGATTTTCCCGCTTGCGCCATGAGCTTAGTCGAGGTTGCGTCGAAGCAATGCGGAGACGGACCGATCGGCAATGCCCGAATACAGGCGATTCGCAGGTAAAGTTCGTTGTCGCGAATAGGGTCATTCGAGGCGAAGCATCGAAGATTGCCAAACCGGTGTTGAAAAACATCCCGGAGAGTGGGATGTTGCGCCTCGATATCCATGAAAATCAAACCCGAAAAGTTTCGCGTCCGGGAAAATGAAAACGTCAGGCTGAAACACTGGCCGACGAGCGTCAAACCGTTCTATCAATCGAAAGAGGAGTACAAGAAAATTCTTGAAACGCACGTTGCGGAAATGAGCGCGCTGCAAAGCCAGCTTTACGCCGGCAGCCGATACGCGGTGCTCCTCATTTTTCAGGCGATGGATGCCGCCGGCAAGGACGGGGCCATCAAGCATGTGATGTCCGGCATTAACCCGCAGGGTTGCGTGGTTTACAGCTTCAAACAGCCGAGCAGCAAGGAATTGGCGCACGATTTTCTTTGGCGCACGACCATTTGCCTGCCCGAACGCGGCCGCATCGGCATTTTCAACCGCTCATACTACGAGGAAACGCTGATTGTGCGCGTGCATTCCGAGCTTCTGGATTCGGAAGAGATTCCGGAAGAAGTTTTCGACCGGAAGAAAATCTGGAAGCAACGCTTTGAATCAATCCTTGGCCTGGAAAAGCATTTGCACCGTAACGGCACGCGTATCGTAAAGTTTTTTTTGCACCTGTCCAAGGAGGAGCAGCGCAAACGATTTCTGGCGCGGATTGATGACCCGCGCAAAAACTGGAAGTTGAGCCCCTCTGACGTCAAAGAAAGGGACCTCTGGAAGCAATACATGAACGCCTACGAGGAATGTCTCAGCGCAACCAGCACCGACCATGCTCCCTGGTTCGTCGTTCCCGCCGACGATAAACAAAACGCGCGCCTGGTCATTTCCCAAATCGTGCTCGAGACCCTTAGAAGTCTGAACCTGAAATATCCTAAACCGACCAAAAATCGCGAAAAAGAACTGCAAACCATCCGCAAAATGCTGGAAAAATAGTGACATGGGTGCCAAGAGCGCCGTGAGTGCCAAGAGTGCCATCGGGCGCGCGTCTACGGCACTTGAACCAACAATCCAAAAATCCATTAATCCACTAATCCATCTGGTTGCCCGCCGTCCTTGTGCCTCGACTTAATGTCCAATTGTGCTTACGTTGAGGTGATGCATCCGATTTTATTAGGATTTATGAGCGTGTTCCTGGCTGCCGCCATGCCGCAATCCGACACGAATTCCGACGCCAGTTCAGGCGCGCGGGAAAGTGACATCAGTGACGCGGATGTTTCCATCCCCGACACCAATAATCCCGCGCAGGCGGCCCTGGACAAGGTCATGCGTGACGATGATGCGGCCATGGATGAGATAGACGCATGGATCCAGCAGAACAATGCTTTCGCGGCCCACGGCGCCGGGGAATCAAAAAAGGAATTGAACGAGAAAATCCGCGCGCGCCTGCAGGAAGTCCGGCAGGGTTACCAGGATTATCTGAAGGAATATCCAACCAACGCCGCCGCATACCTGGCCTTTGGCAGCTTTCTGAACGATATCGGCGATGAAGAGGGCGCCAGCGTCCAATACGAAAAATCCCGCCAACTCGATCCCAAAGACCCGGCCGCGTGGAACGACCTCGCGAATTACTACGGCGAGAACGGCCCCATTACCAATGCGTTCGCTTACTATGCCAAAGCCGTCGAATTGAACCCGAACGAGTCCGTCTATTACGAGAACTGGGCCACGACCGTTTACCTGTATCGCAAGGATGCGAAGGAATTTTACGGCATCAACGAGGCGCAGGTCTTCGACAAGGCCCTGGCGCTTTATCAGAAAGCAGTTCAATTGGACCCGAACAACTTCGTGCTCATGACGGACTATGCGGAAAGTTATTACGGCATCAGGCCGCTTCGCGCCGACGACGCACTGGTTGCATGGACCAACGCCTTGAATATCGCAACCAATGATTTCGAACGCGAAGGCGTTTATATTCACCTCGCTCGCATCAAGATGCTTGCCGGGCGGTTCTCCGAATCCCAGGCGGAGTTGAACATCGTCACGAATTCAGCTTACGGCGGATTAAAATATCGCCTGCAACGCGCCTTGACTCAGCATGAAAAAGACGCGGAAACCAATGGCCTGCAGTCCCCGCCATCCGCGCCCCCTCAAAAGACCTCGTCGCTTTAGCCGGGCACAACATCTAACGCCCAACGCCCAATACTTCGATGTTCGATGTTGGAATTCACATCAAAATCCGCGATTACGCTACCCATGGGCCGAAGATGGTAGAACACGGCGCGCTGCGCCGTGTAGCGCCGCGTGCAGCGGCGCAAGGAATGTCGTCGGCCGTTATGCCGCGTACGTTCCGCCCGCCCTGCCAGCGTGCAATTTCGGCTTTTTGGCACGGTAGATTTCTGCTGAAATGAGGGTATGAGTTTTTACGACCAATTGAAGTTTGACGCCAACGGTTTAATCCCGGCCATCATCCAGGAACAAAAAACCGGACGTGTCCTGATGTTTGCGTGGATGAACCGTGCCTCTCTCGAAAAGACTGTTGCCACCGGCAAAACGCATTTCTGGAGCCGTTCCCGGCAAAAGTTTTGGATGAAAGGCGAGGAGAGCGGCCACGTGCAGGTCGTGAAAGACATTGCCTTTGATTGCGACGGCGACGTGCTCCTCATCCAGGTCGAGCAAACCGGCGCCGCGTGCCACGAGGGCTACAAATCCTGCTTCTTCCGGTCCGTGGACAATGGCGAGATTAAAATCACCGAGGAACGGTTGCAAAAACCGGAGGAAATTTACGGGAAAAAGAAATAGCTTTCCGCAGGGCTATTTTCTTTCCTTCGATTTTAGATCCTGGTCTTCGGCGGTCAGCAGTTAATCCTGACTTGAGGCTTTGGTCAATTCGGTTAGATTGGTTCTATGAAGAACGGAAGCGGGCATGGCGCTGCCATTTTGGACGAAATGCTTGAACCAGTTGGCCGAAGCCTTGGGCTAAGAGCGGCCCGGGCGCTGGCAGCCTTGCGCGTAGACGCACGCACACGAGCGCGCGTTGAGAAATTGGCAGTTAAATGCAACGAGGGAAGACTGACTCAAAGCGAGCGAGCTGAATATGAAGCTTATGTCCAGGCCAGCACGTTAATCGGAATCCTTCAAGCCAAGGCACGGCGTATTTTGTCCAAAGCAAACTAATGCGTTTACGGCTGCGACAATTCGTCCGGCGCCGGGCACGGAATTGTTGTGAATATTGCGGTCTGCCGCAGGATTTTGAACCGCTACCGTTTCACGTTGAGCACATTATTCCGATACAGCATGACGGAAAAAGTTCTGCCACAAATCTGGCTTTGGCCTGTCATCACTGCAACCTGCATAAGGGAACAAACCTGTCTGGGCTCGATCCTCGAACGAGAAAACTGACGCGCTTGTTTCACCCCCGTCTTGACGATTGGGGCGAGCATTTTGTGGATCGCAGCGGCGAAATCGTCGGCCTGTCCGCAATCGGAAGAACGACCGTAAATTTATTGCGAATGAACGAGGATGGCCGATTGCAGCTACGCGAAAATGCGGGGGAATAGACCGCTTATTGTTTCCGTGGCACTTGATTTCCATCGTGTTTGCATTACTATAATCTCCCTTTGACACTGAAATTATGGAATTAAACAACGACGAGATTAAGCGTTACTCGCGGCATTTGATTTTGCCCGAAGTCGGTCTTGGAGGACAGAAACGTATCAAGGCTGCCAGCGTCCTGTGCATTGGCGCAGGCGGGCTGGGCTCACCCATCGCCATGTACCTGGCCGCCGCGGGCATCGGCAAAATCGGCATTGTGGATTTTGACGTTGTGGACTATTCCAATTTGCAGCGGCAGATTTTGCACACGGATGCCGACGTGGGCCGGCCCAAGGCGCAATCGGCCAAAGAGACCATCCATGGCCTCAACCCCAATTGCGAAGTCGTCATTCATAACACGCGCATTTCATCGGAAAATGCGATGGACCTGATTCGTCCGTACGACATCGTTGTGGACGGCACGGACAATTTCCCGACGCGCTATCTCACCAACGACGCCTGCGTGCTGCTGAAGAAGCCCAACGTGTACGGCTCAATCTTCCGTTTCGATGGCCAGGCCAGCGTGTTTGCGCCGCATTTGGGCGGGCCTTGTTATCGGTGCCTTTATCCCGCGCCGCCGCCGCCGGGCGAGGTGCCCAGTTGCGCCGAGGGCGGTGTGCTCGGCGTTTTGCCGGGCATCGTCGGCTGCATCCAGGCGACGGAAATTTTGAAACTGGCGCTGGGCAAGGGCAATTTGCTCGTGGGCCGATTGCTGTTATTCAACGCATTGGAGATGAAGTTTCGCGAATTGAAATTGCGCCGGGACCCGCAATGCCCCATCTGCGGAGAAAATCCGACCATCAAAGAATTGATTGATTACGAAATGTTCTGCGGCATTGAACCGCCAAAGGCCAACGGAAATCCCAATGAAGTGACCGTGCAGGAGATGAAGCGGGCGCTGGACAATCCGTCGTTGGGGATCAAAATCATTGATGTGCGCGAGGAGTATGAGTACGAGATCTCGCGCATCGAAGGCGTGCCGCTGCTGCCTATGAGCCAGATTCAGCGCCGCTTTACCGAGTTGGACCCGAACACCCAGTATTATTTTCTCTGCAAGGTCGGCGCGCGGTCCGGGGACGTCGTGGATTTTCTGCACGAGCAGGGATTCAAATACGTGAAAAACGTCAAAGGCGGCATGGACGCCTGGTCATTGGAAATTGATCCGAGCGTGCCGAAGTATTGAAAAACCGAGGCTCGCCGGTCGCGCGGGTTGTGTTAGAATTTGAATATGAACCACGCGGTTCAGGATTCCGTCAACCTCGAAATGGCCCAGCGAATTGCATCCGGTTTGCCGCAGCATCCCGAATGGATAGATTTTGCTTTAGCCAATCTTGAACGCTGGTCGTGTCAGAATTCAAACGCGCCATCGCTATTACGGTGCTATGATGAATGGAAAGGCATATTGCAGGAAGGTGTTTCGAAAGTTTGTGCGGTGCTGACGGCTGAAACAGACGAGGGTCGCCGTCTTCGTCAAAATTCGCCTTTCGTGGGAATTCTGTCACCTAAGGAAGTTTGGGAGATTAAATCACGCCACCGTCATGCAACGGCAGCAGCTTGAACATATCATTCGGGCTGCGGCTGGAATCACCGGCGCAAAGGAATTTGTCATCATTGGCAGCCAGTATCCTGATTCTCCCGATGAACTCCTTGTCTCCGTCGAAGCAGATATATTTTCACTGCGCAACGCGGCTGATGCCGATTTGATTGAAGGCAGCATCGGCGAGGGTTCGCCATTTCACCAGACATTCGGCTATTACGCCCATGGGGTTGGGCTGGAAACTGCTATTTTGCCTGCAGGTTGGAAGGAACGCCTTATTCCAATTCATAACGAAAATACCGGCGGCGGCACAGGTCTATGCCTTGAAATTCATGACCTTGCAGTTTCAAAATTAACTGCGGGGCGGGACAAAGATCAGGATTTTGTCCGGGCATTGCTTCACTATCGGTTGGCGAAAGTTGAAATAATTCGTGATAGGTTGAAGATTAATCAAATTTCGGCAGATCAAATGGAGCTTTGCCTCGCACACTTGCAAAGACTTTCGAAATGAGCTTAATTTCATAAATGAGCAATGATTTACAAAAACGAATCCAGGCCGCGCTGGCCAATCCCCAAAACATGGGCGAATTGGCCGATGCCGACGCCGTGGGCACGGTTGGCAATGCCGATTGCGGCGAGATGTTGCGTCTTTGGGTGAAGTTCAAGGAGCAAAATGGCAAAAAGGTCATTGATCGCGCCACGTTCCAATCGTTCGGCTGCGAGACAGCCATCGCGGTCGCCAGCCTTGCGACGGAACTGATTCGCGGCAAGACGGCGAATGAGGCTCTTGCTTTGAAAACTGAAGAGCTGGCCGGGGAATTGGGGCCCTTGCCGCCGATGAAAATCCATTGCGCCCAGCTCGTGGAAGGCGCATTGCGCTCCGCCCTTGAACCATCCGCCGAAAAAAAGGAGGCGTCGTCCGCTCTCGCTGCCGGATCGACGCTACTGGACAGTTTTTCCAAACCCAAAGAGGGCGTGAAGCTGACCTTTTTGGATTAGAAAATTTTGTGGATCGTTGACACGCGAACGATACAGGGCTCCTTGCGACTTCTCCGCAAAGCGTCTTTACAACAATGAAAATTAATTTAGGATGCGGGCCGTTAAGGATCTATCATGGCCACAATTTTTGATGTCCGCAAGTTTTTGATCGTCAGTTTGATTTTCTTATTGGCCGGCGCCGCTGTTGGCGGGGCCCAGGCGCAGACGAATGATTTCGATGCCCGCGCGCGCGAGCTTGTCGGCGAAATGACCCTGCACGAGAAGATTACTGAACTCCACGGCATCCACGATTCGGTTCATCAACGGTACGTCCCGCCGATACCGCGATTGGGCATCCCGGGATTTCGCATCGCCAACGGACCGGCTGGCGTGGGTCCCGGCGATGAACATCAACAATTGCCGGCCACCGCCCTGCCGGCGCCCATTTTATTGGCATCCTCCTGGGACCCGGGTTTGGCGCGCGAATACGGGGTGATCATCGGGAGTGAGGCAAAGGCGCTGGGCGACGACCTGCTCGAAGGGCCGGACATCAACATCGCGCGTGTGCCGCAAAACGGCCGCACCTTCGAAGCTTTTGGCGAAGATCCGTATCTGGTTAGCCGGATAGCCGTGGCTGAAATCCAGGGCATCCAAAGCCAGGGCGAGATTGCCAACGTCAAACATTACGCGGCAAACAACCAGGAAAGCCACCGGTTTACCTCCAACGGAATTATCAGCGAACGCACGTTGCGTGAAATTTATTTGCCGGCGTTTGAGGCATCGGTCAAAGAGGGGCACGTAGCTTCGGTGATGTCCGCCTATCCGAAAGTCAATGGCCAATATTGCTGCCAAAACGACATCCTGCAAAACCAGATCCTGAAGAATGAATGGGGATTTCAGGGATTTATCACTTCGGATTTTGGCGCAGTCCATAGCACGGTGCCTTCAGCCATGGCGGGCCTGGATCTGGAAATGCCCACGGGGAAATATTTTGGAGATGCGCTGGAATCGGCGGTGCAGGACGGAAAGGTGCCGATGTCCGTGATTGACGACAAACTGGTGCGGCGATTCCGGACGATGATGCAGTATGGGTTGTTTGATCAATCCGGTGGAATGAAACCGATTGCGGAATATGATGACGGCCAGGAATCGCTGAAAATTGCCGAGGAAGGAATCGTGCTGCTCAAGAACGACGATAATCTGCTCCCGCTGAATCCGAACAAATTGTACAACATCGCGCTCATCGGGCCGTTCGCCACGGATGCCATGACGGGTGGCCAGGGAAGTTCCCATGTCAAACCGCTCTACGCAGTGACCCCCGAAGCCGGTATCGAGAGTCGCGCCGGCTCGATGGCCAGGGTCCAGGTGGATGACGGACACGATATCCGGAAAGCGGTTGCGCTGGCCGCTTCGGCGGATGTGGCAATTGTCATGGTTGGGGACCGTGAAACTGAAGGAAAAGATCATCCAATCACTCTCAGCGGAAACCAGGATGAGTTGGTACAGGCCGTCGCTGCGGCGAATCCACACACGGTGGTCGTGCTCAAGACCGGTTCGGCGGTGCTCATGCCCTGGGTGGACAGGGTCCCAGCCATTGTGGAAGCCTGGTATCCCGGCGAAGAGGACGGTAATGCGGTCGCGGCGATACTGTTCGGTGACGTGAACCCATCCGGCAAATTGCCGATGACGTTTCCAAAAGAATTGGCCGATTTGCCTGCCAACACCGAGTGGCAATATCCGGGTGTCGAGGACATGGTCCACTATTCCGAAGGTATTTTCGTGGGGTACCGGCATTACGACCAGGACCATATCCAGCCGTTGTTTCCGTTCGGTTATGGGCTTTCCTACACCACTTTTGGATTTAACAATTTGTCGGTATCGCCCGAAAAGATAAAAGACGGATCCAAGATAGATTTGACCGTTGATTTCGATGTCACCAATACCGGCAAAAGAGACGGAGAAGAAGTAGCCCAGCTATATGTCGGGCTGCCTTCTTCAACGCGCCTGCCGCAGCCGCCTGAACAATTGAAACGTTTTCTAAAAGTATCGCTGACGCCTGGAGAGACGAAGCATATTCATTTTGAATTGGATGACCGGGCACTCGAATGTTGGAGCGACAAGCGCCACAAATGGGTTGTTGTGTCGGGCCCTTACCACATCATGATTGGCCCTTCTTCGCGCCATTTGCCTCTTCAGCGCACTGTGGTCGTGGCTGGCGGAGGCTGGCTTAGCTGGCTTTAGGCGCTCATTTGGCCGGGAGGGAAATAATAATGGCTGTCCCACGGCCGGAGCGGGACTTGATTTGGACCGTGCCGTGATGGGTTTCGACAATTCGCCCCACAATGGCCAGTCCGAGTCCGGTTCCTTTGGCCTTGGTGGTGCTCAATACCGCGGTGAACGCGTTCTTTTGCTGTTCTTCGCTCATGCCGCCGCCGGTGTCTTTGAATTCTATCGTCACGCGGGATTTTACGGCCCGCGTCTTGACCGTGAGCGTTCCGCCGTTAGGCATTGCTTCGGCGGCGTTCAATATCAGGTTCAAAAACGCCTGCTCGAGCTGCGGCGCGTCACCCATGACCGCGGGCAGGTCCGGCTGCAAGCGGCGGGTCATTTCGATGCTTTGGTTCGCCAGTTTATGGCGCACCAATAGCCCCAGTTCATCGACCAGCTCATTCAAATGGACCGGCGCGAACTTGGGTTCGGTTGTCCGCGCGAAATCCAGGGTTTGTTCCACAATTTTGTTTAAATGCTCGATTTTCGCCTCGATGATTTTGGTGTCCTTGGCGCGGGGATCATTGTCCGGGAATTTTAGATTCAGCGAATGATACAACAGCTTCATCACGGTAAGCGGGTTGCGAATTTCATGCGCCACTTCGGCAGCCAGCAAGCCGAGGGCTGATAACTTTTCGTTTTGGCGCAACTGTTCCTCGACATCCACGATCCGCTCATACAGCCGCGCCTTTTCAATGGCAATGGCGGATAATTCGGCCAGCGCGCCCAGAATGCGGATTTCTTCATTGGAGAAATTGTAAGGACGGCCCGTATAGACGTTTAACGCGCCAATTGCCTGGCCCGCGAATAACAGCGGCACGCTCAGCAATGAAACCAGCCCCTCACGCCGCGCGACGTCAACGTTTTGATAGCGCGTGGACGCCTGGACGTTGGCCACCTGCAGGGGCTTTTTCCGACGCACCACGACGCCCAACAAACTTTCCTCCACGCTTAACCGCGGTTTTTTGATATAAGCGCGGCCGGCGCCGTGGCTCGCCCGCAAATCCAGCCATTCGCGATTTTCATCCAGCATCATGAGCGAGCACATACGCGCCCGCATCAGGTCGCATGCCTCCCGTGTGATGGCGCGCAAGGCTTCATCGAGGTTGAGTGTCGAATTGATGGTGCGGCTGACACTGGCCAGCGATTCAAACAAATGCACTTTCAACCGCAATTGTTCGTATAGCCAGGTGTTCTGAATGACTTTGGCCGCCTGCACGGCCAGTTCCTGCAGCAATTCCTGGTCATCCGCGCTGAAAGCATCCGGGCGGTCTGAATCCATGTTCAGCACGCCGCGGGTTTCTCCGTTGACGTCCAACGGCACAGCCAGCTCGGATTTTACGCCGCGCCGCGCCGCCACGTATCGAGGGTCCTGGCTGACGTCGTTGACGAGGGCCGGTTTGCCGTGCCGCGCCACCCAGCCGGTGATGCCTTCGCCCATGCGCAATTGAAGCCGTCGCGCCGGGGCGGGAAGATTTTGCGAGGCGTGGATTTCCAGAAATCCGGACGTGGGATTAATCAAAACTACCGAGCCGGAAGATGCCCGCACCAATCGCACTCCTTCACTGACAATTAATTGAAGCGCCTCCTGGGCTTCCAGCGTCGAGTGAATGACATTACTGACCTGGTACAACAGTTCCAGCCGTTCGAGACGGGATTTTAATTTGGGAACCTCGTCGCTCATCACCTGATTCGCATCATTAATATGAGCCCGGCGGCGCCGAAGAACAGGTTTGGCAGCCATGCCCCAAGCCATGCCGGCCACGTGCCACTCGACCCAAACGCAAGACTCACCCGCTGCAGAACAAAATATATAAGACAGATGAAGATGCTCCCGGCCACGCCCACGAAAATGTTGCGCCGGCCCGGCGCCGCGCCGAATGGGATTGCAATTAACGCAACGACAATGCAAGTCACCGGCATGGCAATCCGCTCCTGCAAATCCGTCAAAAGCTTGCCCCGGTCCGCGCGCGAAACATTCGGGTGCCATTGCAAATAACCCACAATGTCCTTAACCGGAATGGTCGCGTTTTGGCTTTTAATGTCAAAATAATGGGCGATTCTGATTTCCCGCGCGATTTCGTCGGGCGTTTCGTCAAACTCCGGCATTGCCAGAACGTTCGTTTCCATTATGGGAACGGACATCGAAGGAGCGTCCGCCTGGGAAAATTCCTGCACGTTGTAAAACGTCCAAACACCATCGGTGCGCACCGCCCGATCCGCTGTCAGACTGCGCATTGAGCCGTCGGGCAAATTCCAGGTCACCCATGGGCTCGGCACTACAGAAGAGCCCGAACGATAATCACCTCGAACCACCCATTTGCGGCGCGCCCGATCGTTTGTAAACGCGAAGGATTTAACAGTGTCGCCCGATTCGGATTCATGGTTCAACGCGCGGCTCGCCCATTCCGTGCAGCGAGGCACCACGGATTCATTCAACGCAAAGACGGCCCCCGCGGCAATCAGGCCCACTATGAAATAAGGGACGCAAATACGCCACAGGCTGATGCCCGCCGCGCGCATGGCTGTGAGTTCGTTATAGCGGGCATGGCTCGTAAGCGCCGTCAACAAGGCCAGCAACAATGCCACCGGTATCACAATCGTCAGAAATTCCATTGAGGCGGCCGTCGCGTATGCGATCATTTGCCCAAAGCTCAGTTTTGCCTCCTGAATCTTCCCGACGTCGGTAAACACTGTAATAAAAATGATGAGCGATTGAAAGCCGATCAGGCAAACCGCCAGCGGCATGAGCAATTCACGAAACAAATAACGATCCAACAGACGCATCTTTATAATGCATAACAAATTCTAGAACGAAGGCCAACGTTGAAGAGCGCCGAGCCGGAACGCGACATTATGATATATCGTGGCCTGGCCTTTCAAGCTCATGAGAGGCGTGACATTCGAGATCTGCATGAAAAGCGAGCCTCCACTTAAACGCGAGCCTCCACTTAAACGCAATTACACGCAGGCCCAAAAGAATAGCGCGCACCCGGGGCAAATGGAAGATTTATGTAAATCCCGCAATTTGCATTACTGGTACCGTGGGGGAATTGCATTTTTCACTGCCCTGTCGCTATTTTCCCCGGCCCGAATTGGACGGTTTGACTCCTGCGCCCGTGCTCTCTCGGGTTTTGCGCGTTGTTTCGATTAAAGTGCTCAAATCTTCGGCCTTTAACTCCGTTTGCTTGAGGTGCTTCCTGCTCGGCTGAAGCCGTCTTTTCAGACTTTCGATTTCCCTTCCCAATTTGGAAACCTCCTTCGCCATCGGGAGGGGAGCAGCTTATCAAATGCCATTGTCACGTTTTCTAAACTTGTGGCAAACGAGACGCAGGCACGGCAACTGCTACAGTGATGCCATGGCACAAATGAGTCCAAAAAAGGCCGAAGAAATGAAGGACCTGGAGATGCAGGTCCGAAAGGCCCGGCATTTGGTCCGGCAACCCGAACTCAAGGTGGAAGCGATTCAGCCTTCCATCTATGAGATTGAAAAATTCTATCCCAAAATCAAAATCATCCGTCGGCGGGACACGCCGCGCCCTCGGGTGGAAGATCTCTTTGGCGTCATAGCGGAAAATTCGCTCGTGAGAGTCTTATGAATTTCCGTCATTTAACAGAGCCTCGACCGTGAGGGGAAGCGGTTCAGTTGTTTCCGCTTGCGCACGCGCGCGCGGCTCTGTTTCCATTCTGCCGTCCCGGGGAACTGAAAACTGGAAACGCAACGCCTCAATGTTTCTTGCCCGACTGCCGTGATTCGTGCTTATATTTCAGGTACATGAACGAATGGAACATTCAGTCGCGCGCCACTGCGTGCGAAGCCTGCAGCGGGCCTTTTACCGACAAACAACCTCTTCACACACTGCTGTTCGATGAGCGCGCGGAACTGCGCCGCATGGACGTCTGCGAAAATTGCTGGCAAACTCAGTTCAGCGAGGGTGCTCGCGAACGAAAAGGTTTCATTTCTCACTGGCAAACCGTCTTTGTGGCGCCCGCTCCGGTCGTTGAGCCAATCCAAAAAGACACCGCCGAAACGCTCCTGCGCAAACTCATTGAGCAAAACGACCCGCAACACGCTCCGGCCGGTTACATCCTGGCCGTAATGCTCGAACGCAAACGCATCCTTAAAGTGAAAGAACAGTTTGTCCGCGACGGACAGCGCATTTTCATTTATGAGCATCCCAAAACCGGCGATGTCTTCACCATCGCCGATCCCAACCTGCGCCTGGACCAGCTTGATCAGGTCCAGCGCGACGTGGCCCAATTGCTTGAACACGGATTGAATCCCCCGGCGCTGCAACAGGCCGCAAATGAAATCGGGGCGCAACCTGAGGTGTCTGCCATTGCATCGAAATAACTTCGGGCATGTCCGCAACGTCGAAATTTCCCGGTTCCTTCGGCTACCATTTTCGCGACGAGAATCTGCTGCGCCTGGCGCTGACGCATCCATCGGTCTCCCACGAAAGCGGGACGGCCACGGCGCACAATCAACGGCTGGAATTTCTTGGCGATGCGGTCCTGGGCCTGGTTCTCACTGAACTGCTTTACCAGGAATTTCCGGACTCTGACGAAGGCCAACTCACCAAAGCCCGGGCCAAGCTGGTCAATCGTCATTCGCTCGCCGCGCGCGCCCGGTCGCTCGGCCTGGGGGACCATCTGATTCTGAGCCGCGGAGAGGAAGTGAGCGGCGGACGCGACCGATCTTCCGCTTTGGCTGATGCCTATGAGGCCCTGCTTGGAGCGATTTTCCTGGATGGCGGTTTTGGCGCCGCGCGCGAGTTTATCTTAAAGGAATTTGCCGGGGCATTTGATGAATTGGCGGCCCGCCCGGTCATCGAGAACCCCAAGGGCGAATTGCAGGAGCTTTTGCAGTCTCGTTCACCCAGGGCGCCGGAATACCAGACAACCCAAATCTCCGGTTCCGACCACGACCCGCTCTTTGAATGCGCTGTTCTTCACGATGGCGTGGAACTGGCCCGCGGACAGGGCAAAAGCAAAAAGGCGGCCGAAAGCGCGGCCGCGATGGTTGCGTTGGAAACGTTGAAGGGTTGATATGTTAAAACGTTGAAGCGGTCAAGCAGGCCACGCATGACGCGTCACTAACCACTGGGCAGCAATCTGAAAACCGTTTCAACGTTTAAGCATTTTAACGGTTCAACGCGGGTCATTTGTTCAAAAAATTGCTGAATGCGTTGCCAAGTTGCTTGACGGCATGCTGCTTGACCTGTTTCAAGTTGGCCGCATTTTTTTCGAGGTCAGCCGACGTTTGCACCACGGTTTGAAGAGTGGCGCTCGAAATGGCGCTTAAGACCTGGCGTGTCAAATCCGCGGCAGTGATGCCATCTCCGCCCGTCCCCATGTCCGTCAGGTGGATGTTCGGCAGCGGGATTACCTGCGGGTGTGACATGCCGATTCCGTTGATGATGACCTGGACCTTCGCGCCGCTAATCACCAAATCGTCCACTTCATATTTTTTTTCCGATTTCGGCGTCGCGGCCGCATTCGTCGACAGTGTCCCGCCGCCCTGGCCGGTCGAATTCACGTTGTCCAGAATCTGGCTTAAATTATTTCCTTCCAGGCCGCCTTCAAAGGTGATGTCCGGCGACTCCACCCGGACGGAGCGAATGACGATCTTGCGGGAGAAAACCGACATTGGATTCAACCCCACCGCGATTAGGCCCGCCGTAATGGAGTGCGGCGTTTTGTATCCCTCGGGATTGCCTACCGCCAATCCTTTGACGCGCGCCGAACCCGTCAGCAACGACAAATCTACCGAATCCACACGCACGGTCGTTTGGGTCAGGCGCGGCCCATAGGTGTTGACTGCCGTCTTGACGATATGATTGAGGCACACGCCGATGACAATCAGCGCAATGATAATGACGGCGATCACCGCCAATGAAACGGTTGAGATAATTCTTTTCACAATTTAAATGCCCCCCGTTTGTTTGATTGCCTTCAACCGCCTGCCAGCGCCCGCACTGCGGCCACGAAGTCGTCCGGATTATACGGTTTGGCCAAAAAGCGATCCGGTTTGATGGCCGCGTTTGCGTAAACGCTCTCGTCAACGGTGCCGCTGACCAGGATCGTCTTTTGGTCCGGATGTAATTTCCGACATTCCTGGATTAAGTCCAATCCGTTCATCCCCCCCATTGCATAATCCGTCACGACAAGGTCCGGCCGCGGTGTGGCGGCTTTGTAGTCGGCCAATGCCTGGCACGGATCCGCAAATGTTCGCACCATGAATCCCTCCGGTTCCAATACCATCTCGGCCAAATCCAGCAACATGACCTCGTCATCCACCACAAAAACTACCGGCATACCGGCCCGCTTGGAACGGCGATTTTGCGTCATCCAGATAGAAAACACCGCCCCGCCGCGAGAATCAAGCGATTTCAAAATGCCGGGTTTCTTACTTTTAAAACAGTTCGGCCCGTTCAGGCGGAGCGCGGCTGTGTGCGGGGCAAGGGGCACCAGCCGCAGCCGCCACGAACGTTGCGACGCGCTGCGGCTGGTCTTCGACACAGCCGCGCTCCGAAGGCGGTTCAGAAGGTTTGGAAACCTGCGCTACGAAAAAATTTGCTTTGCGCGGATTAAAAATTAAAATCCGCGGCCCGTGTTGAATTTAAGTTCGCTCAATCCGCAGCAGCGTGAAGCCGTCGAGACGTTGAAAGGCCCGGTCCTGATTCTCGCGGGCGCGGGCACGGGCAAAACGCGCGTCATTACCTTTCGCATCGCTCATCTCATTGCCAAAGGAGTCGCGCCCGAAAATGTCCTGGCGGTTACGTTTACCAATAAAGCCGCGCGCGAAATGCAGGAACGCATCCGTAAATTAATTCCCGCGCCCCGCAAACAGGCCGGCGGCGCCCGCGCTTCCGAACAGCGCCCGACCATTTGCACCTTTCATTCGCTCTGTGTCCGCATCCTGCGGCGCCACATCGAAAAACTCGGATACAAGAGCAATTTCGTGATTTACGACGAATCGGAACAGTTGAGCATCGTTAAAAAAATCCTTTCGCAAATTTCCGCCAAAGGCGAAAAAGCCGATCCCGCGGCCGTGCTGAGCCTGTTAAGCCGGTTCAAAAATGGCGGCGAACGCGCCGCGGTATTTGCCGATGAAAGCGTCCGCGCGCTCGCGCAGCACATCCGCGCCCGCTACGAGTCCGCCCTCCACGCCTGCAATGCCGTGGACTTCGACGATTTGATTTTGCTCACGCTCCGGCTTTTCTCCGAACATCCGGACGCCCTTGAAAGTTGCCGCGCCCAATATCGCTACGTCATGGCGGATGAATATCAGGACACCAATGCGGCGCAGTTTCAGCTCATCCACGCGCTGGCGGCAAATCACCGGAACTTTTGCGTCGTCGGTGACGATGACCAGAGCATTTACGGCTGGCGTGGCGCGGAAATCGGGAACCTGCTGGACCTGGAAAAACATTTTCCCGAGGTCAAAATCGTCAAGCTGGAACAAAACTATCGCTCGACCAATACCATCCTCAACGCCGCGAACGCCATCATCAAAAACAATCCGCGCCGCCGGGCAAAGCAGCTTTGGTCCGGCAAAGGGCAGGGAAGCAAAATCCTGTTGCGCTCTTTTGGCAACGACGAAGATGAAGCGCGCAGCGTCGTGGAGCAAATTGAATTTGCCCGGCTTGCTCATCGCGTGCCCTGGGCCGATAACGCGATTTTGTTTCGCACGAACATCCAGTCGCGTCCCCTGGAAACCGCGCTGCGCAAGGCCGGCGTGCGGTATCATTTGATTGGCGGCCAGAGCTTCTTCGACCGGCGCGAAGTGAAGGATTTCATCGCCTACGTCAAAATGTTCCTGCACCCACATGATGACGTCAGCCTCCTCCGCATTGCCAATGTTCCCGCGCGTGGCTTGAGCGACGTGACCATGGAACGGCTGCTGGCCGCCAGCCACGAGCGCAAAAGCTCGGTATTCGGAGCGATGAAAAGTCCCGTTGTGCAGACGGCATTTCAAACTAAAACGCGTGAAAGCATCGAGCGGTTTGTAGAATTCATTGAGCGTACCGGCGCGCAGCTTCAGCAGTCGGCGGCTTCGCCGAAGCCGTTGCAATCGTGGAGCGAAACATTTTTAGATGAAATCGGCTATTTCGCCGAATTGCGCCGAGGTGAAAAGGACGCGGAAGCCGCCGAGAACCGCATTCGGAATTTGCGTGAAATGATTGCGACGCTGGACGATTTCGGCCAGCCCTCTGAACCGCCTGCCGCCCGTCTGCAAACGTTCCTCGAAGATATCACGCTCGATGCCGAGCGCCTGGAGGAAAAGGAGGAGGCCGGCGACGCCGTGACTCTCATTACGATGCACAGTTGCAAGGGGCTGGAATTTCCGCGCGTCTATATTGTTGGCCTCGAGGAAGGCCTTTTGCCGCACTCGCGGTCGGCAGTGGAGGGCACGCTCGAAGAGGAACGCCGGCTGTTTTATGTGGCCGTGACCCGGGCCATGCAAAGCCTCGCGATCAGCCATTGCGGCGGACGCAAGAAATACGGCCAGGTGGTGCCGTGCCATCCTTCGCGCTTTCTTAAAGAACTCCCGCCGGAACTTGTCGAAGACCCCGAACAAAACAAACAGCCGGTCGCCGACGATTCGGCGAAGAAGATGTTCGACATGATGCGCAGCCTGACTGCCGGGTAGAGCCTGTGGCTGCGCTGCCATTGTGGGTGCGAGAGTCGTCGGATTCCCGGTAGCCATTGGTGCTCTCGGTTGCGCCGCTGCACGCGGCGCTACACGGCGCAGCGCGCCGTGTTCCACCACTGCCCGTTTTGTTTTTCTCGTGTGTAGGAAAAGAAATGGGGAAACGGCGAGGAACTGGGGATGAAAGATGCGGTTTTATTGGGGAATTTGAAGAATCGAGCGGGTGCGAGAGGAAACGGGAGACTGGACGGCGAACCCGGAACACCCTAAAGGGTGGACACCAAACCGAAATTGCTTCGCTTGCTTTGTTTTACGCCTCGGTTTATGTTCGTTGGCGTGAACGCCGGGATTTTGCCTTTTTATTTTTTACTTTTTAATTCCGATTATGATCGACCCACGCTACACGAAACTCGCCAGCCTGCTCATCAATTATTCAACCAAAATCAAAAAGGGCGATCGTGCTCTGCTCGATATGATTGATGTGCCGGACGAATTTTCCATCGAACTCGTCCGCGCCGTGCGCGCGGCCGGCGGAACGCCATTTCTTGAAGTCCGCCATACGCGCGTCTCGCGCGAAATGCTCATGGATATGACCGAAGCGCAGGCCGCGCAAATCCGCGACATCGAGATGTTTCGCATGAAAAAAATGCAGGCATATATCGCGATTCGCGGCAGCGCCAATGCCAGCGAAAATGCCGACGTGCCGACCGACCGCATGCAGTTGTATTCCAAAACCATCCGGCCCGTGCAGGATTATCGCGTCAATAAAACGCGCTGGTGCGTCCTGCGCTGGCCCACCCCGAGCATGGCCCAGGCTGCCGGCATGAGCACCGAAGCCTTCGAGAATTTGTATTTTGACGTTTGCACGATGGACTATGCGAAAATGGCCCGGGCAATGGTCCCGCTCGAAAAACGCATGAAACGCGCCGATAAAGTCCACCTAAAAGCCCCCGGCACCGACCTGGCCTTCAGCATCAAAGGCATTGGCGCAAAAATGTGCAAGGGCGACCGCAACATTCCCGATGGCGAAGTTTTTTCATGCCCCGTAAGAAATTCCGTCAATGGCGTGATTCAATTCAACACGCCCACGCTTTATTCGGGCACAAAATTTGAAAATGTCCGTCTCGAGTTCAAAGACGGCAAAGTCGTGAACGGCACCGCCAACAACACAAAACGGCTCAATGAAATTCTGGACACGGATGCCGGCTCACGCTACGTGGGCGAATTTTCGCTCGGCTTCAATCCCTATATCCAGAACCCGATGTGCGACATCCTGTTCGACGAAAAAATCGCCGGCTCATTGCATTTCACGCCCGGCCAGGCGTACGAGGACTGCGACAACGGCAATCGCAGCGCCGTCCATTGGGACATGGTCCTGATTCAGCGGCCGGAATGGGGCGGTGGAGAAGTCTGGTTCGACGGCGAACTCATCCGCAAGGACGGCATCTTCATGCCCAAGGATTTGACGGGATTGAATCCGGCGAGTTTGCGGTAGGCAACCGACCGGAATTTGGATGGTCGGATTTGGATTGTTGGATAAATGGGCATGGCTCGCAGTGCGCGCACATTTTTTGGGCATAGGCGTTGCAACGGGAAACGAAGCCGGTTTTTGGGGCGGAAAGCATGTTTTTATTGGTAAATTGGAAGGTTTTGGCGACGTGGACCTGGAACGAAGGCGGTGGGGCATGGGCATGGGCCGTTGTGGCTGCGTATGTGGACTGACACGCTTCTCGCCCTCCCCATGAACCTGCTTCGGAGCGCGGCTGTGTCGAAGACCAGCCGCAGCGCGTCGCAACGTTCGCGGCTGCTGCGGCTGGTGCCCCTTTGCCCCGCACACAGCCGCGCTCCGTGTGCCAATCGGTTCAGGGGTTCAATGC
>DATJTK010000090.1:0-61522 GCA_035503455.1 Candidatus Sulfotelmatobacter sp. | reverse complement strand
GCGCGCGGTCAAACGCAAAAAAAGCAGATATCCTCGTTTAGTGGGCCCGCGTCGAAAATTTCGCGATCATCTCAAACGCAATGTTCGCCGCAAGGTCTCACGCCTCCGAAACCTCGGCCTTATGTAAGGGCCATTCCCCTTTAGGGTGCTCCCCGGCAGAATCGCACAATGCGGGACGGTACAGCGTCTCAACACGCCCGTTGTCGGCGCCACCACCGCCGTCCGCGCGCTTCATTCGATGTTCAGCATGTTTGAGGTTCGATGTTCGATGTTTTTGATTTTTTGATTTCCCCTCTCCCCTTGCTGCTTGATACGATTTGTGGGATGTATTAATCATGGAGGGAATGAAAATTATTATTAAATCCGCTGTTGCCCTTTTCGTGACGGCTGCGGCGTGCGGTATTGCCACACTCGTCCCCGGCCAGGACTACAGCGAAACGCCGTGGCCGCCGACGTCGTGGGAATGGCCGGACAACAATTTCACCAATAAAATCGCGGTTCCCACAGCGTCATTCTACACCAACACCGAAGAAGCCATTGCAAACGACCAGCAATATCGAGTCCGGGAGGAAGGCGGGAGAAAAGGCGCTGCGGCACTTCAAAGCGGTCCGCGAATTGAGCCCCGTCCGCCCACGACCTATCTGCAAACCGACCCGTGGGTGCAGCCCGACCACGCCTGGGACATGAACCCAAATGCCCCCTATCTCAATGAAGCTCTCGGTGACACAAACAACACGGTCGTAGATGACACGTTAAAGCGTTGAAGCGATCTCACCGAGCGCGGCATGACGCTTGAACCCTTGGCAGGGCGGACGTGCCCGTCCGCCAGGCACGCGGCACCGCCGCGCGCGTTTCAAACATTCGATGTTCAGCATGTTTGAGGTTCGATGTTCGATGTTTTGGAAAATCGTTAACGCTTCAACGCTTTAACCCTTCAACGCTTCAACGCTCCCGACAGGCTCAATCCGCAATGGAAGCCGGCTGGCGGAAGCCAATCCAAACAGTTGAACGGTCAAAAGTGCCGCGAACGGCGCCACAAACGCATGGCTCGAAGCCATCGGCACGTCGGCGGACAATGACGTCGCGATTGCTATCGCCGTTGTAATGACCGGCCCGCCGAGTCGCTGCACAATATTGACGGACATCGCCGCAATGTTCAGCGTCTCCTTCGGCACCGCGGCATACGCCGCTGAAATTGCAGGGATGCCGGTTGCGCCCTGCCCCGCCCCGCGGACAAATAAGCCAATCAGCGCCAGCTTCATCGAAAAACCCGTAACGGCCATGCATAAGAAAGGCACAGTGCCCAAAAAATTAAGAAATACTCCGCTGGACGCCACGGCCCGGCAGCCAAACTTTTCGGTCAAATATCCCATAGACGGATAGCTGCACAGCATTCCTATTCCCATGGCGCTGAGTATCCAGCCGGCTTGCGTCGCAGTCAGGTGACATCCGCTGGTCAAAAAGAGCGGAATGAGAAACTGTCCGCCATACATGATCCCGTTTGCCAGAAACATCGTGATCGCTGCCGCTGAAAACGTTCGAATTTTGAACAGCTCAAGGTCAATCAGGGCGTCTGCCTTCTTCCGTATGGCATGCCATATAAACCCCCCGATCAACACCAAACTTAAAATGAGGGACCATCCGTCCTGCCGGTGCGAAACCCGATCCAGTCCATAGAGCAGTCCCGGCAGCGCAGGCGAAATAATGAGGAACCCCGGGAGATCAAACGGCCGCTGCAGCATTTCCGCGTCATCCGGCGGAATGATGTACGCCGCCAGGATGACCGCAAGGATGCCGACGGGCACGTTAACATAAAAGAGCCATGGCCAACCGGCATATTTCAAGATGATTCCGGCAAGAACCGGTCCGGCAAGGGGGGCTACAAGGATGGGAACGGTGGCGAAACCGATGACCCTGGCCATTTGCCTGCCGACCACGCGCGCCATCATGAATTGAGTCAGCGGCGCCAAAAGCCCTCCGGCGATGCCTTGAATAATTCTCGCGCCAATTAACTCGGGCATCGTGGCGGCCATTCCACACAGGGCCGAGGCCAATGTAAAAGATGAAAAGCAAATCAGGTAAAGCTTTTTCGCCCCAAGCCGCGCCACCAGCCAGGCATTCAGCGGCAGCATCAGCGCCAGCGCCAGCAGATACCCGCTAATGATCCAGTGGGCCGACGAAATGGTCGAATGCAAATCCCGCCGGATGGATGACAACGAAACATTTACGATCGTCGAATCCATCTGCGTAATAAATGGACCCAAAATGACAACCGCGATGATTTTCCAGGCGCCGGGCGGCAGCTTTTCAGACAGGGCGGCCGACGTTTTCACTCAACCCCTTGCGCGGAAATAAATTCATCCGTCGCAGCCACCCACGCCTGTCTCGGAAAAACCTTTTCAGTCAAAATGCGATGTACTTCCGCGTCCGGATCAAAACTGGCATCTTTGAGAACGACGCTGCGGAAATCCTTGTCAAAAGCCTGTCTTAAAGTGGACAAAACAATCCCGCTGGTTGCGATTCCGAAAAGAACGAGATGTTCAACGCGCTGGCAACGAAGAATCATCTCAAGCTGATTATCGGAAAAGGCGCTCACCCTCTGCTTATAAACGACGATGTCGCCGGCCTTGAAAAGGTCCTTATGAAATTCCGCGGACGGCGTGCCTTTGACAAATACATTATTTTGCCGGACCCGCGAGAACGGAGTTTCAAAATCGGGAACCTCGGGATACCCCTCCAGGAATCCCAGCCCCGCATGAATGATGAGAAAGCGATTTTTCCTGGCAAACTGGATCGCCTTCGCGGCCATGGGAACCGCGGCATCAGCGCCGGGCACAAATCCAAGAATTCCGTTTTGGTAATCAAGCGTTATAAACGCCGTGTTTTTTGAATCGAGTTTCATATTTTTTTCCTTATTCCTTTTTTTCAATTATGACATTTCGGCCATGCGCTTAATGAGTTCGCCGGCCTTGAAGAGTGTTGTCTGTTCCTCTTTATTGAGTTTTGCGAGCGCCTGCGATAGCCAGGCATGTTTTGCTTCTTTGATGCTTCTTCGCAAGGCCACGCCCCTCGCAGTGAGTTGGATATACATTTGACGCCCGTCAGTGGGATGCGCGTGCCGTTCAATCAGCCCCATTTCTTCAAGCGACGCCAGGGCCGTTCCCATGGACTGCGGTTTCACGCCCTCCGCGCGCGCCAGGTCCGCCGTGGTCGCCGGACCGTCGCGCTCCAGGCGCGACAAGACGGCCTTTTGCGTCCACGAAAAATCGCGAAGCTCCTGCGGAGCATCCGCCCGGATTCGACGCACAAGCAAGCCAATCGCCAGAACCAACTCTTCGACCTGAGAATCTTCATTCTTGCGCGCAGTCACAACTCAACAGTACAACTTGTAAGTTAAACTGTCAAGTCTTGCTTCCATGTTTCCGCGCTCGGAGCGCGGCTGTGTGGGGGCAAAGGGGCACCAGCCGCTGCAGCCCCAAACGTGGCGTGTGCTGCGGCTGGTCTTCGACACAGCCGCGCTCCATCCAAACCGTGCCGTTTTGGCACATGTCACGGCTTGCGGGAGGCTAATTTCGATATTTCCCCTGCAACTTTCAGTCACCAACGGTTTTAAATAATGGACAAAAATATGCCGCAATTTTCTTATCGAGCGCGCCGCAGGTCAGGCGAGTTGGTGGAAGGTGTTTTGGAAGTGGCTGACCGCACGGCGGCAGTGTCCCAAATCGAGCGTCTCGGTCTCTTTCCTGTGGCTGTGGATGCCAGCAAGGGCATGGCTGTGGATACCGCTGCCCCAAAGCGATCCGGTCAAAAAACAAACCTGGCGGACCTGTTGCCGCCAACGTTGCGCGCGCAGATTGTCATGACCCGCAAGCCCAAACTCCAGGAACTGGCCACATTCACCCATCAATTGGCAAACCTGCTGAATTCGGGCATGACCCTTGTGACCGCGCTCAACAGCATGGTCCACCTGGAATCCAAAGGCATCCCGGCATCCGTCGCCATCGGCTTGAAATCTGAAGTGACCGAAGGCCGCAGCCTGTCCGATGCCATGGCCAAACAGCCCCGGATTTTTTCCGACCTGTATGTCAACATGGTCCGCTCAGGCGAGCAGAGCGGTTCGCTCGTGGAAGTGCTCCGGCGCATGGCGTCGCACTTTCAACGCTTTGCCGAAGTGCAGAGTAAATTCAGTTCCGCCATGGTTTATCCGACCATGGTCATATGCGTCGGCATCGTGCTGATCATCTTCTTTATGAAATTCATCATGCCCCGCTTCGTCGAAATCTTTAACGGCTTCAACGTCGTGCTCCCGCTGCCCACCCGGATACTCATTAAAAGCAGCTATTTTTTCCAGGACTATTGGTGGCTGCTCTTTTTGGTCGTCATTGCCGCGGTCATTGTGTTTAAACGATTTCAGGTCACGACCTCGGGCAAACGAAAGATCGATGAATGGAAAATGGCCGCGCCGGTCGTTGGCAAAGTGGTCAAATTGAATTTGTTCGGCCAGTTCTGCCGCACGCTGGGCACCCTTTTGCACAATGGCGTCCCGGTCCTCACGGCCCTTCGCATCACCGAACAGGTCATGCCCAACGTCATTATTCGCGAGGCCACGGCCAAAACCCGCGAAGCCGTGACCGACGGCAAGACCCTGGCGCAGCCGCTCGCGCACTGCAAAATTTTTCCTCAATTGATGGTGGACCTGGTGCGCATCGGCGAAGAAACCGGCGACGTCCCCGGCGCGTTAAACAACCTGGCTGACACTTACGAAAGCGAACTGGACATTTCGCTGCGTTTGATGACGCAGCTCATTGAGCCGGTTTTGATCATCTGCATGGCGGTGTTGGTGGCCTTCCTCCTGTTGAGCATTTTCCTGCCGCTGTTCAAGCTCATTTCAAGCATTCACTAGCGCTGTGACAAATAAATTTCGATACGCATTTGCAGGCCGCCGCGCCGCGGCGTTTACGCTGCTGGAATTAATGGTCGTCGTGGCCATTATCGGCCTGATCGGGGCGATGAGTGTGCCCGCCATTTTGCAGATGCGGCACGAAGCGCCCATGCGCAAGGCCGTCAATGACTTCCTTGAGCTCTGCGCCCGCGCCCGCGCCGGGGCGGTCCTCAAAGACACCACTACCACCATCGTTTTCCATCCCCACGAGGGAGAGATCGATCTCGAAGGCGGCGACGCAAACGTGGCGCTCACGACGCGCATCGGACAAAAACCCATCATGTCCTCCCAATTGGACCCCAGCGTGACCATCGAAGGACTTGGTATCAACCTCAAGGACTGGACCCAGGCCGACTCGGCGCCGGTGCATTTTTATGAAAACGGCACCTGTGACGAAATGACGTTGATTCTCCTGTGCGACGGGCACCGGCAAATGATCACACTCGAACTGGCCACCGCCCTCCCAACCATCAAACAATTGCAATGAAAATGCCGCGCCGTAGCGCAGGTTTCCAAACCTGCCATAACGCCGATTTCCAAATCGGCCAGTCGTGCGATGTCGTGCCTGTGGGCCTGGACACGTGCGCTGACTCGTCTCCAGAATTCCGAATTCAAAACTCGAAATTCAAAACTCAGAACCTGACTGATTCCGCATTTACGTTGATGGAAGTCATGATTGCCATTGGCGTTTTTTGCATCGGCGTGCTGGCCATCCTGGGACTGGTAACCAGCGTCCTGCGCGGAGCCCGCTTGCTGGACAAACCGATGGTGGACTCGGGCGCCGTGGCGTGCCAGCCTGCCTCAACCAACTCCCTCGTCGATTTGACAACCTACTCCGGCGATTTGAGCGAATTTCTCGGCCAGAACTATAACGGTTACGAATACGTCTATGGCATCAACGAAGTGGAATCGAACCATCTCTATGAGGTGGACATAGCCGTGACCGGCAACACTCCTGGCAATCCCACGGTTTCCAAAATGAGCATCCTGCTTTTTCGCCCGCTGTCGCCCCCGGGCCATCTTGACTTTGGCTTCCATCAATGAAATTGCATAAAACATTGACGCCAGCTATCGCGGATCAACGTGGCGCAGACTTCCAAGTCTGCCGTATCGCAGGTTTCCAAACCTGCGAGTCGCACGACGTCGCGCGATTTGCTGACTCGGAAACCTGCCCTATGGCGCAGCGCCGAAAAAAGGGCTTCACCCTGGTCGAAGTCCTCCTGGCTCTGGCCATTTTTACCATGCTGACCGCCGCGCTCTATTCCACCTGGTTGCTGGTCGTGCGCGCCACCAGCGTCGGCAAAAGGGCCGCCGCGCGGCTGCAACGCGAGCGCATCGCCATGTCGACCATCGAAAATTCGCTCACCTGCATTCAATCACATCAGGCTTCCATCGATTACTATCTCTTTGACGTCCAAAACGGCGACGCACCTATCCTGAGTTTCACCGCCTATTTGCCCGATGAATTCCCGCGCAGCGGCGAATTTCTAAACACCGCCCCGGACGGCGTGCCCATGGATTATCATTTGCGGCGGCTCACCTACTCGCTCCAGTCCGATGACGACGGCGGCAAAGATCTGATATTGCGGCAAAATCCCATCCTCATGGACTTGACCCCTGATGAACAAAAAACTCCGCTGATTCTCGCGAGAGATGTCACCGATTTTTTGATTGAATGCTGGGACACCAACACCATGACCTGGGACACCGAATGGGACGCCACCAATATCATCCCGCCAATGGTTCGCGTGACCGTGGGCTTTGGCGATCCCAACGATTCGTCCAGGCCCAAACAGGTGATCACGCGCGCGATTTCCTTTCCCTCAACAACCATGCCGGCGATTGTGCAGACGCGCCAGGGCGGCAATTTTATCGGCGGCCAGGGCTTCTCTCAACAAAACAATCAAGGCGGCCAGGGCAATGGCACGATAGGCAATCCATAATTTCAGCCAATGAAACTGCCAATTTGCTCCAAAGCCCGCACACACAGCTTCGCACTGATTGTTGCGTTGCTGGCAGTGTTCGTGCTCACGGCCAATGCCGCGTTGCTTTGGTATTCCATGCAAGTGGACATGAAGCTTGCGGCCAAATCCCAGAATGCCCCTAATTTGCTTTGGCTCGGACGTTCGGGAATGGACCTGGCGGCATGGATCCTGGCCCAAGAGGCCAACATCCCCAACGAACCGTACGATTCCCTCAACGAATTCTGGGCCGGCGGCCCCGGCGGCATCATGGAGAGCAACAGCCCGCTCGCCGGCATTCCCATGGACCATTTCCCCGTCGGCCAGGACGGTGGATGGGTCTCTATCAAAATCATTGACCTCGAACGATACGCAAATATCAATAACGCCAGCCCGCAATTGCTCCAGCAGGCGCTCACTGCCATGGGCGTGGACGCCAACGATATCCCCGTCGTTTCCGATTCCATACTCGACTGGGTCCAGGCCGGCGATAATCCCCGGATGGACGGCGCCAAAAACCAATATTATCAAAGCCTGAGTCCCCCCTATTACTGCAAGGAAGCTCCGATGGACGACATCTCCGAATTGTTGCTGGTCAAGGGTGTGACCGCGGAAATGTACACGGGCCAGGGTACCGGGCCAAAAACCGCCGCCCCAAAAGGATTCGCCGGGTCCCCATTCGAAAACAACGGCTACGCCTTTGGACTCAGAGATGTCTTTACTCCTTTCTCCATCGGCATGATTAACATCAACACCGCGGACGCCAACGTGCTTCAACTCATCCCGGGTGTGGACGAATCGACCGCCGAAGCTATTATCAAAACGCGCTCTGGCCCTGACGGCGTTGACGGCACGAGCGACGATACCCCTTACCGCAGTCCCGGCGATGTCCAGCGCGCGGGCATTAACCAGGAAGCCGCGCAAAATATCAGCACCTATTGCGGCGTCCGAAGCGAGACATTCAAAGTGTTCGTCACGGCGCACTACCTGAATTCCACGCGCCAGTACGTCGGCATCCTTTGGCGCAACAATCCCCAGGACATCCGTTGCGTGCAATTCTATTGGGTCCCCGAACAACAGCCCGGCGCGGCCACCAGCGGCAACGGCACCGCAGGAAATTAAAAAATTAAAAGGGAAAAAGGAAAAAGGGCATGGTAGAACACGGCGCGCTGCGCCGTGTAGCGCCGCGTGCAGCGGCGCAAGGAGTGGCAGCGCCACTTGCGAAGATCGCCGTGCACCGCTTCCGGGAGTCAGACCACTTCGAAGCGTCAATCACCATTTGAAAATCCAACGACGCCCGAAAGCGGTGTCGCGCGGACTTGCCACCGCACTCCAAGACGGCAAGCGCAGTATGTCGGTCACTCGATGTTCAGCGTTCAGTGTTCGATGTTTCAGTTTCTGTCAATAAATCCCAACATCTCACCCCCGGTGGCGTGCGCCATGGCACTCATGGCACTCGTGCTCACTCATGGCCATGGCACTCACCACTAGCATTGACTTCCCGGTTTCGATTGTGTGAATTGACACATGGCCACATTTTCAGAACCGCAGGCGCAAAATCCGGCTGCCAATTTTAAGACCGCCGTTTCCCGCGCCTTCGCCAATCCCGGCGGACGCGCATTTTTGGCCCTGCTGCTGGTCCTGATCTTGGGCGCGATATTCAACGGCGACGGCGCATTTTTCAAATTTGGCACGCATCGCGACACGCTGCGCGAGGCGTCCGTGTACGGCATCCTGGCGTGCGGCATGACGCTGGTGATCATCTCGGGCGGAATTGATCTGTCGGTCGGCAGCGTGCTGGCGCTCACCGCCGTGTGCTGCGCAAAGATGGCCATTCACTGGAGTTGGAACGGCTGGATCGTGGTCCCATTATGCCTGTTGGTTGGAGCTGCGTGCGGCGGCGTGTCCGGCTTTATCACAGCCCGGCTGGCCATCCAGCCGTTTATCGCCACATTGGCGATGATGGTATTGGCGCGCGGACTGGCCAAGTATGCGTCTGGCGGCATGAAAGTTTCCACGGCCATCGCGAACCCGGATGGCACCTACCGTTACGTGGATGTCCCGCCCCTATTCCGCATGGTGGACCATCGGATTCTGGGCGGAAATCTTTCAGTCGTGACGGTCATTTTCGCAGCCTGTGTCGCGCTGGCGTGGCTGGTGATGGCGAAACACCGCTGGGGCCGTTACCTTTACGCCATCGGCGGCAACGAACAGGCGTCGCACTTCTCCGGCGTGCCGGTTGTGGCGATCAAAACGTTTGCTTACGTTTTTTGCGGAATGTTCGCCGCGATTGCCGGCATCTGCGAGGCCGCCCAGGAACAACAGGGCGATCCCGAAGCCGGCATGGGCTACGAGCTCATGGCCATTGCCATGGTCGTCATCGGCGGAACGAGCCTCATGGGCGGGCGCGGCGGCATCGGACTGACGTTGCTGGGCGTTTTGACGATCGGTTACCTGGACAAAATTCTAAGCATCAATGCCGTGCCCGAAGCGGGACGCCTCATGTTAACGGGCGTCATCATCGTCGTTGCCGTATTGACCCAACGCCGCAAACGCTCGTAGTGCTCCTGAACATCGAACATCGAACGCCGAACGTCGAATGCACGCAACGAATGCTATCGAATTTGCGCCTCAAACCATTTAGAATACGCTTATGCAAACGCCCATGTTTGGTAACGGTTCCGCAAATCGTTCGAATCGCTGCATCGTAGCGCAGACTTCCAAACCTGCGGTACGGCAGACTTGGAAGTCTGCGCTACGGTTCCTCGTCGCTATCGCGCCCGCCATTCTCTTCCTTGCTGGCTGCGGCAAATCCAATAGCACGGCGCAGGCGCCTGCTGCCGGTTCACCTCCTGCTCCGTCACAGCAGCAGTTCACTATCGGAATGTCCCAGTGTACTTTGACCGAACCCTGGCGCGTGCAAATGGACGCCGATATCAAAGCCGCTGCGGATAAACACCCGGAACTGAAAGTCATTTTTAAAGACGCCCAAAATGACACGCTCCAACAACGCGCGCAGGTCGAGGAATTTGTCAGCTCAAAGGTGAACCTCATTATCATCAGTCCCAAGGAAGCGCAACCGTTGACCGAGCCGGTCGCCGAAGCCATGCAGGCCGACATCCCGGTCATCGTGCTCGACCGCAAGTTGTTGGGAACGAACTACACTTGCTTTATTGGCGCGGACAATAAAAAGATTGGCAAAGCCGCCGGCGAATGGATCGTCAAAGCGCTGGGCGGCCACGGCAACGTCGTCGAGCTGATGGGACTGCAAACCTCCACGCCCGGGCAGGACAGGCACAGTGGGTTTATGGACGCCATCGCCGGGACAGACATCAAAGTGATATTCAGCGCCGATATGCAATGGTCCGAGCCCAAAGCGCGGGACGAAATGGAATCAGCCCTCTCGCGTTTTGATCACATCGATTTGGTCTACGCCCACAACGACGACGGCGCGCACGGCGCTTACCTGGCCGCGCAAGCCGCCGGCCGCGATAAACAAATGAAGTTTGTGGGCATCGACGCGTTGCCGCAGGAAGGCGTCGCTTACGTGAGTCAGGGAATCCTCAACGCGACGTTCCAATATCCCACCGGCGGTGCGCAGGCCATCGATACCGCGCTAAAAATCCTTCACGGCGACCCTGTGCCCAAAGAAATCACTCTCAATACGCGATTGTTTACAAAGGACAACGTTGAGCAGGGCGGGGAGGCAATTCAAAATTAAAAAGGCGAGTTGAAGCGTGTGCGCGTCTTACGTGTTGCGTGGTGCGTGGAACAACGACGTTCGATCGTACTTGACGCACCACGTACCACGCACCATGAATATGATTCTACGCATAGCATTGCTCATTCTTTTCACAGTATTTGCGAACGACGCGGCGCCGCGCACCTTGGTCACCAGCGGCGACTTCATCAAAATCTACGACCCAAGCGTCGGCGAAAAGGAGAAATGGTACATCAACGACCATTGCTTTGTCCGCGGACAGGACGGCACATGGCACGTGTTCGGCATTACGCACGCGGAACCTGCGGCTCCTGAAAACGAAATCCATTTCGCCCATGCCACTGCCACGAATCTCCTGCAGCAACCTTGGACCAAACAGCCGTTCGCCCTCGACGTCGCCAGGCGGGCGCCGTGGAATGAAACACATCTGTGGGCGCCCGAAATTATTTTTCACGACGGCTTGTACTACATGTTTTATTGCGCGGGCGGCAAGAACCACACGGCCGCCAGGATTCACCTGGCCACATCGCCCGACCTGAAAACCTGGACACGCTCGCCGCGAAATCCGATGGTCGTGGACGGCTTCGACACGCGCGACCCGTTCGTGTTGCGCGTGATCGCAGGTGGCGCTGCCACAAAATGGGTCATGTACTACACAGCCACGAGCAAACCGGCCGGTGGCAATCACATCGTGGCGTGTGTTACCAGCCGCGATTTACTCAAGTGGGATCATCGCCAAATCGTTTTTACAGACCCATCGACCGGCACCTTCGGCGGCCCGACAGAATCGCCATTCGTCGTGCATCGCGGGGATGCGTACTATTTATTCATCGGACCGCGCGGCGGTTACGACGGCACCGACGTTTTTCTCAGCCACGACCCATACCATTGGGACATTGCGAATAAAGTCGGCCATATCCCGGCCCACGCCGCCGAAGTGGTGCAGGACACCGACGGCAAATGGTACATCAGCCGCGCCGGCTGGGGACGTGGCGGGTTGTATCTCGCGCCATTAATTTGGAACGACGGAGCGAACTAATTCGAAAGCCCCGCAGGTCAGGTTCTTTCATTCGATGTTGGGCTGCCTGCCCTCCGCAGCTTCCGAGCGAAGGAGACCGGGTATGAGGTGGAAAAAGGGTTCAACATCCGCTACAGCGTTGAATATGAACGACTTAAACCGCAACAAATATGCAACAAATCCGCAACAGGGTCGCAACATTTTGCGGGAGACGAGCTGATGATGACCATCAGCCGCGAGCACCCGCAGGGCGGCAATGTCGCGCTCAAGGTCATCCTCGGTGTAATGCAGGCAAGCTTGAACACGCTTTAGAAAGGATTCGGTTTCACTAATCCATTAATCCCTCTTCACGGCGCCCACCCCTTTCGCGACCTTTCGCAGAATTGCGCAAAACTTTTCTCCCGCTGGTGTGACGTCTCCATTCTTTGCGCGGACGATGCCAACCGGCACGACGTCGTCGATTCCGGTGACCAGGCGATAGCGCAAACGGTTTCCGGCGACCAATTTTAACACGGGAGCGAACAGCGCGATGCCCCGCCCCGATTCAACCGCCGTAATGACAGAACTGCCGCTGTCGCATTCCAGGGTGATCTGTGGTTTGACGCCCAACGACCGAAAGAGTTTTTCCAACACAAAATGAGCGTCCGGATAGTTCTTGCGATTCAACGTGATCAGCGGCTCCGCCGCGAACTTCTCGATGGGAATTGTTTTCAACCGCGCCAGCGGGTGGCTCGCCGGGAGGATAGCGCAAACAGGATAGGTCTTCAGCGATTCAAATTCCACGTCCGGGTGGTATTCCGCCGCCGGCCACGCTGTAACCGCCAGTTGCACCCCGCCGTTGTGAAGCCCGTCAATGATTTCGTCACTGGACATGTCGTGCAGCAACACTTTGACGTCGGGATTGGCCTTTTGAAACGCGGCAAGGGCAGAGGGCAATATTTCCACTGTGGGGGTCGGGGCGTACCCGATGTGCAGTTCACCGTACTCGCCCCGCGCCAATGCCTGGACTTTTTTTACCGATTCATCGGCGCGCCGGAGCACATCCCGCGCTTCTTCCAAAAACAATTTTCCCTCCGCCGTAAGCGTCACACCGCGGGGGCTGCGTTTGAGCAGGTCCACGCCCATCTCGTCTTCCAGGTCCTGCACCTGCCGGCCGAGCGCCGGTTGGGCGATTCGCAATTGCTTCGCCGCTTTGGTGAAGTTCAACGCTTCCGCCACGGCCAGAAAATATCGCAGGTGCCGCAGTTCCATGACGGCGACCATTATGCCTAAAAGGCATTGCTGCGCAAGAAACGTGGTATTGGGCAACCCGGGACGCCGGGGAGAGACTGTTTATAGATAGATCATCAAGAGATTACGAGAACAAACGAAAAAAGAACCGAAACCAAATATGAAAGCGATAAACTCGAACCAACTGTTGGAACAATTGAATTGGCGCTACGCGACCAAGCAATTTGACCCGAATAAAAAAATCAGCGCGTCCGATTGGACGACATTGGAAGAAGCGCTGCGATTGACGCCGTCCAGCGGCGGATTGCAGCCGTGGAAATTTATTGTCATCACCGACCCGGCGGTTCGCGCGAAATTGCGACCGGCATCCTACGGCCAGCCGCAAATCACCGACGCGTCGCATCTGGTTGTCTTCGCCGGAAAAAATAATTTTGGCGAAGCGGACGTTGACGCGCACTTGCAGAATGTTTCCAAAACTCAAAACGTTCCGCTGGAGGCGCTCGCGCCATTTCGCGGCATGCTGGTTGGAGGCATTGTCCAGGCGCTGGACGAACCCGCGCGCAACGCGTGGGCGCGCAACCAGGCCTTCATCGCGCTCGGCAATTTGCTCACAAGCGCCGCGCTGCTCGGCATTGACGCCTGCCCAATGGAAGGGTTTGACCGCGCTCAATACGATGAGATTCTCGGCTTAAAGGCCAAGGGTTATTCCAGCGCCGTCATTGCAACGCTCGGTTACCGTTCGACGGCGGATAAATACGCCGCCGCGCCAAAAGTCCGTTTCACGCGCGAACAAATTATCCAAAACATCTGAAAATCGCCGACAACCAAAACTACAACCAAAAGAAATTATGAAAATTACAACTATCATCGCTCGCAGCCTGCTTGGACTGGTTTTTGTCGTGTTCGGCTCGAACAAGTTCCTGCACTTCATGCCCATGCCGCCAATGACCGGTGAAGCCGGCGCGTTCATGGGCGCCATGTTTGTGACGCATTATCTCTACGTCGTAGCCGCATTCGAAGTCATCGGCGGACTCCTGCTGTTGACCGGCCGATACGGCCCGCTGGGATTGACGCTGGTCGGCCCGGTGGTTGTGAACATCCTGGCCTTTCACACGTTTATGGCGCCCTCCGGTTTGCCGGTGGCGACGGTTGTCGCCGCCCTCGCGCTGTTCCTGCTCTGGAGCTACCGCGAACATTTCGCGGGGCTGGTTAAACCGGTCCAGGCTCAACGCCGTGATGTGGTGGGTCAGAATTCGCGGACTCAGCCAGTTGCGGCGCGAAGTTGAGTTGAACAGGTAGAGTGGCAGGGAACCATGAACGCCACAGAAAACATCGAACATCGAACATCCAACATCGAACGCCGAACGAAAGGGTCAAAGTTTGATGTTCGATGTTCCAACGAAGGCTGTGACACCACTTTCGGAAGTCGGCCCCCCGCAGCGTCAATTGCCGTTTGAAAGTCCAACGACACCCGAAAGCGGTGTCGCGCGGACTTGCCACCGCACTCCAGGACGGCAAGCAAGTTCTCACGAATCTTCCTTGTTCGAGAGTCCGCCAATCCCTTACCCCACCGCTTTTGCCCCAATATCCCGTCGGAACTGCGCGCCATCGAATTGGATCTTCTCTACAGCAGCATAAGCGGCTGCTTGCGCGGCCTTTAAATCCTTGCCCAGCGCCGTCACCCCCAACACACGACCGCCACTCGTGACAATTTGTCCGTCCTTCAACGTTGTGCCAGCGTGAAAAACCTTCACCCCAGGCAACTTCGCCACGTCATCCAGGCCGTGAATGGGCTTCCCTTTTTCATAACTGCCCGGATAACCGCCGCTGGCCATGACCACGCATACGCTCGCCTCGGATTTCCATTTCAGTTCGATCTTATCCAACGTGCCGCCCACGCTTGCATCGAGTAGTTCAACCAAATCATTTTCCAATCGTGTCAGGTAAACCTGGGTTTCCGGGTCGCCGAAGCGCGCGTTGAATTCCAAAACACGCGGCCCATTACGTGTTAGCATAATGCCCGGATACAAAATCCCGTGAAAATCTATGCCCTCCTGCGCGCAACCATGCAGCCATGGCGATAAAATTGCATCGCCAACCGTTTTTAATTCGGCGTCGCTCAAGAAGGGCGTCGGCGAGTAGGTGCCCATGCCGCCTGTGTTCAGGCCCAGATCGCCGTCCAGCGCGCGCTTATGGTCCTGTGATGTTGGAAATAATTTCGCGGTTTTGCCATCGCAAATCGCGTGCAATGAAATCTCCATTCCTTCCAGAAATTCCTGAATGACAATGGTCGTGCCGGCTGCGCCGAAGCTTTTCCCGACCAGAATGTCATCAATCGCCTTGTCTGCTTCCGCCGTGTTCGAACAAATTAGGACTCCTTTGCCGAGCGCCAAGCCGTCCGCTTTTACTGCGCACTTGCCGTCCAGGGACGCTGCAAACTTCCTGGCTACTGCTGCATCTGTAAACGTCCCCGCCCGCGCGGTCGGGATACCGTACTTCTCCATGAAATTTTGGGAAAATACCTTCGACGACTCGAATTGCGCCGCTTTTTGATTCGGCCCCCAAATTCGCAGGCCGTTTTTCTCGAATAAATCCACAATACCGAGCGCCAGCGGATTGTCAGGGCCCACAACTGTAAGGTTTGGTTCCTCCTGTTGCCCGAAAGCCAACAACTTTTGCAAATCTTCCGCGCCGATATTTACGCATTCGACCGGCAGGCCATTTTGGGCAAGCCGTTCCCCGGCGATGCCGGCATTGCCCGGCGCACACCAAATTTTTGCGGCATGAAGCGACTGCGCCAGTTTCCAAACCAGCGCGTGCTCGCGCCCGCCCGAACCAATCACGAGAATTTTCATTGAAAAGCGAGCCGAAGATTGGCGGATTGCCGGTGAAAAACGAGCGAAAAAATCGCCTTGTGGGGGAAGGTTCCCCGCTTGTTGCGCCGCTGCACGCGGCGCTACACGGCGCAGCGCGCCGTGTTCCACCACACCACAGTTCATGGAAAGGGACAAAAAGGACGCGCGGGACCCAAATTTGGCGGCGACGGCCCAGTTTTCTCTTTTCTGTACGCTGCTCTTTTTCCTAAAGTACGTCGATGAAATCCAAAGGCACGGTATATCTGGTTGGGGCCGGGCCGGGCGACGCGGGCTTGCTCACGTTGCGCGGCGCGGACCTGCTGCGCCGTGCGGATACCGTCATTTACGACTTGCTTGTCAATCCCGCCTTGCTCCGACTGGCCCGCCCCGACGCCGAACTCATTTCCCGCCGCAAACGGTCTGAAATGCCCCAGGAACAAATCAACGCCCTCATGATCGAAAAGGCGCGTCAGGGCAAAACCGTCGTCCGGCTCAAGGGCGGTGACCCGTATATTTTTGGCCGCGGCGCCGAAGAAGCACTTGCGTTGTCATCCGCAGGCATCCCTTTTGAGGTGGTTCCCGGCGTTTCTTCGGTCGTCGCCGCCCCAAATTACGCGGGCGTTCCGCTGACGCATCGCGAATATTGTTCCAGTTTTACGGTTTTTACCGGCCATGAAGGCGATGACCAGCCCGAAAGCGCCCTGCTTTACAGTGAAATTGCCAAAATCCCCGGGACCAAGGTCGCCCTGATGGGCACCGAAAAACTGGATGAATGGACCAAAGCGGTCATGTCGAACGGGCTCGCGCCGGAAACGCCCGCCGCCATCATCCAATGGGGAACTCGCGGAAAACAAAAGTCCGCCGCAGGCGACCTCAGATCCATCGCCGCCCTGGCGAAAGAAAAGAACTTTTCACCCCCGGCCCTGGTTATTTTGGGTGACGTGGTCCGTTTGCGCGGACAATTGAACTGGTTCGAAAACCGGCCGCTCTTTGGAAAACGAATTGTTGTGACGCGCGGGCGCGACCGGGCGGCGGAACTGTCGCAAAAACTCGCCGGCCTGGGGGCGGAAGTTCTTGAAATCCCGGCCATCAAACGCGAGCCGCCGGACAACCGGCAGGGCGTCGTGGACGCGTTGCTGGCGCTCAACTCCTACGATTGGCTGCTGTTCACCAGCGCTAACGGCGTGACGGCGTTCTTTGACATGTTTTTCCGAAACTTTCACGATTTGCGTGATTTGGGCGGCGCTAAAATCGCCGCCGTTGGCCCGGCCACCGCCGCCAAACTCCGGGAAATGCACTTGCAGGTGGACGCCATGCCTGACGAATTTATCGGCAAAAAAATCGCCGAACGACTCACCAAACACAGCAGCATCGAAAATTGCAAAATCTGCCTGCTCCGCGCCGAGGACGCCAATGCCGATTTGCCACAGGCCCTCGAAGAGTTCGGGGCTATCACCGACGACATCGGGGTGTATAAAACTGTGGCGGAAACCGAGGACGTTTCCGGCGCGTCACAGGATTTCCTGGAGCATGGATCGGACTGGATGACGTTCACCAGCGGCTCGACGGTGCGGTTCATGCACGTCCGGTTTGATTTGCCCAAGCTTGTGAAACAATTCCCGGCGATGAAACTGGCGTCTATCGGACCTGAAACGACTAAAATGATACGTTCGCTGGGATTGACTCCGGCAATAGAGGCTAAAGAGCACACCAGTGATGGGCTTGTGGCGGAGATATTGCGGGCGCCTTCAGGCTCGTGATTCGTTGAAAGACGGAAACGTCGAACATCGAACGCTGAACGCCGAACATCGAATGACCTGACCGTTCGACGTTTAGTCGTTTAATGGTGGAATTGACTGCGAATTGATTTGAGCGGGGTGACGCCGGCTGCTACGCTAAAAGGGGTACAACGGGGGGAGCTTTTCCCTGAACATTTCCGTTGGACTCATTGTCAATTTAAAACGAATTTTGGAAAGAATGATCCGCGTATTGAAATTGTTTTCGCCGGCGCTGGCATTGCTGTTTTGCTGCGTTTCGACTGCGTTTGGCGCGAATTTCACCGCGTCGCTCGACCGCGATAACATTGCGATGGGTGAAACGGCGACGTTGTCGCTGACCTTTGAAGGCGGGCAGCCAGGAAACGTCCCCACGCCCGATGTCCCCGGCCTGGACATTGCGAATAGCGGAAATTCCACGAGTTTTACGTTTGTCAACGGGCAGATGAGTTCGGTCGTTACCGTTACGTTCTCCGTTACACCGCAGCAAACAGGCCGCTTTGTCATCCCTGCCATGCAGGCCGACATCGGCGGGCAACGCATCCAAACCCAGCCGTTGACATTGATCGTGACCAGGCCCGGCGCGCCCAGCACGTCGCAAATCAATTCCGGCTCGCAGGTCGCTTTCATGCGGCTCACGCTGCCGGACAAGAAAGTGTATCCCGGAGAAATGATTGCCGGGCAATTGCAGATTTTTTTCCGCGATGACGTGCAAAACTACCAGGGTTTCCAATTTTCCAGCATGCCTGCGGACGGTTTCACGGTCGGTAAATTGTCCCAGGGCGGGACGGAACGCGCCCGGATTGGCGATCATGTGTACACAGTGATTCCTGTTTCCGTTGCGTTGACCGCGGTAAAAACCGGCACGCTGACCGTCGGACCTTTCACTGCAAACGTTCTGATTATCGTGTCCCAAAACAACGGCGAATGGGGTCCGTTCGGGGGCTTTTTTGGCGGCCAGCAAAAACAAGTCACATTGGAAACCGAGCCGGTCACCATCACGTCAGCGCCACTTCCCACCGTCGATGTCCCGACGAATTTTAACGGCGCGGTGGGCGATTATACGATGTCGGTCGACGCGGGTCCCACGAACGTTGCCGTGGGCGATCCGGTGACCGTGCGGGTGAAAATTTCCGGACGCGGCTCGCTCGATTCCATCACCATGCCGGCCCAGGCCGGTTGGAGCGATTTTAAAATATTCTCACCCACGTCCAAAACCGAGACCAGCGATGACATGGGCGACGAAGGCTCGAAGACGTTCGAAGAAATTGTCACGCCGCAAAACGCGAGGATTCATGAATTGCCGCCGATTTCATTTTCGTTTTTTAATCCCGACGACGGCAATTATCACACGCTGACCCAGCCGGCCATGCCGATATCGGTGACCGCGGTCGGCGCCACGCCGCTGCCGACCATTGCCGGAACAAGAACAGAAAACCAACCCACGCAGGCGCAGGACATTGCCCCAATCCGCCAAAATTTCGGGGCCCTGGCGCAGGCGGGTACTCCACTGGTGACCCGGCCGACCTTTCTGGCGATTCAAAGTGTTCCGGTCCTCGCGTTTATCACGGCGCTGGTTTGGCGCAGGCGCGCGGACAGTCTTGCCAACAATCCCCGCCTGCGGCGGCAACGCGCGGTGGAACAGCTCATCGCGGGCGGGCTGGACGATTTGAACAAGTTCGCGGCTGAGAACAAATCCAACGAATTTTTTGCCATGCTGTTCCGGTTATTGCAGGAGGAACTTGGCGAACGTCTCGATTGCCCGGCTATTTCAATTACCGAAGCGGACGTGGATGCCCGGCTGGTGTCGCTGGGCGCGAACCAGGAGACTATCGATTCGCTGCGTGAACTGTTTCAGGCCTGCAACCAGGCCCGTTATGCGCATGTGCAAACTTCCGAGGAACTTTCCGCGCTGGTATCAAAATTTAAGAGGACTGTCGCCGCGCTTCAGGAATTAAAGGTATGAGACGCTGCTTTTTCATGTTCGCCGCTGTGTTCCTTTGCGCCGGAACCCTTTTTGCATCCGACGTGACAGACGATTTTTCCCACGCCAACCAACTTTTCGCCGAAGGCAAATTTTCCGAAGCGGCCAAAGCGTACGAAAGCATTTTGAACGCGGGCTCCGTCTCGCAAAATCTTCTTTTCAATGCCGGCGACGCGGAGTTCAAGTCGGGCAACCTGGGCCGCGCCATCGCGGCGTTTCGCCGCGCCGAGTTGCTGGCGCCGCGCGATGCGGACGTCCGGGCAAACCTGGACTTTGCGCGCAACCAGGTCCAGGGCGTGACGTGGCGGCAATCCTGGTGGGAAAGCTGGCTCGGGTCCCTCTCATTAAATGAATGGACCGCCCTTGCCGCGATAACTTTCTGGCTCACGTTTATTCTGTTTGCGGTGGTGCAGCTTCGTCCGGAATGGAAAAACGTATTGCGCGGTCCGGCCCGGGGCATGGCCGTGGCGGCTGTTTTCTTTTGCGCCTGCCTCATGGCCGCTGCCAACGTCCACTTCTCCGATTCCGTTGCTGTGGTCGTTTCGCCGGATGCCGTTACGCGGAGCGGCCCGTTTGATGACGCGCAAAATGCTTTCGCCGTTCACGACGGCGCGGAACTGGCGATTTTGGACGAGCGCAACGGCTGGGTGCAGGTCACCGACGGCTCGGGCAGGACGGGGTGGATGAAGGGCAGTCAGGTTGAGGTGCTGCCGGTGATTTGAAAAAGTTGGATTATTGGATGGATGGATTAGTGGATTCGTGGGGAGGTTTAGCCGGAAACATCGAACATCGAACGCCCAACGCCCAACATCGAATGCCGGACATCGCTGGTTCATGGATGATTCTCGTTTTCCCAAGGGCCGCTGGTCGCTTTCGGGAATCGGACCACTTCGAAGCGTCAATCGCCATTTGAAAGTACAGCGACGCTCGAAAGCGGTGTCGCGCGGACTTGCCACCGCACTCCAAGACGCGAAGCGAGTTCTCACAAATCTTCCCGGTTTTGGACGGTTCAATGATTTGGGTGTCAATCATAGGGACCGTAAACCTCTTATCTTGCGATAGTCGGCGTTCGGACGGCCAGCCGATTTGGAAATCGGCGATACGGCGCGATACGGCAGGTTTGGAAACCTGCGCTACGGGCGTGGCAATACGGGCTCCAGATTGCCATCGCGGCGGAGGCGCATTTTGCGGCCGCGCCATTCAATTTTGTTGCCGCAAAAGGCGATGGCCCAGATTGCCGCATTCAACAGGTCTTTGACCGGCACCAGCCAAAACGGCGCGGGTCTCTGGCTGCCTTCATTGAACTTCCGCTGCAAGCTCCCTGCCATGGCGATGCGGGCCAACAACAGAATGAACGCCGCCAGCGCATAAAGCGCCTTTCCCAGCAACAGCGAATAAATCAGCCAAAGCAGCGGCCAAAGCGTGCCGTTCGACAGAATGCTGAGAAAATAAGGGGACGGCTGGCAAACGCGAATCGTTCGCGCCCAACGGAGCTGATGTTTCCAGACTTCGCGCCAATTCATGGGCGCATCCCAGCATTCCACAACCACCGGACAAAGCGCGATTCGGCCTCCATTTTTTGCGATCTGGTTTCCGATTTGATAATCATCGGCCAGGCAATTGGCAAAAGCCGCAAAGCCGCCCGCCTGCTCCAGCGATTTGCGCCGTTGCAAAATCGCCGCGCCCAGCGCGAAATCGAGCGGCTTCAACATTTGAGATTGCAATACCTGGCTCCAAAAATCCGCGTTAATCGCCACCGCTTCCCATTCCATCGCCCGTGTCGCCGGATTAGCGATACGATAGAAACAATTGACCAGCGCTACTTCCGTCTCACGGAGTGGCGCAACGATGTTTCCCAGAAAGTCTTCCGGGACGCGGACATCGGCGTCGCTGACGAGGATCAAACCGTGCCGTGCCGCTCTTTCGAGCTGGATGAGGGTGGACACTTTGGCGTTCATGCCCAGGGCTTCGCCACAAACCAGCATTTGGGCGTCGGCGTTCGGATATTTGCCCATCAACTCGCGGACGATGCCGCAAACCGGGTCTTCGACGCCCGCCACACCGAAGAGAATCTGGATCGGTCCCGCGTAATTTTGATTGAACCAGCTTTCCAGCGAAGCGGCCGTGGTGGCATCGCAACCTTTGAGAGGTTTGAGAATGGAAACGGCGGGGGAAAATGCCGAGTCCGCTATTCGTATGTGCAGCGGAAATTTTCGGGCAGCCCAAAATTGCCAGAGAACCAGCTCAAAACTTAAAACCGCCAGCGCGGCCAAAATGAATTTTAGAAGAATCACCAAGGCAACGAAGGCTCAGGCCACGACTTCAGCGGTTTTGACCTCGGGATGCTCATCCAAAACCAGAACCCCGTGCGGCGGCAGGTCATAATTTCCCGAGAAGGTATTGCCGGTCAGAAAATCGTGCATGGGCTTGTAAAATTGGACCCGGACAGGCGAATTTTGATGGTTCAGCAGAAAGAAAATGCGCGTGCCTTCCTTTTCTCTCATGCTGACCTCGATGTTTTCCGGGACCTTCAGGAGGGGCAGGAGCCCGCACAATTGCCGCAGCCAGGCCACAAGGTCGCTGTAAAAATGGCAGTGGCTCATCGTGCCCACATAAATCGCTTTGCCAAGGCCGAACGTGTTCATGGTCACGGCAGGACGCCCCGCGTAAAAGTCTTTCGCGAAAACGGCCAGTGTCTGGCAGCCCTTGGGCTCGATAATGTCGCACCAAACTTTGGCGGGGTGCAGATGGCTGGTCGGAAACGTGCCCTTGAAGGTCAGATGATTGTCGTCTCCGGCCGAAATGGGATCTACTTCCAGGACCTCGAGCCCGAACAAATCGGTCATGCCGCCCGGGTAGGGCGTATCAGGCGAGATATGGTACTGATTGACAAGTCCCGTATTGAATGTGCTGACAAGTGTTCCGCCGTTCTGAACATACAGTTTGAGGCGGTCTATTTCGGCATCCGCCAGCAATTGCAGGGAGGGCGCGAAAATGATTTTGTATTTGCCCAGGCCGTCAATCGGGCGCGAAAAGTCCACCTGAATATTGCGGTCGTGGAGGGCGTTGTAAATCAACTGAATGTGCTCGCGCAGGTCAAAAAATTTGCTGGGCTGGATCGGCTGTTGCAACGACCATTCGTTGTCGTGCGTGTACAGAATGCACACATCCGCCGCGACTTTAGTGCTTTTGATCGCCGGCGCCAGCAGTTTGATTTCCTCGCCAACTTGAGTGATTTCCTTGAGTACCCGGCTGTTATCGTCGTGGTAGCGCATAATCGCGCCTTTGAACTTTTCGGGGCCGATGCGTGGCTGCTGCCATCGGAAATAAAGCACGCCGCTGGCGCCACGGGAAATCAATTGATACGTAAACAGCCGAATCATACCCGGACGCACGGCCGATTTTGCATCCTGCAGGTCCGATGGCCCGACTTTTTGCTCCATTGCCCAAAAGCCGTAATCGCCGTCGGGCGTGTTGATGTCCGACTTTTTAAGGGACCGAATCATGTCAATATCGCAGGCCAGTTCGGAGACTTTTGCCCTGACGGGAACATTGCTTTCCATGGACACAAAATCCACGGCTTCAGCCATGTCGAAATGATCGTACTTGCGGTGAAAAGCGCGCATCGTGACGGTGACGGGCTGGGAAGTGAGTTCGTGCAGGATTTCGGCCTGCATTTTGACAAATTGCACCATGGTATCGCTGCTGAAGCGGTTCCAGTCGAGCATGAGTGCCGGGTTATGCGGCGCGGGGGCGCGCATGGGCATGGGCACCTCGTCAAAGGACGCGACGGTCTGGCCCCAAAAGCGAAGGCCCAACAACTCGTTAAGCCGGTCAACGGTCTTGTATTTGGCCTGGAGCCACAGGTGCCATTCCTCCCGGGTGGCTTCGTTGAAAGAGAATTCCGTATTATTCCCGCCAATGCTGTTGTCAATCTGCCAGGCAATCAACTGGGGATGATCGCCCAGCGCTTTGGCCATGGCAGTGACTATGCGTTTGGAATATTCCCAAAAAACGTCGCTGCTCAGGCAAGCAGCCCGCCGCGTGCCTTCGTACTTGAGCAAACCGCGCTCGTCCACGGGCAGGATTTCAGGATATTTGCGCGCCAGCCACATAGGCGGCGCCGCCGTGGGAGTGCCCAAAACCACTTGAATGCCATGCTGTCCCATGACATCCATCACGCGGCGCAACCACGCGAAATCGTATTGGCCCTCCTGCGGCTCACAGAGTCCCCACGAAAATTCGCCCATGCGGACAACATTGAAACCCGCCCTGGCCATCAGCGCGGCGTCCCGTTCCCAGGCGCGTTCCCAGACTGATTCGGGGTGTTCTTCGTCTCCATCTCCTCCATTGGGGAAAACCGATTGCTCGGGATAATAGTCAACGCCAAAAAACATAGATTCTAATCTTTTTCAGCTAACGTTCCGGCTACACGGAAAATTTAAATGAAAATCGGGCCGCCCGCAAACTAAAACTGCATTCTTGTCCGGACCCTGCCACTTAATAATGCCAAAAAGGATTTGAATTGACCCGCCGCAGGCGGTTATCTGTTCTCCGGTTTATGTTTGAGAATATAGGAGAAATAATTCTGCTGTTCTGGCGGACTGTGCTTGCGTTGCCGTTTGCGTGGCGGCAACGGCAAAAAATATTCGACCAGTTTTTTGAGATTGGCAACGCCAGCCTGCTGATGGTCTGCATGTTGTCGTTCTTTATCGGCGCGGTACTCACCCTCCAAACCGGCCCGGTATTGGTCGAGCGCAGCCTGGCCAGCGCCGTGGGCGGCATCGTGGGCTATGCCATGGCCAAGGAAATGGCACCCGTGATGATGGCCATCTTGATTGCCGGCCGGATCGGGTCGGCTATGGCCGCCGAGATTGGTTCCATGCGCGTCTACCAGGAAATAGACGCTTTGCGCACAATGAATATCAACCCCATTCACTACCTGGTTTTGCCGCGCCTCATCGCCCTGGCGTTTGCCCTTCCGATGCTGGTGATCTTTGCGATCCTGGTTGGCTGGTTCGGCGGCGCGGTCATAGCCGAGGTGAACAACCAAATCTCGATTCCATTTCAGGCGTTCTTTTCCGATCTGCGAAGCGTTGTGCATTTGAAAGACGTGGCCAACGGCGTCTTTAAGAGTTTTTGTTTCGCCATTGTGATAGGTGTGATTTCGTGCCACCAGGGCATGGTTACTATTGGCGGCCCGCGCGGCATCGGGCGTTCGGTCACAAAAGCGGTTGTCAATTCCATCGTATGCATAGTCTTTTTTGACTACTTCCTGACGCGAGTTCTGCTGAATGAACAATAACAGCGAAAACCATTCGGGCGTCGGCCTGGAGGTCCGGGGCCTGCGAAAAAGCTACGATTCCCAGGAAGTGCTTAAGGGAATCGATATTAATGTCGAGCCGGGTGAAATTTTCGTCATCATGGGACCCAGCGGCAGCGGCAAGAGCGTTTTGCTCAAACATTTGATCGGGCTTGAACCGCCGGACGCCGGGGAAATCCTCATCAACGGCGAGTCCATCCAGGCGGAGCAGACCCTCGACAAATACAGACTGGCGATGGTCTTCCAGTCCGGAGCGCTCCTGAATTCCCTTACCGTGGGAGAAAACGTGGGCCTTTATCTCTACGAACACCGGCTGAAACCGCCCGCCGAAATTCAAAAAATCGTTGCCCAAAAACTGCGGGACGTCGGGCTGGGGGACGCGGCCGACAAAACCCCGGCCGAGCTCTCCGGCGGCATGAAAAAACGCGCGGCCATCGCCCGCGCCCTGGTCATTGAACCGCAACTGATCCTTTACGACGAGCCGACCAGTGAATTGGACCCGCTTTCAGCCGTCGTCATTGGCGAGGAAATTCTCAAACTGAAGGGCCGGACCGGCGTTACGTCCGTGGTTGTTTCGCATGACCGCGACCTTGCCTTCGGCATTGCGGACCGCATCGCGTTCATTAGCGATGGGCGCATCGTCGCCATCGGTTCATGCAGCGAGATGAAGCAATCCCGGGACCCTGCGGTCCAAAAATTTTTGCGCGCCGACTTTAAACTTGAACCCGAATCCGAAACAAAAAATCTATGAAAAATTCCCTTGAAACACGGCTCGGTATATTCGTCGTCCTGGTTATACTTGCCGCAGTCGTCATTGTTGAAACTCTCAACGGCTGGCATCCACTCCACCACGGCGTCACCGTTAGCGCCCTTTTTGACACCGTTCAGGACTTGAAGTCGGGCGATGACGTTAAAATGGCGGGCGTCCAAATCGGGCGCGTGGACAAAATTGGCATCGAAGAGGGCAAAGTCCGGGTCACGATGGCCATCAATGCCGACGCTCCAGTAAAGACCGACAGCACCGCCACGATCAAATTCACGGGTTTGATGGGCCAGAACTTCGTGAGCGTTGATTTTGGCACGCCTGCCGCTCCGCAAATTATTGACGGAAGCGTTTTGGCCACCGTCGAACAACCCGATCTCAATGCCATCATGGCCAAACTCAACGACGCCGCCAGCGGCATTCAAAACGCAATGAGAGGGTTCACCGGCGATACCATTAACAACCTCCTCGGACCGCTGACAGATTTGATCAAGCAAAACAGCGGCAATTTGAGCGGGACCATCACAAATATCGAAAGTATCACCAGCCAGATTGCGAGCGGCAACGGGACGGTGGGGAAATTAATTTATGACCAGTCGCTTTACAATTCCGCCATGGGGACGGTCTCCAATCTTCAAATCGCCGTGGCTTCCGCACAGAAGATGTTCAACAGCGTCACCAATGGCCAGGGAACTCTCGGGAAATTGATGACTGACGCCACCGTTTATAACGAGTTGGCGGCCTCGATGACAAACCTGCACTCGATTCTGCTGAAGGTTAACAATGGCCAGGGAACAGTGGGCAAACTCGTCAATAACCAGGACTTTTACAAAAACGCCCAGCTTTCGCTCCAGAAACTCGATAAAGCGGCGGATGGACTGGAAGACCAGGGACCGCTGACGGTGCTGGGGTCGCTGGTGAGCACGTTGCTTTAATTGCGTAACTGTTCTAGAAAATCCGAAGCGAGCAATTGTTCGAGAACCGAGTATACCGTCGCGCGGTAATCGGTGAAGAAGCAGACCAGTTGCCTTTCTCCGTCCGAGGATGCTGCTTCATAAAAAATGACTCGCACCCTGCCCACGCGCAATCGCCAGTTTGGCGCAAGTTTCCCATCCAATTGCCGGATGTCTCCTTTGCCCTGGGCGAGATCCTTTATCCCACGCCATAGTTTGCGACGCGGGTCGGGGGCAAGCGATTCCAAAAATTCGCGGACCCTCTGTGTCACGATAACACGAGCAGTCATGCGGACATCTTTTTGTCCAATTCCTCCACATCGTAGAATTTTGTCTTGCCGGATTTCGCTTCTTCGAGCGCCCGCGAGAACTCGGGATTTCCAACTAACTCCATCGTCTCGATCATCGCTTCAATCCGTTCCCTGGATAAATAAAAGCCCACAATTTTGCCGTGCCGGGAGATGGCAAAGCTGTCCCGTTTAATCAGCCGCGGCAATTGCTGCTGAGCCTGGGTGACGTTCACTGTAGATTCCGCTTTCATTACCTATAGAATCAGCCGGCGAATCCAATCTGTCAAGGACTGATCAACCCAAGGTTTTTCAGGACCTGAACCGTCGAATGTGACTTATTGAGCGTGTAAAAGTGCAAACCGGGAACGCCCGCTTTCAGCAGTTCCTGGCATTGGGCTGTGGCGTATTCAATGCCGAATTCCACGGCGGCCTCGTCGTCATTGCCCAGTTTGTCCAGTTTCTTTCGCAACGGCGGCGGAATTTTTGCGCCGCAGAGTTGCGTAAATTTCGTGATTCCCGGGGCGCTCAAGATCGGAACGATGCCCGGCGTCAGGGGCGCGCGAATCCCGAGTCCCGTCAAATGTTCGCAAAATTCGAAATAGTCCGCGTTGTCGAAAAATAATTGCGTCAACACAAAATCGGCCCCGGCATTGACCTTTTCCTTCAAATGCCGCCAATCGTCGAGTTTGCCAATTTTATTGGCAATGTGGCCCTCGGGAAATCCAGCTACGCCGATGGAAAAGGTGTCATGGTCGCGAATGAACTGGACCAGTTCAGAGGCGAACTCAAATCCGCCCGGGGTCTTTTGAAATGCGCCGCCCCCGGGAGGATCGCCGCGCAAGGCCAGGATATTTTTGCAGCCAAGAGCGCGGATTTTTTCCAAAACGGCGCGCACCTCATCGCGGGTGTGATTGACGCAGGTCAAATGCGCCAGGGCGGCCAGTTGATGCTCGCGCTGAATGCGCTCGACGATCATGAGGGTTTTGTCCCGCGTGCCGCCGCCCGCTCCGTAGGTGACCGAGCAAAAATCCGGCCGGGCCTGCGCCAGCGCCGGAATGTGTTTTTCAATCAGGTTCCGATCGCCTTCGTCCGTCTTTGGCGGAAAGAATTCGAACGAAATGACCGGTTGCCCGGCCGCTCGTTTGGCAGCGTAAATGTCGCGAATGAATCGCATGCGCCGGCCATTATGAAAATAAAGCAGCCGGAATCCAAGCCTTCTTGGGGAGCTTCAGGGATTCGGGCATCATGCATAGGGACCATGAGCCCGCCAGTTGCGCCGCTGCACGCGGCGCTACACGGCGTAGCGCGCCGTGTTCCACCAGGCCGAGGTACATCGAAAGCGCACTATTCAGCCGAGAACTTATAGACGATGGTGTTTTTGTATACCTGCCCGGGTTTGAGTTCGACGGTTGGGAACCGGGGATGATTTGGAGAATCAGGGAAGCGCTGCGGTTCCATGCAGAACGCGTGCCGCTGGTGATATTGCCGTCCGCCTTTGCCGGTTATCGTGCCATCCAGATAATTTCCCGTGTAGAATTGCATTCCCGGTTGTGTTGTAAAAACCTCCATGCAACGCCCGGTCACTTCGTCTACAACGCGCGCGACCCGGGCAAGATGCCCATCGTTGTTATGGAAAACCCAGTTATGATCGTAGCCGCGGGCAAATTGGATTTGCTCGTAATCGCTGTTGATGCGCGCTCCGATCCGGGTGGGCCGCCGAAAATCCAGGGGCGTGCCGGCGGTGGGCTGCAAATCGCCGGTCGGTATCATATCCGATTTAATGGGTGTAAACTGCTCCGAATCAATTTGGACAAGATAATCAAGGACGTCCCCGCCGCCGCGAAAGTTAAAGTAAGAATGGTGGGTAAGATTGCAGATCGTATCCTGGTCTGTCGTGGCCTTGAAATCCAGCTTCAGCGCATTTTCCTCTGTAACGGTATAAGTTGCGGTAACGGACAGGTTGCCGGGGTAGCCTTCTTCGCCATCCTTGCTCAAGTAATCCAATTGAAGCGCCGGGCCGTTCGCGGTCTCGGCAGGCCAGCCCGTCCAGACCACCTTGTCAAATCCTTTGATCCCGCCGTGCAAATGGTTATGAGAGCCGTTGTTTGCCGCCAGCGAATAGCTCTTTCCGTTAAGCGCAAATTTCGCTTTACCAATCCGGTTGCCATAACGGCCAATGATAGCGCCAAAATAGGGATTGCGCTTAATATAATCTTCCAGTGTGTCATAACCCAGGACAACGTCGTCAAACCGGCCGGCTCTATCCGGCGTTTTCAGCGAAACGACAATGCCGCCATAGGTCATAATGCGCGCCTCGAATCCATTTTTGTTGCGTAATGTGTAGATTTCCACCGGCTGCCCATCGGCTGTTTTGCCAAATGGCTCTGCGGTAATTGCGGCTCTGATCATTTGGTGAATTTACGCAATAACCGGCTAATATTCAATTATTTTCAAAAAGAAATAAATGGTCCATTCGAACGATAGGGGCGCGGGTAGTGGTACATTTTGAGACCCGCAGGTTCGGGACTTCGGGTTTAAACATCGAACATCGAATGATTGAAACGCGAGCGCGGGGCCGCTCGCCTGGCGGAGCGGCAGCTCCGCCCTACCGCGGTGTAAACGTACGGTCTAAATGTCCCCGCCCCCTATCAAGCGACGTCAACCCTCAATTCCCCGGGTCCAGCGGGTAATTGAATTTGCAGCAAACTATCATGCGGATTTATGGACACGGCTGTTTGACCATTCCACGTCACACGGTAGCGCGAGTCGGGATTCATGCAGGCCAGAACGCTGACGTTTCGACCATTGCCATTGGCTGGTTTTAAATTGACGCGCAGCCGGCGATTGTTCCGGCTGAATTCGCAGCGTTCCATCCACACATCAAAACCGCAAGTGAAACGGCCGGGAGTGTAGAGCGATGCGAACCAGGACAACGCGGGCGAGGACAGGCTGCTGAATTGACACCATCCGAAGCCGAATGGCTCGCGCGGCTCGAAATGCTCCATGCAATTGTAAGTCGAATCGGTCACCTTTTTCCACAGGTCAACTCCGGTCCGCGCGATGCGAACAGCGAGGTCGCCGCGCCCAAGATCGAGCATTGTCTTCCAGAAAAACCATTGATGCGCCAGCCATACACTGCCATTCCAGTAACCCGTGGCGCTGTAATAGGGAGCGGATTGGTCGACGGTGGTGATGCCAATGTCCATCCATAAGTGCTGCGGCGAAAACAAATGATCCAGGATGATTTGTTCCTGGGCAGCCGAACAAATACCAGCGACCAACGGATACGCACCGTCCATTCCCATGTCAAAGTTTGCGCCGCTTTCATGGCGCAAAATACCGGTGGGTTCGCCGAGATGATCATGCATCACGTAGCCGAAGTACCCGGAAGATTCGTCCCATGAATATTTTTGGAGCGACGCGGAGAGTTCGGCGATATCCTGGTCGTATTCGGCAAAATCCCGGGTGCGTCCGAGCGCGGCGGCGGCGGCGCGGAGCAATTTGGCGCAGCGAATCGTATGGGCGGAGTTGACCACGGGCGCGGTGCCGGCTTCCAGATTGTTCGCATGCATGTACTTTTGCGGCGGGTAGTCATCCCAGCCGCCCGAGTTATAGAAATAGTCCCAGGTACAAATCAAATGGTCGCGATGGCGGCGTGTGGTCGAACTGCCAAGCCGTCCGGCCAGGAAAGCGTGGTATTGACGCAGTCGCGGATAAAAATACTTGAGCAAGTCGCGTGATTGCGTGCGGTTCCACAATTCCCAAAAGAGATAAATTTGCACGGGCACGGGCGAACCGTGATGGATAAAAGCCGACTGCGCGCCGGGGGGCGTCATATAGGCATTTAGAATCTCCACCGCCTGGTTCAAATCGAGTTCGAGCAGGCCCAACCCGGTAAATCCAGCGTCCCAGGTATACAGGCAATCCCAGATGCGTCCGGGTGAATAATGGCGAATGTAGCTGCGCTGGGTGTAAATGGGGTAAACGAGATTGGACAGCGTCACGGCAGCCATGAGCTGCTGGCTGAATTTGAGATCTTCTCCAGATGGAGTTGCGGCGATCTGGACCGCGCCTTCCTTCGCCGAACGATAAACCTTTTCGTGGCGGGCGGCCTGCGGGTCGAATCCAGCCAATGTCCGCCGAACTTCCCCTTCTGAGCCGGTGCAAATCAAACCATAAATGACTTGCGTGGATTGGGGACCAACACTCAGTGGCTGTGACGCGGCGTGGATGAAAAGCGAGCCGGGATCGCCCGCGTGGCCGCGCCGGGGATCGCCAAAGATGCGGACAAGGGTAAAATCGTGGGCCTCCGACCCTAAGGCGGCGTCCAAACCGGACCATTGCAATTGACGATATCCGGCCATCGGTAGACCCAGGGCAAATCCATAATAATTTGAAACGTCGTCGTATTTCAAAATCAGGCCGTTCGACAGCGTTTCAATGTTTGGAACGGGATGCCAGGGCGCATCGGGAAAGTTAACGGCATCGACGTCTGCGGATTCGACGAGGGCGAAGCCGTTTAAAGCCACCGCGGCGCCGCCTTGCGAAGTAAAGCGAAGTTCCAACTCACCGGCCTCCAATGGTCCCATCGGCACCGATACCGCGGAAAAGGCCTTTCCGTCGCTGAACGTTACCTGGCCTTTGACCGTGCCAGTCATTTGAAATGTGACGTTATCGCCTTTATCTATTTGAAATCTCCAGACGACGGCTGCATTGGCGAATGATTTATTAAGGTATAGGCGATAGAGCAGCGTGTCGCCGGCATCCATTCCAAAATTCTGGGCGACTACTGAGCCGTCCACGCTGTTGTGCCGGCGATCTTCGCCGCGGAATTGGCCATCCGGAACGAGATTATCGGTCGGACGCGGATTGGCGAAATGCAAATCGGCGTAATCCAGGGCGTGAGTCCAAACGGAATCCGGAGGCAGTTGAACATGGCACAACCGGACTGGTTCCGCGGAGGACTGAAGTAACGGCGGAAATACCAGTTGAGACAAACAGTTCAGCGTGAGCTGTTGAGGCGCGGCCGTTTTGTTGACGCATTCGAGCCGGACGAGACGGCTGTGTTTGGACAGTTCCGAAAAAGAAATGTCCGTGTAAAACTGATCTTTCCAGATCGTTTCGAGGCGCATCGAATAAAACCTCATATCGGGCGCTGCTTCCCATGGGTGAACGCCGGAAGTTTCGGTTACGGACGGCAATTGCCGTTTCACCGATGGGTCCGATAACAAAGGAAAGACACTGAAATCAAAAGCCAGGCCGCGTTGCGCGTTCGGAATGTGAGAGACGCCGAAATATTTTTTGGAAAACGGGCCCCAATCGGGCAACGAGGGCAAATCATGGGTATGCGCCAGTTCATCGAGGCGAAATGACGGTTCACCGCCTCCAAAAATTCCAGCGAACGACCGGTTGGGCAGGGCGAGAATCGCCGCGCCTGCGCCTGCAATTTTTAGAAAATCCCGGCGCGGGAACACGGATGTTGAACTGCGCGGCGGAGGAACGGGCGGGGGTTTAATATTTGGCATCTGTCGCTTTCAGGCTGGCAGGCTTCCGTAAATGACAGGGTTAGTCAAGCCATCGTTATGGCTGCCCAAAAATTGGACAGTCAAGCTTCGGCTCCTCGCGTTTCCTGTAAAATTGAGCCTGCGAAGAATGGTTCCAATGGCTCATCATCCTCTCCATCAGGCACTAAATTTTTCCACAACGAGCGCCGCGCGGGCAATTTCTCTTTTTCCACGAATGTCGGCACGGATGTTGCGCAGCAGAGGTTGTCGGGGAATCGCCAATGTATTATCAGAATTACATAGACGTCGCCGCGGGTTTGCTCCAACTATCCGTGGCTGGCTATGCTTTATGGTTGAAGCGCCGATTCAAAGCGGCGCAGGTGGGTTGGTGGCTTTTTTTCGCATTCGCCAGTCTCGCGGTGTTACACTGGGCGCAAGGCGCGACCGTTATTCCGGATTTCCCGGACCGCGCAATCGTGCTGGACGTGGCGTATGCGGTCACATCCATTTTGCTTCTCATTGGAATGGCGCAACTCCAGGGTCTGCTCAAATGGTACCAGGGGGTTGAAGAACGCGCTTCACAGGCCCAGGCTGCGTTGGAAGAAGCCATCAGGGCGGAGGCCGAAAAATTGAACAAGGCTAATGAAGAATTGCGCCAGACAGCGGACAGGCTCAAGGCGGAAAAGGATGGCACGGCAAAAACGCACAAGGATATGCTTGAAGTCTCGCGCCAGGCAGGCATGTCGGAAGTGGCGACGGCGGTACTGCACAACGTCGGCAATGTCCTCAACAGCGTCAATGTTTCCGCGGCCGTGGTCTCCGATCACGTCGCCGAGTTTAAGATCCAAAATATCGCGCAGGTGGCGCGGCTGCTGCGGCAGAACGCGGGCGACATCGGTAATTACCTGACAAACGATCCGAAGGGAAAGCAACTGCCGGATTATCTTGCGAAGCTCGCGTCGCACCTGGGGAATGAGCAGACGATGATTCTCAAAGAGGTTGGTTTTGTCCGAACGAAAATCGAGCACATCAAACAAATCATCTCCACGCAGCAGAATTACGGCAAAGTGATGGGCCTGGCCGAGAGCACACGCGTGGAGGACCTGGTGGAGGACGTTTTGCGCCTGCACGCCGTGGAACTGACGGAACATCAGGTAAACGTTCGCCGCGATTATGCGCCGAAGATGCCGGAAATTGTCGTGGACAAGCACAAGGTGCTTCAAATTCTCCTAAACCTCCTGAGCAACGCCAAGCATGCCTGCGTGGAATCCGAGCAGAACCCCAAAGAAGTCAATATTCGCGTGACCAACGGTTCCGGACGCGTCCAGGTCACCGTCGCCGATAATGGCGTCGGTATTGCCCCGCTGAACCTCAAGAAGATTTTCAATCACGGTTTCACAACACGAAAGAACGGCGGACACGGTTTTGGTTTGCACGGCAGCGCGCTGGCTGCCAAAGAGCTCGGGGGCAGCCTCGTGGCCAACAGCGAAGGGCCCGGCAAAGGCGCAGTCTTCACACTAGACATACCTGTCGACCGTCCCGCTGCAACTGTTTCCGGATTATGATTGCCACTGAGGAAATTATTCCACGCATCCTGGTCGTCGATGACAATCAGGCCATCCACGACGATTTTCGCAAGACGCTGCTGGGCACGGGTTCAAGTTCATCGCCGCTCGATGATTTGGAGGCCGAATTGTTTACCAAACCGGGTCCGGCGGTAAAAATCGGCCCGTTTCGAGTGGACTTCGCATCGCAGGGGCACGAAGCGCTTGCGCTGGCTGAAGCTGCGCTGAAAGCCAATGATCCATATGCCCTCGCATTTGTGGACATCCGCATGCCGCCCGGATGGGACGGTGTTGAAACCATTGACCGCCTCTGGAAAGCTTCACCGGAGCTCCAGGCCGTCATTTGCACGGCCTATTCGGACTATTCGTGGCAGGACATCATCGGACGATTCGGCCATACAGACAAATTATTGATTTTAAAGAAGCCGTTTGAGACTGTCGAAGTATTGCAACTGGCGCACGCTCTGACGCGGAAATGGACGCTGGAGCGGCGGTCGCAAGCGGCACTGCTGGCGTCGGAGGAGAAATTCGGCAAGGCATTCCAATCCAGCCCGATGGCGATGGCAATTCAAGGCCGCGCGGACGGGCGCTTTTTGGCCGTCAATTCAAGTTTCCTGACTTTGACGGGATATTCTTTGGAACAAATTCTCGATCGCAACGCTGATGAATTGGGATTGTGGAAGGATGCCGCGGCGCTGAACAAGGGACTTCAGCCGGAAGGACGCCTGCGGAACCATTCCTGTACCGTACTCAGGCAGGAGGGCGAAGAACGCGAGGTCGTGCTCTGCTCCGAACCGCTCACGGCGGATGCGCAGCCGTGTTTGCTCATCGTGGCGGAGGACGTGACGGAAAAATTGAAACTCGAGGCCGGACTGAGGCAGGCCCAGAAGCTCGAGGTCGTGGGCCGGCTGGTTGCCGGGGTCGCTCATGAGTTCAATAATGTACTGGGTGTCATTCAAGGCCATGCCAGCCTGTTGCAATCGCAACTGGCGCAAGACAAACGACCGACGGCGTGCACTGAACGGATTTTGCAGGCCAGCACCCGCGCGGCCAATTACACCAAGCAATTGCTGGGCATCACCCGGCAGCAACCGATGGTCTTAAAGGCGGTGAACATTTCTACATGCATCCAGAAAGCGCAGCAACTGTTGGAACAATCACTGGGTGAACTGCACAGAGTGGTCGTAACGCTGGATGAAAAAGTGCCGGCCATATGCGCCGATGAATGCAACATCGAGCAGGTATTGATCAACCTGGTGTTGAATGCGAGGGACGCGACCCCCGGGGGCGGTGAGATTACCATTGAAGCGCAGGCGGTTGATCTGTCTGACACGTACGTGCAACGGCGTGGCGGCATGAAGTCGGCCGGATTCGTCCGTTTAACGGTAAGCGATCATGGCAAAGGCATTTCGCCGGAAATTGCCGGACATATTTTTGACCCATTCTTCACCACAAAAGAGATCGGGAAAGGCACCGGGCTGGGACTTTGGATGGTTCAAGGCATCGTGCGCCGGCATGGCGGCTGGATCGAGCTTTCGAGCGAAGTCGGCAGGGGGTCGTCATTCAAGATTTTCCTGCCTATCTGGAATGCCTCGACGGAAGAGGCGGTTGCTAAAGATACGGATGACCAGCCTATTGCGATGTCCGTGAATCGCTCGGTCAGCCCCGGCGGCCACGGCAACGGCCTGAAACTGGACCAGGGGCGCAATCACCGTTTCGGGTATCCAAAAACGACCTCAGAAGGCTAGTGTGGTGCCCCATAAATCCTGGCCAATCGCGGCATCCTATCTGCTAAGAAACACGCGTGAAAAAGAGCGCTGACTCGCTGCGCAAGCCGCCGGAGGATATCCCCGCCCGCATTCGCGAACTGGACGCGCAGATGGCCGCACTGGATGAGCGGCTTGAAAAGAACAAAGCGGCCCTGGAACGCAATAACACTGCTTTGACCGCGAAAATAGCGGAATTATGTGTCAGTGCGTTGAAGCGGCGGACTTCAAAGGGTTGAAGGAGATCAAATCCGGCGGATCGGACGGATTTGACAGATCATGGAGGGTTTTAGTTCACCTTAAATTGCACGCAGGATAAGAGCACGGATTCTGAATTGACGTGACTGCGCGGGTTCTGGTATGTTGCACGGCTCGTTTGACTAATTTTATTGTGAACATTTCCGTTGAAAATCTGGCCCCGTGCAAAAAGCTGGTGCGGGTGGAGGTGGAAGCGAAAGCCGTGGATGAGGTTTTCGATTCCGTGACGAAGGAATTTCAAAAGCAGGCGGCGCTGCCGGGGTTTCGCCCGGGCAAGGCGCCGAAGGACCTTGTTTTGAAGAAATACAGCGCTGAAATCACCGACGAAGCCAAGCGCAAATTGATAGGCGAGAATTACCGCAAGGCGCTCGAGGAGAAGAAACTGAACGTGATCGGCTACCCGGACATCGAGGAAATTACGTTTGGGCGGGGGCAAAACCTTCAGTTTGCGGCGACGATTGAAACGGCGCCGGAATTTGAGCTGCCGGAATACAAGGGCTTGCCGGCCACGCGAGAGGAAAAATCGGTGACCGATGAGGACGTGGAACGCGCGATAAAGATGCTGGCACAACAGCATGTAAAATTTGAAACGGTCCAGCGGGAGCTGCAGATGGGTGACATTGCGGTGGTGAATTATACCGGCAGTTGCGAAGGCAAGCCGATTACCGAGACGGCGCCGACGGCGCGGGGATTGACGGAAAAGAAAAGCTTCTGGCTGGACATCGAGCCGAACGCTTTCATCGAGGGTTTTGCCGGGCAGATGACTGGCGCGAAAGCCGGGGAGAAACGGACGGTAAACGTGGATTTTCCGGCGGATTTTGTGACAAAAGAGCTGCAAAACAAGAAGGGCGTTTTTGAAGTGGAAATCCTGGAGGTCAAAGAAAAGATATTGCCGCCCATTGATGACGAATTTGCCAAAAAATACGGGGCTGAAAATCTTGAGACGCTCCGGGCGGGTGTCCGAAAGGATTTGGAGAACGAGTTGAAACAATCGCAATCGCGGTCTATCAAGGCGCAAGCGGTGCGGGCCTTGTTAAACAAGGCCCAATTTGACCTGCCGGAAACGCCGGTGGCGAACGTCACGCGCAACGTGGTTTACGACCACGTTCGTGAACATACCCGGCGGGGCATCCCCCGTGAGGTGATCGAGGAACAGAAGGATCAAATCTACGCGAGCGCGGCGGCGAACGCCAAGGAACGCGTGAAACTGTCATTTTTGGTCCAGCGAATCGCGGAAAAGGAAAACATAACAGTATCCCAGGAGGACGCGCTAAACCAGGCCCGCATAATTTCGGCGACGCACCAGATTCCGCTGGATGGATTTCTGAAGGATTTGCAGAAGCGCAACGCCATCAACGAACTTTTCGACCAGGCGCTGCACGAAAAGGTTTTGGGATTTTTGGAAAGCAACGCGAAGGTTGAAATCGTGCCGGCGAAGGAGCCGGCCAAGTAACCATCAGGTTACCCTGGCGTCCCGGGTTGACGAAAATCGCGGCAACGGGCAATATTGCCGCTTCATGAAACGTTTCGGCGTTGTTGCATTTTTTTTTATCCTGCTGGTTGTAACAGCCACGGCGCAGACCAGTCCGAGTCTTGTGGCAACGAACCTGGTGCCCAATGGCCGGGTCATGTCATTGCAGGACTGCATCCAGCAGGCGCTCGAGCATAACCTGGACGTACAAATCCAGCGTTATAATCCGGAGATAGCGCTTTACAACCTGCGCGCTTCCTACGGCGGGTTTGACCCGACGCTGAGCCTTTCCGCGACGCATAGTTACACCTCTCAGGAGGCGACTACTCTTGCCAACGGCCTTTTAACGCCTTCCGGGACATTTAAGGTGGACAATTTCCAATCGGGACTCAGCGGGGAACTGCCGTTTACAGGATTGCAGTATGATTTTACCGGCCAAATAATTCAGCAGCACCAGTTGGGGTTTGCCACGAACGACCTGCCGTTCACGATTCCAACCAGCAGCGGGAACTTAGGCATGCAATTGACGCAGCCGTTGCTCAAAGGCCTGTGGATAGACAGTACCCGGCTGGCAATCCAGGTGGATAAGAACCGCCTAAAATACAACGAACAGGGTTTCCGCTACCAGGTCATCACCAGCGTGACCGCCGTGGAAAACGCTTATTATGAACTGATCTACGCACTCGAGAATTTGAAAGTACAGCAGGAGGCGCTGGACCTTTCCCAAACACAATTGGACGAAGACAAAACGCGCCTGAAATACGGGTCGGTTGCCCAGTTGAGCGTGGAGCAGGATCAATCGCAGGTGGCGCAAAACCAGGCCAACGTGATTACAGCGCAAAGCACACTGGAGACAGACCAAAACACGTTGAAAAATCTGATTACGGACAATTATACGTCCTGGCATGACACAGACATTCAACCCGCAGAAACGCTGACTGCGCCGCTGGTACTGTTTGATTTGCAGGACAGTTGGAGCCGAGGCATGACTGAACGGCCGGATTTGTTGCAGTACCGGCTGAACGTGGAGCAGGCGGGTATTCAGCTTAAATTTGATCGCAACCAGCTTTTTCCCGAGCTGGATGTGATCGGCACTTATGGTTGGAACGGCTACGGGGAATTCTATAACGGCTCGTTTGCGGAAATCAATCGTGGCAACCTTCCTTATTACAGTGTCGGCGGGCAGTTTTCGATGCCTTTGGCCCTGCAAGACGCTCGTAACACATTCAAAATGCAAAAGGTGACGCTGCAACAGGTGGTGCTGCAACTCAAACAATTTGAGCAAACCGTGCTGGTGGGCATTGATAACGCGGTGAAGACCGCCCAGAGCGATTATGAAAGCGTGGACGCTACGCGCCAGGCGCGCATTTATGCCGAAGCGGCCCTTTCCGCCGAGCAAACTACGTATGCCGTAGGCAAGGCCACGACGTTTGAAGTATTGACGTACCAAAACAATCTCACTGCGGCGCGCGGGCAGGAAATCCGGGCCCTGGCGAACTACGAGGAAGCCCTGGCGAACCTGTACGCCGCGGAGGGCAGCACAATCGACAGGCTCGGCATCAGAATCGAAGCAACTCCATGAAGGCCGGAGACGCCGCTTCAATCGTCCGGGACAGCGAGGCTGCCGGGCGAGAAGGGGGGGTGTGCAGCATATGGAAATCAGCCGGGATTTGTTTCCTCCTGGCGTTGGCCGTGTGGATCATTTATGGGCAGACGGTCCGATACGATTTCATCAACTACGACGACGACGCCATCGTGTATGAAAACCCGGAGGTCACGCGGGGATTGGACCTGCACGAAATTGGACGCGTCTTTACGGAGGACAGCGGACGGGATTCGTGGTTTCCGCTCACAGACGTGTCGCACATGTTGGATTGGCAGTTTTACGGGCCAAACGCAGGCGGGCATCACCTGACCAATGTCCTGCTCCATGCAGCCACGGCCATTCTTCTTTTTCTCGGGCTTCAGACCATCACCGGTGCGGCGTGGCGGAGCGCATTTGTGGCGGCGATTTTCGCGGTTCATCCTCTGCGAGTGGAGTCAGTGGCATGGATCGCGGAACGGAAAGACGTGCTCAGCGGATTTTTCTTCATGCTGGCTCTATTGATTTGGGGACGCTATGCACAGGATCGGCGGCAGCGCCTGTTGCCGAATTCAGATGGGCTACAGGTTAGCGTGATGGATCCGCGGCTATGGACAGCGGGGTATTGTTGGGTGTTGGTATTTTTTGTTGCTGGTCTCCTGTGCAAATCCATGGTCGTGACTTTGCCGGTTGTTTTGCTGGTTCTGGATTTTTGGCCGCTTGGTCGTTTTAAGACCTGGTCCTTGGCCGAATTGATTCTGGAGAAATGGCCGTTGTTTGTCATTAGCGCGGCCGGATGCGCCGTAACAGTGCTTACGCAACCGCACGTAGTGCTGGCGGTTCATCCTTTCTCTTTGCCGTGGCGGGTGGGCAACGCGCTGTTGGCGTACGTGGATTATTTGGCCCACATGGTTTATCCAGTGGGACTGGAACTGCTTTATCCACATCCGCCGGCTCATCTGCCGTTTGCGAGGGTTTGTTTGTCTGTGCTGGTGTTGTTAGCGGTGTCGGCGGGAGCCGTCATTGGAAGGCGCAGATACCCTTACCTGATGGCGGGCTGGCTTTGGTACCTGGTCGTGTTTCTCCCGGTAATTGACATCATGCAAACGGGAGACCAGGCGCGGGCGGATCGTTATACTTACCTGCCTCAAATCGGGCTGTATATCGCCATCGCCTGGGGAATGGCGGATCTTCTGCGTTCGGCGCCCTATCGGCGTGTGCTACTGGGCTGCACGGCGGCCGTGCTGCTTGCAGCATTATCCGTGGCCGCACACGTTCAGGCGACGTATTGGAAGAGCAGCATTTCGATATGGACGCGGACACTCTCACGCTGGCCACAAAGCTACATTGCCCATTGTAATTTAGGAATTGCCCTCGCCGACCAGGGAGATGTGACGGGCGCGGTGCAACATTTCAATCAGGCGCTGCAAATCAATCCGGACGATGCCAAATCGATTAATAACCTTGGCAAAGTGTTGACGAGCCAGGGAAAGCTGGACGCGGCGATCCAGGATTTTCATCAAGCTCTTCAACTGGAACCGGATGATGTCAAAATCCTGAACAATCTCAGCGTGGCGCTGGCTGATGAAGGCAAGGTAAACGACGCAGTCCAGGACCTTGAACATGCGCTCCAGCTTAAACCGGAATATGCCGAAGCGTATTATAATCTGGGCAATATTTATGCCTCGCGCGCTAATTACGATGACGCGGCGCTAAATTACGGACAGGCTCTGGACATTGACCCTGATTTTGCCGAGGCACGGTGTAATTTGGGGCTAACCCTCGCAAAGCAAGGGAAACTGGACGACGCGATCGAGGAATATCAGCAGGCGATCGAACTCAAGCCCCATTACCTCGACGCCCTGAATGACTTGGGCGGAGCGTATGCCGCGCGGGGCGATACGAATGAAGCGGTTGAATATTATCAACAGGCGGTTCAGCTCAAGCCGGATGACCCGAACACGCTCAATAATTTGGGCGTTGCCCTGGCCAGAGAAGGAAAACTTGCGGATGCCATCCAGTATTTAGACCGGGCCGTGCAATTGAATCCGAATGATGCTTCGTGTCAGAACAATTTAGGAATTACGCTGGCCAACGCGGGAAATATGGACGAAGCGATCCAACATCTTCAGGAGGCTTTATACCTGGCACAGGCGCAAAATCAGACGGCATTGGAGGAATCCATTCGGGCAAGGCTGGAACGGTACGGTGCGCCGACGCGGTAGGCATGCATTTCAATTCTGAATGAATTATGAATAAATTTTAATATGACATTCATTGTGCTTTAATGGCTGGACGGTCTATTAATGTGAATGTTTGAATTTCGCTGTCCGTTTAGGGTTGGCAGAGAGGTTTTGCTCGCGGCATGGCCGGGACAGCGACCCCCAAAACAGGCTGTGCCGCCCTTCTGAGCGTCGAAGTGACGGCGTATAAACCTCATCACTATGAGAGGCCGGACCAAGGTCCGGCCTCTTGCATTTTTTGGCGCCCGGATACTGCTATGGGCTGGCGAAAGCTATTCGAGGACCCGGATGGCGCCGGGCAATACCTCGTTGTCAAAGGCGCCGCGCCATTTGCCGTCGTCGTTGCGATAGGCCATGCAACGGAACCCAGATCCCTGGACCATGAAGAATTCGAGGATAAAGGGAGAGATACCGTCGCATTGGCCGGAGGGGCCAAGACTGTGCCGGGCTGAAAAGGTTTCCATTGGTATGGGTGTAGTCATCATGATGGGTTCGGGTCTGATTTTTGTTAAATACGACGGCTGAGAATTGAAACAGAATGGGCAGGACCTTTGCTGGCTGGATCGCCTGTCGTGCCATGAGAACATGTGGCAGGCAGGACATTGAACGGCGGCCAGATGAGGAATTTTGGATGAATTCCGCTCTGGCGTACGCTTATGCCGGCCGTTGATCATTGAACTAAAATATTGTGGTTGATTGGGTTGAACAACTGCCCTTAGGGGAAGGATGCCGTCCGCCTTCCAGTTGAGAGTTGAGCATACCGGAAGCAACGCCATAGGGACGGACGGCAGGGAGAGAATAGGGCATGCGAGGTGTTCTCGGCTACTGCCCTTTAGGGAAGGTCATCCAGTCCATAGTCATGGCTTCGCACGACTCTGAGATCAGACTCTGGACTGTGGACTAAGCTTTGAAGAGGCCGGCTTCGGCGGCGAAGCTGGTAAGTTCGGCCACCGAGTGCACCTTTAGTTTTCGGGTGATGTTGGTGCGGTGCAGTTTCACAGTCCGTTCGTTGATGTTGAGGTCGGCGGCAATTTCTTTGTTCATTTTGCCGCGCACAACATGGCTGAGGACTTCCAGTTCGCGTTCGCTCAGGACATCCAATCGGCGGCGCAAATCATGCAAGTGGCTGCGTTTGATTCGTTCGGTTTTGTCGCGTTCCAGGGCACGCCCGATGGCGGCGAGCAGATCTTCTTTCGGGGCGCGTTTGGTGAGGAAATCTTCGGCCCCGCTGCGCATGGCGCTGACGGTGCTGGGAATATCGCCCTGGCCGGTCAAAAAGATAATCGGCAGTGGATTGACGGTTTTTGCCAGGGCCTGTTGCAATTTCAGGCCGTCCATGCCCGGCATTTGCAAATCGGCGACGACGCAGCCGGAGATTTCCGGCGAGATCTGTTCTAAAAATTCCCCGGCGGATTGGAACGCACGGACAGTGTAACCGACGGCGCACAGCAGACGGGACAGGGACTTGAGGAAAGACGCATCATCATCGATGACAAAAACCATGTCTGAGCCGGCGGTTGGTGTTGGTGGTGGAATCATGAGTTAATAATAAGGGTCAGATGTCGTCGGGCAAGTCACCGTCCTTCACCCTTGCCTGGCCAGCCTGTGGCAAAACAAATGTGAAGGTCGCACCTTCGGTTCCTTTGCTTTCAACCCAAATATCGCCTCCGTGCGCCTCGATGATGGTCTGTGATATGGCCAGCCCCATACCCATGCCGTTCAATTTTGTGGTGTAGAAAGGTTCAAAAATCCGGGCGGCATCCTCGGGCGCGATGCCATTTCCACGGTCGGTGACGGTCACCTGGAGATTTCCATTTTTCGTTTGCGATGCGCGGATAATTAAAAGCCGGGCCATTTTGGGCACAGCGGTCATGGCATCCATCCCGTTAAGAACGAGGTTGAGCAAGACCTGCTGCAGATGGACCCGGTCCCCCTGGATGACTGGCAATTGGGGCGGCGTTTCGGCGATAACTTTGACCTGGCGCGCAGCGGCGTCGGTCCGGGTCAGGGCTATGGTATCGTGGACGAGTTCGCACAAATCAAGAGGGCCCAGGGCCAGGCTTCGGCGCTGATAGAGGGCGCGCATGCGGTCAATGACGTTTCCGGCGCGTTTGTCGTCTCTGCGAATGTCTGTGAGGATGGCGCGGACTTCGTCCAAATTGGGCGGATTGCATTGCAGGAAGAGTTCGGCGGCCTCCGCGTTGCGCAAGATGGCGCCGAGAGGCTGGTTTAGTTCGTGTGTGAGAGCCGAAGCCAGTTGACCCACGGTTGAAACCCTGGAGACGTGCGTGAGTTCAGTTCTTTGCCGTTCAATCTGTGCCTGGGCGCGAATATGCCACCGGCGTTGCACCAGCAGGGCAACGATGGTGATGGCCTGCACGACCAGGCCGGTCGTTACGATCATGATGAGCGTTCGGTGCTCCTCCCACAGTGAATAAGGCCGGTACCGTACGATGCAGCCGACGGGCAGGCGGCTTTCTCCAATATCCCAACGCTGTAATGCCCGCCAATCCACCATGGGCGTTCCATTAGTGCGAACTTCAATGGGAACGCGGTCAAGCGGCGCGCCGTTGAGGGCCAGCAGCGCCAGCCTGGCGGCATGGACCCCGAGCCCCTCGAAATTAACGACACTTCCGCCGAGGGCGCCGGTGCCGATAGACCCTTCGCCCAACACATAGACCGGGACGCCGGCGACGGGGGCGAGCATTTGCGCGACTTGCGATGTGTAGAAGGGCTGGCCTGCGGAGTCGCGTTGGACCGAGGCCAGGAGAATGACCGTGCCGGCGGTCAGAGCCTGAGCATCGCGGCACTGTTCATCCACGGGTGCATTGGTCCAGAACTCAAATTTGACGCCATCTACCGTGCGGGCCATTTCCGCGATTCGAGCCAACGTGGTCTGGTCATTGTCTGAGACGCCGCCGATGACCACGACCTGGCGGGTTTCCGGTTGCAGCCGGAAGATGAATTTGAACGTGCCGCCGATATCAGAACGCTGAAAAATTCCGGTGAACGGCCGGCCGGCGGAGCTGGGAACCTCCATATCATTAAGCACGACACAAACCGAAGGGATATTAGTGGGCAGCGCCGTGCTCATGTCACGGGCCAGCGCAAAATTCCGCGACATGAACATCATCACCAGGTCCAGTTTTTGGCTGGAATATTTGTTTCTGATATAATCGGCAAAGACGGCGCTGTAACCCGGATTGTGAAAGCGGCTGGCATCAAGGCTTTCAGTGAAAAACTCGATGCCATTGGTGCTGTGGGTGAGCATATCCTGCTTTGTGGCCTGTTCCATCAGGACGTTTCCGGGCAGGTCCCGCGCCTCGCTAAAAATCATCAACACGCGTTTCGTGGACGAGGATTCGATGTTCGGGGTTTGTGCCCGGCTCGCCGGCATGCCGGAGATGATCAAAAAAACGGCCAGGATTGCCCGCGCCAGCCATGCGATCCGGGCGCCTGATGTTAAAATGAAATGGTTCGCCTGATTCAATCAATTTCAGGCTATCCGTGAAGGCCGCATTTTCAAGCTTCAATCCTGCGAAACTAATGGCCTGAAAAACAGCCATGCCCAGCCAAGAAGGAAACTCAAACCGCCGATGGGAGTGACCGCGCCGAGCCAAAGGATATTGGTAATGGCGAGGAGATAAAGTGAGCCGGAGAAGAAAAATATGCCGACGAGAAAGGACCACCACGGTCCGGCCTGAAACGGTTTTCGGCCCGCCAGGACGAAGAGCACTACCGTGTGGACGAAATGATAAAAGACGGCTTTTTCCCAGACGTTTGCGGTGCCATTCTGAGCGAGGAGAGATTTGAGGCTATGTGCGCCGAACGCGCCGAGGGCAACGGCAAGGAATCCCATCAGGGCGGAGAGGCGGGAGGCGAATTGTGATTTCATATCTATCAATCCCAATTTGAAACAATAAAAAGGAATTTGCCAAAAAGAAAAACCATTACAATAGCCTGATATCCAGCACAGAACTCTCCTGTTCTCTCGGTGTTTGACCGCCATGAAGCGGCGCTTTTTCGCCAAGCCAATCTTGCTCTTGCTCCTTTGCTGCGCTATTGGACTTCCATGTTTATTCTGTGTAAAGATGTAAAGACCAATTATGTCCGCATCCGTTAGCGTTTTAGCAGTTCGGCAACATTGATAGCAACGTCCGGAAAGGCTAAGGGCTTGGCCTTGTCACCCGTCTGTAGAACCGCTTTGCTGCTATAGCCGGTAAAGTGTGGCTCTCGATAAACTTCAACCTTCAGATCGTTCAGGTTTATGATCCAAACTTCCGGAATGCCCGCTTTTCCGTAAATGGGCAGTTTCTCGCCACGGTCGAAATAAATGGTTGAATCCGACACTTCGACGAGTAGAAAGACATCTTCCGGACCGGGATGACGGCTGGCGTAATCGTCTGCCGACAGTTTCAGCAACATGATGTCCGGTTGTGGCTCTGAAAAGTCATCAACACGCAACGGATCTTGCGCCGAAACGATCCATCGGCCCTTTGCCTTGGAACTGAAAATGCGATTTAGGCGTTTCACAAGGGCGCCGTGAAAAGGGCCAATCGGTGACATATCATTGATTTTTCCTTCGAGCAATTCGACCCTCGAGCCGGGGCGCAGCACACCGGTTTCCGCCATGCGGTAATAGTCCTGCACGCTGAAACGATGTTCTGTCTGAAGCCGCATAGGAATAAGTTAACCGGTCACTCGGGCATTTGCAATTTCACTTTGGCTGCAACCTGGGAGACGTCTTTGTCACCGCGTCCAGAGAGGTTCACGATGACGAGCGAGCTTTTCTTCATTTTCGGGGCGCGTTGGATGACTTCGGCCACGGCGTGGGCGCTTTCGAGCGCGGGGATGATGCCTTCCAGCCGCGCCAGTTTCATGAAGGCATCCAGGGCCTGCTCGTCTGTCGCGTAAGTGTATTCCACTCGGTTGTTGTCGCGGAGGAGCGCGTGCTCAGGGCCTACCGCGGCGTAGTCCAGACCGGCGCTGACGCTGTGCGTGAGCTGAATCTGGCCGAATTTGTCCTGCAGGATGTAACTGCGGGTGCCTTGCAGCACACCAAGAGATCCGCCTTGAAATCGGGCCGCATGTTTTTCGGGCTTGATGCCCAGACCGCCGGCTTCGACCCCAACCATCTTCACGGCTTCGTCGTCGAGGAATGGATAAAAAAGTCCAATGGCATTTGAGCCGCCACCGACACAAGCGATGAGCAAATCCGGAAGGCGATTTTCCTTCTCCAGAATTTGTGCGCGGGCCTCATCGCCGATGACGCGCTGGAAATTGCGGACCATGACCGGATACGGATGCGCGCCGTACGCGGTGCCGAGGATGTAATGAGTGCTGCGGACATTTGTGACCCAATCGCGCATGGCTTCGTTCACGGCCTCTTTGAGCGTTTTTTGGCCGGCATGGACGGGCACTACTTCGGCGCCGAGCATTTTCATGCGATACACGTTCAGTTCCTGGCGGCGGCAATCCACCGCGCCCATGTAAATGACACACTTGAGGCCGAACATCGCCGCCACGGTGGCAGTAGCCACACCGTGCTGGCCGGCTCCGGTCTCGGCTATGATGCGCGTTTTGCCCATGCGCTTCGCGAGAAGGATTTGGCCCATGGCGTTGTTGATTTTGTGGGCGCCGGTGTGGTTGAGGTCCTCGCGCTTGAGATAAATTTTTGCGCCGCCCAGGTCTCGTGTGAGGCGCTCGGCTAAATAAAGCGGTGTGGGCCGCCCAACAAATTCGGTGAGATAGTAGGAAAGCTCACGCTGAAATTCGGGGTCATGCTGCGCCCGGAAATATTCCTCCTCCAATTCCTTCAGCGGGTGCATGAGGGTTTCGGGCACGAAGCGTCCACCGTAGGGGCCAAAATGGCCCTGGGCGTCCGGCAAAGTTTCCGCAGCTATTGAGCTCATCAGGAGATTTTCGCGTAAAGGGGCTGCCTGGGCAAAGGTTTTGTTGTCAGCGCGACAGTTCCTTGTGCCTGAAACATGTTACGAGGTGGTCATTCACCATTCCCACGGCCTGCATGTGGGCATAACAAATGGTCGAGCCGACGAATCTAAAGCCGCGCTTGAGCAAATCCTTGCTTAGGGCGTCGGAAATGGCCGTTCGCGGGGGCACTTCCTTCATGCTTTTACGATGGTTGATGATAGGCTTGCCATTCACAAATCGCCACGAGTATGCGTCAAAAGTCCCAAATTCATCCCGGACTTTTAGGAACGCCCTGGCATTTTGAATCGCCGACTGGATCTTCAAGCGGTTGCGAATGATTCCTTCATTGCTCATCAGCTTCGCCACTTTCGCCACACTATATCGCGCGACTTTTTCCGGGTCGAATTGGTCAAACGCTTTTCGATAATTCTCGCGTTTGTTCAGGATGGTCCGCCAGTTGAGCCCGGCCTGCGCGCCCTCGAGGATGAGAAACTCAAACAGGGTGCGGTCGTCGTGGATGGGCACGCCCCATTCTTCGTCGTGGTAGCGGTTATAGAAGTCGTCTGTTGACCAGGGACAGCGGATTTTTTCGTCTTTCATACGGAGCGGGCGGCGGCGATAAACGCTCTGACTTTCTCATGGTCCTTTATTCCGGGCGCGCTTTCGACGCCGCTCGATACGTCCACCCCAAATGGCCGGACTTTGAGAATGGCGCCTGCCACGTTTTCTGCGTTCAGACCACCGGCCAGGAAGACAGGCTTGCCAAATTTTTGCGCTTCGACAGCCAGGTCCCAATTGAATTTTTCGCCTGTGCCGCCCAGCGTCGTGGAGGAATAGGCGTCGAGCAGATAGGCATCGGTGACATATTTTGGAATTTCCGTGAGTGTTTCCCGGCCATGGACGCGAAACGCTTTCATGCTCATGAGGCCGAATTGCGCACAAAAGGCGGGCGTCTCGTCCCCGTGAAATTGCAACAGGCTTAATCCGCATTGCCTGATGGCGCTAAATACGGAATCTTCCGGAGCATTCACAAAAACGCCGACGCGCATGACGAATGACGGCAACTGCCTGGAAATGGCCGCCGCCTGGGCCGGCGGAACGTAACGCGGGCTCTTTTCATAGAAGATAAAGCCCAAAGCATCGGCGCCCGCGGCGACGGCGGCTTGCGCATCGGCGGGATTCGTAATGCCGCAGATTTTTATTTTCGTTTTCAGCGGGAAATAATATTAGGGTGAACTTTCATTTACTGCTATCATTTAATCTCACGGTTAATGACGATTTTTTGAGATACCGGAACGATGCCTCGCACGATTTATTTTGATTACAATGCGACGACGACGCTGGACGCGGGGGTGCGTGAGGCGATGCTGCCGTTTTTGGGCGAAGTATGGGGAAATCCTTCGAGTGTTCACGGTGTTGGCAGGAGGGCTCGAGCGCTTTTGGATGACGCGCGGGACCGAGCCGCGCGGCTTTTGGGGGCTAAACCCAGCGAGATTATTTTTACCAGTGGCGGGACGGAATCGAACAATCTCGCCATTCTGGGAACAGCGCGGCTGCTGAAAGCGAAAGGAAGGCATTTAATCACTTCATCGGTGGAGCATCATGCGGTTTTGAATTGCTTTGATTATCTGGAACGACATGAGGGATTCGAGGTTTCGCGGCTTCCTGTGGATCGACATGGGCGCGTTTCCCCGGAGGATTTGGAACGGGCCATTCGACCTAATACCGTCCTGGTTTCGATTATGGCGGCGAACAACGAGATTGGAACGATCCAACCGGTCTCCGAGTTAGGCGCCATCTGCCGAAGGCTCGGGATTATCTTTCATACAGACGCGGTCCAATGGTTTGGCAAACGGTCATTTGAAAATATTGGCCAATTTAACGCAGACCTTGTTTCGGTCTGCGCGCACAAGATTCACGGTCCTAAGGGCGCGGGACTGCTTTGGATCCGGTCGCCGTTGCATCCGGAACCGATTCTATTGGGCGGCAGCCATGAGAATGAACGGCGGGCGGGAACTGAAAATCTCGCTGGAATTGCTGGTCTGGTGGCCGCGCTGGAGAAGTTCGTTAAACCCCCTGTTTTTGACAGCCACCGGCTGCAGCTATTCGCTGAAAAATTGTCTTCTACAATCCGGGCTATGGATGGCTGCGAGTTGGTCAGTCCTCAAGAGAATTGCCTGCCAAACACGGTCTCCTTTATCGTTCACGGTTCTGACAGCATTGTTCTTTTGGCCGGTTTGGATGTTGAAGGCATTTGTGCTTCAAGCGGATCAGCTTGTTCGGCTGGTTCTTTAGAGCCTTCCCACGTCATCGTGGCCATAGGACAGCCTGAGTTGGCCAATTCGCTGGTTCGTTTTTCGCTTGGCCGCGAGACAACCATGGAAGAGGTTGATTTCGTTTGCGGGTCTTTGCCGGAAATTCTCAATCGGGCCAGGCGGAGGCGGCAGGGGACTTCAGTTGGTTCTCGAACAGGTTAAGGGCTCAAGATAAAAGCGTTTACAGAAAAGGGTCCTTTTGTTTATTTTTTTTAAGGCTGAAATAGCCGAGAATTACCTTTAATCCCCTATGAGAAAAGTCAATTTAGGCTGCGGTCGAGATTTTCGTGAAGGTTATGAGAATTACGATAATTATTCGTGCAACCTGTCAACGATCTCGCATGCGAGGGAAATCAAAAAACTCGACTTGAATCAATTTCCGTGGCCGTTTGAGGATGGAAGCATCGACGAAGTACTGATGGTCCAGGTGATGGAACATTTGCCCGACACGTACAAGGTGGTGAACGAAGTGCACCGCATTCTCGTCCCAGGCGGAATCTTTAATGGGGCTGTACCGTACGCTTTTTCTTATTCGGGCATGAACCATCCGCAGCATTACCGGCATTTTACCCGGGCCAGCTTTGATCATCTGGCGGAGGATTTTGGATTTACTGTTGAGAAGGTTTGGTGTTCGACGCTCGGGATTCGTCGAATCATCCCTTTTAAATCCGTTTTAAGCGTCTTTCTCAACAATATTTACGACGACGTGAACTTCAGGTTGAAAAAGAAGTAAAACAGTTGTTTCGGCGAAATTTTCATTCAACAACTCTTTGAATGGTCTTTTAATTGGTTGTGAATTAGCTGGAAATTTTGCCAACAACTTGGACTTTTCAAATTTTTTGGTTTCTTTACCTTGAGTTGCACAGTGGCTGACCGTTCAGGAAACGCTGTGCCAGTCTTGACAGGCAGAGTTGTTTGCTTTATTCACAGCCCTTAATAATAAGAGAGTTTTTTAAAAAGAAGATTACTATTAACCGAACATGAACCTCACGATATCGAAGGAGCAAATTCTCGCGGGCCTGCAGGCGGTGCAAAATGTGGTTGGCGCGCGGACCACGCTGCCGATCCTCTCAAACGTTTTGCTGCGGGCTGAAAAGGAGCGTGTAGAGTTCACCGCCACGGATCTCGACGTAACGGTGGTTTGCGCTGTCGAGGCGAAAGTGAGAAAAGCGGGCGGAACGACGGTCCCGGTGAAAAAGCTGTTCGGAATAGTTCGGGAACTCAACGGAAGCGAGATCGAGATGGAAACGGACGAAAAGAACGTGACGGTCATTCGTTGCGGACCGTCCTATTACAAAATCCACGGCCTGAGCGCCGAAGAATTTCCGCCTCTGCCAAAGTTTAAAGATGACAAAAAGGTTTCGCTGCAGCAGGAAACCATCAAGGCGATGATGAGGAAAACGAAGTTTGCAGTATCGACCGACGAATCGAGGTACGTGTTGAACGGCATTTTCTTAAGCCTCAAGGACAATAAAATGACGATGGTGGCCACCGATGGCAGGCGTTTGGCGCTGGCGGATGAGGAAGCGGACATATCGGAAAAGAGCAGCGGCGAATTTATAGTACCGGCTAAAGCGGTTGGCGAATTGGACCGCCTGTTGCAGGAAAAGGGAGAAGCGGAAATCAGGTTCGGAGACAACCAGGCATCCATAGCGTTGAAAGATGAGAAGGGGTTTTCGGTTCTTCTCATAACGAAGCTGATCGAGGGCAATTATCCGAATTACAGGCAAGTCATACCAACGGAAACCAAGGAAAGAATCGCTCTGGTTCGAGAGGAATTTTTGCACGCGTTAAAGAGGGCGGAAATCATGACGAGTGAAAAAGCGAATTCGGTTAAACTGACTTTCGGTAAAAACAGCCTGGCGATAACGGCGAATACGCCGGAAGTTGGTGAAGCGAGAGAGTCGCTGGCGGTGAATTACAAGGGTAAGGAAATGGCAATCGCATTTAACCCGCGTTATTTGATCGATGCTTTAGAAGCGCTGAGCGAAGACGAAGTGTTTTTTGAGTTAATTGATGAGCTGAGCCCGGGCGTTCTTAAAATTAATGGGCCGTTCCTTTATGTGGTGATGCCGATGCGGTTGAGCTAGACAGCTTGCAAATATCCGGACGCAACGCGATAGTATCGTATGACACGGGCGCAAATAGAAGCAGCGATAGCAAGTGGTCAGCCGTTTACGCTAAGAATGGCCGATGGCAAAGAATATTTAGTGCCTCATCGCGATTACATATCGCTGGCACCACGGGCACCGTTCGCGATAGTTCATGAGGATGACGGACATTTTAATGTTTTGCCGCTGCTGACGATGACAGGGCTGCGGTCGAAGCAGGCTGCAAATTGACCCAGGAAGACCGATTTTTACATCTGGTCAACCGTTTCGATTCCGAGAACTTCTAAACCCTGTTTTAGAACTCTGGCTGTCAAATCACAAATCACCAGGCGAGAATTTCGGGTTTCAGGATCAGCCTTGAGGACCGGACAGTTTTCGTAGAAGGACGTGAATTTGCCGGCCAACTCGTAAAGGTAATTAGATAAAAAGTTTGGACGATATTCGTCCGCTACGGCTTCCAGGGTGAGACCGAAGTTCAACAGATGCTTGGCGAGTAAAATTTCTTCGGGAGCCGCCAATTTTAATGGCACGCTTCGGTCCAGCCTTTCCGGCTTATCGAGTTTTCTGAAAATGCTGCGAATCCGCGCGTACGCATATAGTAAATAAGGCGCCGTGTTGCCGGTGAGGGCGAGCATTTTATCCCAGCTAAAAACGTAATCGCTCTGCCGATTGGGCAGGAGGTCGGCATATTTCACGGCGCCTATGCCGACGACCCTCGCGATTTCGCGCCGCCGGGTTTCCGGCAGGTCCGGATTTTTCTCTGAAACGATGTTGAAGGCCCGTTCTTCGGCTTCATCCAGCAAATCGGCGAGTTTGACAGTTTCGCCGCTGCGCGTTTTGAATGGCTTGCCGTTCTCGCCAAGGATCGAGCCGAACCAAACGTGCGCGAGTTTTGTCTTTAGCTCCGGCTGCCATTTACGGAAGGCGGCAAAAATCTGGTTAAAGTGCAACTGCTGGCGTCCGTCCGTCACATAAATGATTTCATTCGGTTGCCATTTTTCCAGGCGAAAGGCAAGCGTAGCAAGGTCGGTGGTGGAGTAATTAAAACCGCCGTCGCTTTTGCGGATGAGGGCCGGCATGTCCTTCAATGGCGTGCTCTTCAATAGAGGGTCCTCGTCAAAGAAGATCGCAATAGCGCCTTCGCTTTCGCGGGCGATTTTCTTTAGGACCAATTCATCGACAAGCGCGCTTAAACGGTCATTGTAAAAGCTCTCACCGTACGTGAAATCGAATTTGATTCCCAGGCGTGAATAAATTTCGTCAAACTGCCTTTCAGAAAGTGCGATCATTTCCCGCCAGATCTTAAGATTTTCCGCGTCGCCATTTTGAAGTTTGACCAACTCGAGCCTCGCTTCCTGCAAAACAATCGGGTCGGATTCGCTGGCGGCGTGGGCGAGTTTGTAGAGGCGCTCCATTTCTGAAATCGGATCGGCCTTGAGCGCCGCAGGGTCCAGGAATTTCTTCCAGCCGACAAGCAACTTCCCGAATTGGGTACCCCAATCACCGATATGATTGTCGGTAATGACATTGTGACCAAGGAGCCGGAGGACCCGGGCCAGGGATTCGCCAAGGATGGTTGAGCGGATGTGGCCGACGTGCATCGGTTTAGCGACGTTTGGCGAGCTGAAATCAATCACGACGGTTTTCGGGGGGGACGCTTTCTCGAAAAACAAAAGGCCGCCGCGGGCCGCCGATTCGAGCGCCTGAGAGAGCGCGGAAGTTTTAAGGCGGAAATTCAGGAAGCCGGCGCCCGCGATTTCCACGGTTTCGCACGTGGCGGAAAGGTCGAGCTTTTTGAGGACGTCTGCGGCGATCTGGCGCGGATTCAGTTTGCGAGCCTTGGCCAGGGACATGAGGGCGTTGCTTTGATAATCGCCAAATTTCGGGTCGGGACAGGGGCGAACCAGGACGGACGAGAGGTCGGCATCCGGCAACGTTTCCCGGACGGCGGCCTGCAATTGCAGTTCAATTTGTTTGTAAGGCAACACGCGGGCAAAGGTAATCTCCAAATGCGGAAAATACACGAAAGAAACTGGCGGCTGGAAGCCGCCTTAACTGGCAGGCAGGATGCCTGCCCTGCGCCAGATGCTACTTTTTGCCGAATTCGCGGATGGCCGTGAGCATAGCATCGGCGTCCGGGGCTTTTTCGAGGGCCTGGCGGAATTCGGGTTTGTGGAGGAGTTTGGCGATATTGGCGAGGGTATGAAGGTGTTTTTGAAACTGGCCCTGGGGAACGAGGAATAGCATGACGAGTTTGACGGGCTGGTTATCGAGAGCATCGAAGTTTACGCCGTTGTTTGAGCGGCCGAGCGAGCCGACGACTTCGTAAATCAAATCCGTTGAGGCGTGGGGAATACCAATGCCAAAACCAATGCCGGTGCTCATGGACGTTTCCCGTTTTTTTACGGCGGCCGTCACAGCGTCCCGGTCAGCAGTCTGGATTTTCCCAGTAGAGACGAGATTATCAATTAATTCGTCAATGGCTTCCCAGCGATTGGTTGCGCGCAATTCGGGGACGATTTGCGCTTTTGTCAAAATATCAGCCAAGTCCATATCGTGCGTTACAAGTTTTGAACGGAAACGGGCTGGAATTCAAGACTGAATTATCGACAATTTGCGGCAATTTCAGTTTAGACTAATTTTTGGAGCCAATGGAGGACTGTAATGGTGTCCCTGAACCAAAAGTTGAGCGCTTTGGTCATAGGGATGCTTTCAGCGAGCAATGGGATGCCGAAAAGCAAAATGGCCGCGTTGCCCACGAAAATGATAACGCCGGAAAATAGATAGCCCTGGGAGGTGACATCGCTCTGCTGGGTTTGCAGCGTCTGAAAGGTCAATGTGACGTGGAACGCATAGGCCGCGCCCACGAGCAAATGGAAATAGACAAGGAACCGGGACCAGCCCCAGATCCAATGGCCGAAGGCAAAAATGGCGATGACGACGACGGCATAGAGCGGGAAGAAGTAGGGCGCGAGCGTGATGAGGAAATTGGTTTTGGTCACGACGATATGGCCGCCGTTGGACGTGACTTTCATTTTTTTGATCCGCGCGCCGAACAGCCATGCCCAAAGCGCGTGAGTGAGTTCATGTCCAAAGACGTAAATCCACATGGGTTTGGGCAGCATAAAATAGATGACGCACCAGCAGGCGGCGCCCGCGAGAAACGGGATCCAGGTGGTGTCCGCGCTGCCAGAGGCGCGCAGCACCGCTCCCAGGGCCATCGCCATGCCGGCGCAGGCGGGCAGCAGCAATATCGCGATGAAAAACTTGAGCCATTTCAGCATGGCAATGAAGATTAAATGCAGAGGCCGGTGATGGAGAGGAAAAAGGCGAGAGTTTTGAGTTTTGAGTTTTGAGGTGTGAGTTGTAATCTTTGGCCATGACGCAAGACGAGGTATTAAACATTTTCAGGGACACCGGGGCTTTGCTGGAAGGGCATTTCGTTCTACGGAGCGGGCTTCACAGCCGGCAGTTTTTCCAATGCGCGCTCGCCCTGCAGGAAATGCCGGTCGTGGAGCAGCTCGGCGCGGCGCTGGCGCGCAAGGTCGAAAAATTCGAGACGGTTACGGTCATAGCGCCCGCGATCGGCGGGCTTGTGATAGGGCAGGAAGTCGCGCGCCAACTGAGGGTGCGATTTATTTTCGCAGAAAAGGAAGAGGGCAAGCTGGTGCTGCGGCGAGGATTCAAAATTGAGCGGGGCGAAAAAATCCTGGTGGTGGAGGACGTGGTCACGCGCGGCGGACGCGTGCAGGAAACGATGGACATTGTTTATGCCAGCGGGGGCTGCGTCGTTGGCGTGGCGGCCATTGTGGACCGGTCTAATCACGAGGTAAAATTCGGGGTGCCGTTCGTGAGTCTGTTGTCGTTGAAGGTTGAAGCGTTTGAGCCGGACATGCTGCCGCCGGATTTGAAGGCGATTCCGGCGGTCAAGCCGGGGAGTAAATAGGCGTTGAAACGTCGAAACGGGACGCGCGAGCGCCAGGTATGCTATTGGTGGGAAATGGCGCAGGGCGCCAGGACGGCTTCGGTCATGCCGTGAATGATTTTTTTATCTGAGGGAACAGTGGTGGCCAGGATGCCGCCTAAGCGGGGGCGGGCGGCGTCGCCGTCACCCGTGACGAAGTAATAGGGGCAAAGCCGGACGCGTCCTTTCATGGGAACGGCCTCATTTTTTTCGAAGTCGAACCAGGCTGTTTCCACGAGCTTTGGCCTTTCGTAACGTTGCAGGACGAAAGGCGACTTATCGAAACCGGCCAGCGCCTGGTCCAGGGCGGCGGCCCAATCGGCCTGAGACAAGTCGCTGCCGAGGAAAACGCCGCGGGCGCCCCAGGCGGTTTCCGAATAACCGGAGATTTTCAGGATCAGGTCACGCTCCTTCTGCGACAATGATTTCAATTGCCGCCAGTCCGTGAGGTTCAGGCCGGGAAAGGCCGCGTGCGGCGGCAATGGCGCGGGGTCGAGGAGCCATGTGTAAGGTACGATCGCTTTAAGCCGCGCAAAAAAGCTTTCGCCGAGTTCCTGGCGCCAGAAGTCGCGAAGGTTCCAATTCCATAACAGCGCGAAGAGCATTTTCTCCTCGAAAATGGTTTTTGGCGGCGGCGTCAGACGGATTTTCCCTTCGGCAGCCAGCGCAAAAATTCTCTTCGAGTTCTGCACGTTCGCGGTGTCGAATAGCTCGAAAAAGCGATAGACTGCGTCGCCTTCCGCGAAGTCCTCAAATTTTGAATCGCGAACCGAGAGTCTGGAATCTCTGGCTGCGAGCCATTCCATTTCCGGGCGATAGGTGGCTGCTTCGTCGGAGACGACAATATGGACCCGCTCAGCGTCTCCAAAAATAGCGTTAAATTCGTTGGACATGGCGTCGGCGCCGCCGATGATTTGCAGGTTGCCGCCGAGTTTGGAATAAGCATCGTTCAGCCACGCCGTGAGGCCAATACCGCCGGGGACCGAATCAAGTTCAGTGATATGAAATCCATTCTCGGTCAGCAGGATATCCGGGCGAATGACGCGAGGGACGTCATTTTTAAAGGCCGGTGAGCGTTGAATGGCAATGATCTCCGGCGGTTTGCCCAGATCGAGCCAGCGCGCGACCCAATCGGGCTGCTTGCCTTCAACACTTTTTCGGTACAGAAGATTAACGGCGCGATAGAATTGGAGCAGGACGCGCCCGAGAGAATCGAGTTCTTTGGCCAGGACTGGCTCCAGTGGGAACGGGGATACGGAAGTGCGCCAATTCAGGCCGGCGAAAAGACCATAGGACGGGAGCGAATTGCGAACGGCTGTCGCTGTTTCTTTAGGCGACATGAAGATTCAGGCGCGAATTTGCCCGTCACCGATGCCGATCCACTTGTAGCTGGTGAGTTCGGCCAGACCCATTGGCCCGCGGGCGCCGATTTTATCGGTGCTAATGCCGATTTCCGCGCCCATGCCGAATTCGCCGCCGTCGGTAAATCGCGTGCTGGCGTTCCAGTAAACGGTTGCTGAATCCACTTCGTGCAAAAATTGGCGGGCGTGGGCCTCGTTACGGGTGACAATACTGTCCGAGTGGGCGGAGCCGTAATAATTAACGTGATCAATCGCCTGTTTCACGCCGTCCACGACCCGCACGTTTAAAATGTAATCGTTGTACTCGGTAAACCAGTCCTGTTCGGCGGCGGGTTTGAGGCGCATTTGGCCGTTCAGCGCGGATAGTTGGGCGAGCGCGGCGGAGTCGCAGCGCAGTTCAACCTTTTTCTCAGCCAGCTTTTTTCCGATTTGCGGAAGAAAGGTGGCCGCGATTTTTTTGTCCACGAGCAATGTTTCCATGGCATTGCAGACGGCAGGACGCTGGACTTTGGCGTTCATGGCAATGTTTTCGGCCATGGCGAGGTCGGCATCGGCATCCACAAACACGTGGCAGACGCCTTTGTAATGCTTGATGACAGGAACTTTGGAGCATTCGGCGACGGCGCGGATAAGGCCTTCGCCTCCGCGGGGCATGCACAAATCAATGTATTGGGTCAGGCCCAGAAGAATCGGAATGGCTTGCCGGTCGGGGACTGGGACGACCTGGATCGCGTGTTCGGGGAATTCGGCGAGGATTTGTTTCCCGGCCTCAATCATCGTCCGGGCGATGAATTGATTGGAGTGCATCGCTTCCTTGCCGCCGCGAAGAATGGTGGCGTTGCCGGATTTGAAGCAAAGGCTGGCGGCGTCGGCGGTGACATTGGGACGCGATTCATAAATGATGACGACGACGCCGATGGGTGTGGAAATTTTTTGAAGTCTCAAACCGTTAGGACGAACGCGGTCATCGAGGATTTTGCCGACTGGATCGGGAAGGGCGACGACCTCGCGCAGGCCTTTGGCCATGGCGGAAATCCGTTTATCGTCGAGCTTAAGGCGGTCGAGCATGGCGGCTGACAGACCGCTGTTGGCGGCGGTTTGCATATCCAGCGCGTTGGCTTCCTTAATAGCGCAGGCGCCTTTTTCCAGGGCGTCGGCCATGGCGGAGAGGCAATCGTTTCTGGCGGCCGTGGAAAGGGTTGCCAGTTCGCGTGACGCGGCTTTGGCCAGTTTGGCCAGTTGCGTCATTTGTTCAGTTAACGTCACGGAATCAGAATACCCCAAAAAGGCCGCGAATAAAGTGGAAGTTTCGTAACAGGGAGTGGATTACGCGGAAATCGCCTGTTATAATGGCGCCGGCGCAACCCAAAGATGAACGGCTCGAACAGCGGCGATCAGAAGCGAATCCTGGAATTGGACGGCTTGAGAGGAGTCGCGATTCTTCTGATAATCCTTGACCATTATGTATATAGTGGCGCGGTTTGGCATACCCGGCCCAACTTTTTGCTCACCATAATCAGGCATTTCTTTCCGCTATCGTGGAGCGGAGTGGATTTATTCTTTGTATTGTCCGGATTCCTGATTGGCGGGATTTTGATAGACTGTCGCGATTCGCGAGGTTATTTTAAAACATTTTACATCCGGCGGGCGTGCCGGATACTGCCGTTGTATTTAGTTTGGATCGCCGGCTTTTTTTTCCTGGCGTCGTTGCTCTCGAATCATGCGTCCGCACCGTGGTATGGCGTTGATTTTCGGCGGCTTCAGCACGTTCCCGACTGGAGCTATTTCGTATTTTTGCAAAATTTCCACATCGCCAAAATGAATGATTTTGGCCCGATTTGGACGGGCATCACGTGGTCGCTTTGTGTTGAGGAACAATTTTATTTGCTGATGCCGTTGATTCTATGGCTGACACCGTCGCAAAAACTACAGTGGGTGCTTGTGGGCCTGTTGCTGGCCGGGGTGGGATTCAGGCTGTTTCTTCATCTCTATTCGGACATTCTTACCTATGTATTGCTGCCGTGCCGGGCAGACGGTTTGCTGCTGGGCGTGCTCTGCGCGTATTTGGTTCGGCATCCGGGCGCACATGCCTGGCTGCAACGGCGGAGGGATTGGCTTTACCTCGTGTTCGGAATTCTTTTTGTGGGGATCATTTATCTAACCGTATTGGCGGCCCGGTTGGACAAGGTGAACTTTGCGGATTGGAATTCTTTCGACATAAATTCCTACGGATACTCGTGGATCGATGCGTTTTACGCCTGTTTGTTGTTAGTCGTTGTCACTGTTCAGGAAAGTCCAATGGCCCGGGTGATGCGTAGTCGGTTATTGCGGCATTTTGGGGTGATATCGTATTGCATGTATTTAATTCATGCTGTGGTGACTGACGCGCTTCAGTGGTTAATTCTCGGCGAGATCCCGAAGGAAACGAATTGGACGATGACGCTACTGGCATTTCTTACAACGTGGGCTTTGGCAATGGCATCCTGGAAGTACTTTGAGAAGCCGATTATCCGGTGGGGACACTCGTTTCGTTATGAGAAAACCTGAGGCTTTGCCATATTCCGCCAGGATGATCACGACGGACGGCCCCCGCTCCGATCATCAGGAGCGAATCCTGGAATTGGACGGCCTAAGGGGAATCGCCATTCTATTAGTGGTTTTTGATCATTATGAGTATGGCCTGAGCAGGCACATTTTACCGCTCGCATGGAGTGGAGTGGACTTGTTCTTTGTGTTGTCCGGATTCCTGATCGGCGGGATTTTGATGGACCATCGGAATTCTCCTGATTATTTCAAAACATTTTACATCCGGCGGGCCTGCAGGATACTACCGCTCTATTTTTTTTGGATCGGTCTATTTTTTTTCCTGGCATGGTTGCTCGCTGCTCATGTTTCCTCATCCTGGTATCAGATTGAATTTCGCCGCCTTCTGCATGTTCCTGATTGGAGCTATTTCCTGTTTTTGCAAAATTTCCACATGGGCAGATTGAATGATTCCGGGCCCGCCTGGACGATTATTACGTGGTCGCTCTGCGTGGAGGAACAGTTTTATTTGTTGATGCCTTTCATTATATGGCTGATGCCGCCGCAAAAACTTCCAGGGGCGGTTCTGGCTCTGGTGCTGGCTGGCGCCGCATTCAGGCTGTATCTCTATCTGTATTCGAGCGTTTTCACGTATGTATTGCTGCCGTGCCGGTCAGACGGATTACTGTTGGGCGTGCTGTGCGCGTATTTAGTGCGGCATCCGGGAATATATGGGTGGCTGCGACGGCGGAGGGATTGGCTTTACCTCATTTTTGGAATTCTTCTTGTGGGATTCGTTTATCTGACAGTATTGGCAATCAGGCTGAACAAGTCGAACTTCGCTGATATCACTTCCTTTGAAATGAATTCCTTTGGTTATTCACTGATAGACGCGTTTTATGCCTGTTTGCTGCTAATGGTCGTCACAGCGCAGGACGGTCCGTTGGCCCGGGTGCTCCGTCTTCCGTTATTGCGGCATTTTGGAATGATATCGTACTGCATTTATTTAATTCATTTTGCGATTCATAACCTGCTTCAGTGGTTCATGCTCGGGGGAAAGCCGTCGCCGGCCGGCGGGATAGTAACGCTGCTCGCATTTGTTACAACATGGGCTTTGGCCGTAGCATCCTGGAAGTACTTCGAGAAGCCGATTATCCAGTGGGGACGCTCATTCCGTTATGAGAAAACATGAGCCTCGCTTTCCCGTCACCCAATCGGGCCAATTGTCACGGTTGCATCCTCGGGAAATGCCCTTAAATTTCAAGCCTATGGAACTTGACCTGGAAGGCGATTATGCCGAACGTGCGTATCAACTGCTGGCCAGCGTGGTGATGCCGCGACCGATAGCCTTTGTGACTACGATCAGCCCGGAAGGAAAGGTGAATGCGGCGCCATTCAGCTTTTTCAATTTGTTTGGCGGCGACCCGCCTATCCTGGCATTCGCCCCGTCGGACCGCCAAAATGGCGCACCCAAAGACACTGCATTGAACGTCCGTGCCACGCACGAGTTTGTAGTGAACCTCGTGGATGAAGCCATCGCCGAGGCGATGAATCGCTGTGCGGCATCGCTGCCATACGGAGAGAATGAATTGGTGCACGCGGGCCTGACCGCGCAGCCTTCGTCGCTGGTCAAACCGCCACGCATCGCGGAATCGCCGGTGAGCATGGAATGCTCGGAATGGGGCACCCTCCAAATCGGGAACAACCGGATGGTGATCGGCGTGATTAAGCGGTTGCATTTGCGTAATGACTTGTTTGACGCAGACAAGAAGCGCGTGAACAGCGAAAAGCTGCACGTGATTGGCCGGATGGCTGCGCCGCACTGGTATTGCCGGACACGGGACCAGTTTGAGATGATTCGACCGGCGTGATTGGAAAAACTCCAAGTTCCAAGCTCCAGAGAATTTTCAAACCTCAAGCTCCGAAAATCGGAGATATTGGAACCTTGAAGCTTCTCTGGATGTTGGTGCTACTAGTGTAGTGTCGCAGAGAAGGCTTTGCTAACTATTTGATTTCATGCCAACCTTCGGCATGGCTCGTCCAAAACTCGAATTGACTTTGACTGCGCAACAACAGAGCGAACTGACTCGAATTCTCAAGGCGCCCGCCACCC
>DATJTK010000089.1:0-9051 GCA_035503455.1 Candidatus Sulfotelmatobacter sp. | reverse complement strand
CGCTCTGGTGATAGTCGCTGAGAATTTGCGCGCGTTGCTCCGGCGTGTGATGGGGACGATTACTGGTCGAATTTTCCATACCCTCACTCTGACAGAACTTCCGCAGCCCTGCCTAGCCGGGGTTAGTAACACGGATACATTAGAGCCGCCAGTGTCAGAGAACTCCTGTACAAAATAGTTAGACCCGGCCCTTGCTCCAGCAATATTATTAACAAACATTTTCTGAATAAAATCATAGCCCCTCAATTTAAATTCTTCAACATCCGGCGGCGCGCTAATTGCCCGCTTGAAAAACGAAACAAGATCGGTCTCCATATTTGTAGTGTCGTCTGCGTATCCGATCCAGGGTGAAAAGATGCATATCATGAAAGCAAAAGTGCGAAGACGTACTAAATATGTCCGCTTGCAGCGATATTTTGATTCGACGCAGATCATGACGTTTTCTGTTTTGATTATACCGTGCCAACCTTGATTGCTGATTAAAAAACCTTATAGCAATTAGACGCTATTCTGTCAAGCCACCCGATTGGGTGAGCTGCGCAAACGAAGATATCGGAAGGAGAAGATAATTTCACATAGCCCAGCGGCGCAAAATGTCGGCCGGGCTTTATCGTTAATGCAAAACGGTATCGTTAATGTAACATTGCAAGTCGTTCATAATTAGGTTCTTACGATATTTTAGCAGTGTGTAACAGCGTGTAACACGGTGTGTAACACCATAAGTTATTGATATTCAACACTGTAACACTGTAACACGTTTTCCAACTTCATCTAACATGATGCTCACTCGCCACTCGCCGCACTATTGTATTTGTAACGAGGCGACGGCTTCCATTTTAATCTGTGTTTCATCTGTGTTCATCTGTGGCTAAGAAATCCTGAAATCCCCGCTTGCCCGGGAATCGCAAATCGTAAATCGTAAAGGAAAATGAATGGCGAAACGACGGACCGGTTTTTTGAGAGCGGGATTTTGGCGCTGGTCCTGGCCATCCTCGTTTTTGCGCCATTGGCAATGGGGGCTGTTGCACCAGCCCTGTTTCTGGTTGTCCAGGCCCTGATCATCGCCGTCATGCTCCTGTGGGCGTTGCGAATCGTGGTAACGCCCAAAATCAAACTCTACTGGCCGCCGCTGTGCTGGCCGGTTCTCATTTTTGCCCTGTATGCGATTGCCAGATACTTTACCGCGCCTATTGAATATGTCGCGCGGTTTGAAGTGATTCAAACGCTGCTCTATGCTTTTTTGTTCTTTGCCATCGTCAACAACATCACCTCCAGGGAATCCACGCCCATCGTATGCCTCACACTGGTGTTTCTGGCCACGGGCATTGCGTGCTATGGAATCTGGCAGTTTCTGACTCATTCCAGCCGCGTCTGGAACGAATTTTCGCCGTATGTACGCCGCGCGACGGGCACGTACATATCGCCAAACAATTTCTCCTGCCTTCTGGAAATGACGATGCCCCTGGCCCTGGCCTTTCTTTTGGCTGGACGCGTAAAACCTTTCACCCGCGTGTGGCTCTGTTACGCCCTGCTGGCCATGGCTGCCGCCCTGGCCATGTCGTTTTCCCGCGGCGGCTGGGTGGCGGCAGCGGCAGGAATCGTCGCGGTCCTGGGCATCCTCATCTGCCACCCCAAACATCGCCTTGCCGCCGTTATCATGATTGTCGCCCTGGCTGCGGGCGGAGGGTTTTTTATCGCCAACTATCTTTCACGCACGCTGAGTTATATCCAACGCGTTGAATCGATCGAGAACTCCAATTCCGTTGATCTCGAATACCGCCGCGAGATGTGGAAAGCCGCCGACCGGATGTGGGCCGACAACTTCTGGATTGGCGTCGGACCGGCCCATTACGACTATCGATTCGGGCAATATCGTCCCGAAAACGTTCAGGCCCGGCCTGACCGCGCCCACAATGACTATCTCAATCTCCTGGCCGACTGGGGCACGATCGGCGGCATTATCGTCGCGGCCGGAATGGTCGTCTTCACCGTGGGCCTCATCCAAACAGCCAAAGCCATCTGGCCCGACAAGTCTGAACCCGGCCGCGGCATGAGCGACCGCTTCGCTTTCTTTGTGGGCGCATCGGCCGCCCTGCTGGCCCTGGCCATCCATTCCATCATTGATTTTAACCTTCACATTCCAGCCAATGCGCTTATCGGCCTTTCGTTGCTGGCGCTTCTAACGGTGCAATGGCGCTTTGCCACGCCCGGCCGCAAATTCGAGGCCGGAGCTATCGCTCGGGTTCTTGTGGTCCTGGTTCTGGCTGCGGGTATCGCCTGTTTCGGGTATTGGGGATACCGTCGCGGGGTCGAAGCCTCATGGCAGGCCAGGGCGTCCAACCATAATTTGCCGTGGCTGGATCGCGCCCGGCTTTTGGAACACGCGTTTGCCGCCGAACCAACGGACTTTCAAGTGGCTTATGACATCGCCGAATTGCACCGGCAGCAAAGCTTTCTGGGTAACGAGGATTCTGAATCCCAGGCGCATACAGCGATGCAATGGTATTCGCGCGGAATGAAACTGAACCCCTTTGACGCGTATAATTGGCTCGGTTACGGTATATGCCAGGATTGGCTCGACCAGCACGACCAGGCGCAATCGTCTTTCGATCAGGCCCAGGCCCTCGACCCGAACAACTATTTTATCGCCGACTGGGTTGCCTGGCATTACGTCCAGGCCGGCGATTACCCGGCGGCCCGGGTCTGCCTGGAGCGCGCCATACGGCTTGAGCCCGATGTCAACCCCATGGCCTATAATTATTGGGATATCGTCCAGAACAAACTCATTCAACAGGCATCGGGACGTCCGGGTTTGCCCCCCGGATATTGATAATTTTAAACGATTTACCTGTTGACTTTTGCCCAATTCTGCTTATTCTTTAGGCAACAGACTGCTCATTGTAAAAGCTCGTTTATGAAGAAAATTCAATTTTTAGCCGCGTGCGGTTTAATGGCCGCGTGGACCTTTGGGGCTCAGGCCATGAATGACGTTAAACCGGCAGCCGTCACCGTCGTCGCCATCACGGGTGAAGCCCGTTACTCTGTGGACGGACACACATGGCATCCGCTGGTCGCCGGTAAAATTCTGCGCCAGGGCGCTGTGCTCGAAACCGCGGCAGGCTCTACTTGCGACCTCGTTATCAGCGGCTCGCCTGTGCCGGTTGCGGAAAGCAATCCCGGGCCGCTGGGCAACCCCGCAATTTCAATGGCGCCTGACCCCAATATCCGCGGCTACGAGTCCGAAAAACCCATGGCCGAGCAAAATGTGATCCGCATGTCCCCGGGCAGCATGCTCGCCATCGATAAATTGACCTACGTGGATACCGGCGCTGATACCGTCAGCGACACAGAACTGGATCTGAGGGCCGGAAAGATTTTTACGAGCGTCAAAAAGATGTCGGCCAGTTCCCAATACATCATCAAACTGCCCAACGGGGTTGCGGGCATTCGCGGCACGAAGTGCCTCCTCAGCGCTGACGGTTCGGCCTCAACGCTGGAGGGAGCAATTGTCATTTCGTTCATCGGCGCAAACGGCCAGCCCCATGTGGTGGTTATCCATCAGGGCTTTTCATACGATCCGGCCACGGGCGAGATTACGTCATTGCCGGAAAGGGTCATCAGAGAGTTGAAGGCCGATGGCGCCTGGGCCGCGACATTATTTGCCCAAGTGAGATTCATTTCACAATTGGACCTCACCTTGGTCTTCATTTCGCCTGTACAAGGTCTGCCGACTCACCTCACAAGCGGTACCCCTTGAACTGAGGACAGCCAAAAATCGCTTTCCCAAACCAGAGCAGCCTTGAGTTGCTCTGGTTTTTTGTTTAATCCGACTGTGTGACATTCAAGCTCGCCAAACATGCGCCAGTGATCGTGGCCGTGTTTGTCATCGTTCTCGTTTGCTTTCTTCAGTTGTTGCGACTGGATTTCTTTGAGCGGCTGGAACGGATGACGTACGACGAGCGCGTCAGGGTGGCTGCGCGGTTTCCAGCGCCGGCCGCAACCAACCTGGCATTTGTATCGATCGAGGAATCCAGCCTTGACGCGGTGCTTCACGGAAAGGTTGGATTCAATTTTGGCCTTCTTTGGCCCCGGCAGGTTTACGGCCGGCTGATTAATGAACTTTCCACTGAAGGCGCCCGGGCTGTGGGATTTGACGTGCTGTTTGGCGAATTGCGCCCGGACAATCCGCCTGTTCAGATGGCCGACGGCACTCTGATGGAATCGGACGATTATTTCGCGAACGAAATGAAACGGGCAGGCAATGTGATTATTGCCGTCATGCCTCAAGTTTCGATTCCCGATTTGTTTGTTACCAATGCTTTTGCCCTGGGCGATATTACCACCGAAAGAGATTCCGACGGGGTAGAGCGCCACGTCAAAGCTTTCCAAACGTATCGGCAATGGCACCCTTACATTGAAAAGGCGGCATCAGAGTTCGACCTGAATTTGGACGGCGCCAAAATTCTGCCGGGAAAAATCGTCGTGCCTCAAAAGGACAGCACGAACGTCGTTGAAATTCCTGTTGATGCCCAAACCAATTTTTCGTCGGCTGACTTTTTTGGCGACCCCCTGCCGCCAGGCGTGCCACCGCATCCACGGGCATATACGGATGTACGGATCTGGCACATGGGTATTGTCCTCGCAGCGGTGCAATTGGGTTTGGATTTAAACAAATCTGAAATTGACCTGGCCCATGGCAAAATCGTTCTGCGCGGTACCAACGGCGTTGAGAGAACCATTCCTGTTGATAACGAAGGCAACTTTTATGTGGATTGGAGGATGACGCCGACTGACAAGCGTTTACTCTGCGCGCCCATCGAAGCACTGCTTTGGCAGGCAAAACAGCGATTAGCCGGCCAGACAAACGGTTTAAGCGACGCATTTCGCAATAAACTCGTCATGGTCGGTTCGGCTGTCGCAGGAAATGACCTGACCGACCGGGGGTCCACGCCACTCGAACGGGACACGCTGCTGGTCAGCACGCATTGGAACGTAGCCAACTCAATCATCACAAACGAATTCATCCGGCGTATGCCAATGGCCGGAAGGCTGGCGATGATTATTATGCTGGGCACGATTACGGCTTTTGCCACCCTGGGACTTCGTTCAGTGATTTGGGGCAGCGCGACTATTGTCCTGCTTATCCTCATTTATACAGCGGCGGCCTTTTTTGCCTTCATTCATTTTCGCTTGTGGTTGCCCGTGTTTTTCCCGGTCATCGGCGCGGTTCTTGTGCAGCATTTGAGCCTGGTGACGTGGCGCGCCGTGTTTGAAGAAACCGAGAAGCAGAGGGTCAAATCCGTTTTTTCGAAAATGGTTTCGCCTGACGTCATGAGCGAACTGCTGCAGGCTGAGAAGCTTTCATTGGGCGGCGCCCGGCGGGAAGTGACGGTGTTTTTCGCGGACGTTCGCGGCTTCACCGCGCTTACGGACGAAGCCCAGGAGCGGTCGGCAAAGTTTGTGCAGCAACATCAACTCGATGCGACGGCAGCCGAAGCCCATTTGGATGCGTCCGCCCGCGAAACGCTCAATACCATCAATACCTACCTCGCGCTCGTGGCCGATACTGTCATCGCCGGCGGGGGCACGCTCGACAAATACATTGGCGACTGTGTGATGGCCTTCTGGGGCGCGCCTGTCGCGAATCCAAAACATGCCGTCGGTTGTGTGCGCGCCGCTATTGCAGCCCAACGCGGAATCTTTAACATCAACCAGCAGCGCCGGGCCGAAAATGAACGGCGCGTCGCCGAAAATGCCGCCAACGCCACGTCCGGCGACACGGCAAGGTTCCTTCACCCCCTGCCCGTTCTTGCCCTTGGATGCGGCATCAATACCGGCGTTGTGGACGTCGGCCTGATGGGCTCGGAGACGCACCAAAAAAACTACACGGTTTTTGGACGGGACGTGAACCTGGCCTCGCGGCTGGAAGGAGTTTCGGGCAGCGCCCGCATCATTATTGGCGAAGGCACCTACCGCCATCTTCTCCGCGAAGATCCCGCCCTGGCAAAAACCTGCATCGAATTGCCACCGGTCAAAGTTAAGGGAATCCTGGATGCCGTCAAAATCTACGAAGTGCCGTGGCAGGAGGAGAAGTGAGGGAGGGGGGATTGCTCATCTTGCGTTCCCTCCGTGGCACGGCTCCCGTTTCCTCCGTCCGGGTCCAATATCCGTCAAATTCCCAATAAAAACGCACAATTCAGCCTCTTTTTCGCCGCCGTTTCCCCGTTTCTTTTCCTACACACGAAAAATGTGAAACGCCTCTTTTCTCCCAAAACCTTAGCCTTAGCCCTTGTGCGTTGACGTTTATTTTTTACTCACCTTCGCTGCGACTTTGAGCCGTAACGCATTCAGCCGGATAAAGCCGGTCGCATCATCCTGGTTATAGGCTTTCGTCGGGTCGGCTTCCATGGTGGCGATATGCGGATTGTAGAGGCTCACGGGAGATTTTCGCCCGGCCACCATAATGTTGCCCTTGTACAATTTCACTCGCACCGAGCCAGTCACATTCTTTTGTGATTCCTCGACGAGCGCCTGCAGGGCAAGCCGTTCGGGGGCGAACCAGTATCCGTAATACACCAGTTCCGCGTAGCGCGGAATGAGCGAATCCCGGATATGCATCACTTCCCGGTCCATGGCAAGCGATTCCAATTGCCGATGCGCAAAATGAAGTATCGCGCCGCCCGGCGTTTCATAAACACCCCGGGATTTCATTCCCACATACCGGTTCTCAACCATGTCCACGCGGCCCACGCCGTGTTTGCCGCCGAGTTTGTTCAGGGCCTTCATCACGCCCAGAGGCGAAAGCTGCTTGCCGTTCACAGCCACGCAATTGCCGGCCTCGAAATCGAGCGTGACCATTCCCGGTTTGTCGGGCGCGTCCTCGGGAAAAACGGAAAGCGTCGTGAAATAATCGCGATTTTTCAGGTCCCACGAATCGAACCACGGATCTTCGAGAATGCCGGCTTCGTAGGAAATGTGCAGAAGATTCCGGTCCATCGAAAACGGCTTTTTTGCGCTGGCCTGGACGGGAATTTTTTTGCTTTCACAATAAGCGATCATCTCCTGCCGGCCCGGAAATTCGTTCCGATACCGCGCATCCCGCCAGGGAGCGATGACCTGCAAATCCGGCGCCAGCGCCGCCGCGGTCAACTCGAAGCGCACCTGGTCATTGCCTTTGCCAGTCGCCCCGTGGGCGATGGCATCGGCCTTTTCCTTTATGGCGATTTCAACCATGCGCTTGGCGATGAGGGGACGGGCGATGCTCGTGCCCAGGAAATATTGTCCTTCGTAAATGGCGCCGGCCCGGATCATTGGGAAGATGAAATCGCGCGCAAATTCCTCCTGCAAATCATCGATGTAAATCTTCGATGCGCCGGTTTTTTTGGCCTTCGTCTCGAGCCCGCGCAGTTCCTCCTCCTGGCCAATATTGGCACAGAAGGCGATCATCTCGGCGTTATATTTTTCTTTGATCCACGACAGCAACACCGAAGTGTCAAGGCCGCCGGAATATGCGAGAACAATTTTCATGGGCGGAAATCGTAATTTGTCGATGAAGTTTCGTAAATGAATTTCAAGCGAGGGATAGTAACCCAAAAGAAGATCATCAAAATAATCCTCAAATTACTTATGCGTTTTTAATGCGATTTCCATAAAAGCCCTAAAAATAAAGGCTTTTTAAGCTGGAAATATCCTCAAAAAGATCGGTAATTTTATGCTCTGAAATATGAAAACATCAAGTGCTGCTCAAATGGAGCCAATGCTTCCTTCTGGGGGCAAGGAGTCCCTTGCAGAATTAAGCAAGCAGATTTTCCTTCATGCCGGACGGTTAAGCGCCCAGGTGCCGGCCGAAAAAACCCAGCGGCAGATCGCCGAGGTGGTGAGGATGATGAACAGCTACTATTCAAATCTCATCGAAGGGCATAAAACCTATCCAAGAGAAATCGAAAAGGCGCTCCACAACGATTTTTCGGGGAACAAGGAGGCGAAGCACAATCAACTCTTGAGCGTGGCTCACATAGCCGTGGAACGAATGATGGAAACGAAAGTCCCGGAAGAGTTAAATCTTTTTTCCAGGGATTTTCTTAGTTGGATTCACAGGGAATTTTTTAAGCGGCTGCCGGACGAACTGCGCATGAGTTTTACGAAGAGCGGAAAACCGTATGAAGTTTATCCGGGAGAAATCAGGACGTTTAACGTGGACGTGGGACGACACACACTAATTGACTTTAGAGATATTCCAAAATTTTTGCAGGCCTTTGAAGAACGATATGGGAATCAGAAGGTTCTTCCCACGGATCGGCTCATTGCCATTGCCGCATCTCACCACAGGTTGGCATGGATTCACCCGTTTGGGGATGGTAATGGACGCGTGGCGCGTTTGTTTTCACATGCGCTTTTATTGCGGGAGGAGATCGGCGGGTGCGGGTTATGGACACTCTCTCGCGGTCTTGCCCGGGCGAAGAATGATTACTTCGCTTATCTAAATAATGCTGACCGCCAACGTATCAACGATCTCGATGGCCGTGGCAATCTGTCGGAAAAATACCTGGTCGAATTTTGCGAGTTCTTTCTAAAAACGATTTTGGACCAAATTCAGTTCATGGAAAAGACATTGAGGCTGGCGGAATTGGAAAACGGAATTGTGTTTTACACTTCCCGAGTGGAACGAATTTTCGGAAAGGACGAAGAAAGAGGCCGCCGATTATTGATCGCCGCCTTGCATCACGGCGAAGTCCGCAGAGGCGAATTGGCTGCAATCACTTCCAAAGGTGAAACAACCGCGAGGAAAATACTGCAAAAAGCTTTGGACGCCGGTTTACTCGCCTCCGGCACTCCCAAGGGGCCGGTCCGCCTGGCATTTCCAGCCAAGGTTCTCGACCATTACTTCCCTGGGTTGTATGTGGAAGGAAGCTAGTGCTTAATTGCATAAATTAACGATAGTATTTCGCAGTTGGGATCCTTTGACTTCCCGCTTGCGCCACTTGAACGGTTTGGCCTTGGGGTTGTAGGCGGCGATAAATGCTTCGATGGCTTGGCGCAACTCCGTCACGT
>DATJTK010000088.1:0-29511 GCA_035503455.1 Candidatus Sulfotelmatobacter sp. | reverse complement strand
ACGTGACGGAGTTGCGCCAAGCCATCGAAGCATTTATCGCCGCCTACAACCCCAAGGCCAAACCGTTCAAGTGGCGCAAGCGGGAAGTCAAAGGATCCCAACTGCGAAATACTATCGTTAATTTATGCAATTAAGCACTAGTTCTTGTAATTGTCCAAAAGCCTGGGAAGCTGCTACCATGACCGTACTAATAGTCCTGGCAGTCACCCTGGTCCTGGCAGCGGTGTCGCGCAACACCGCAGCGATAAATTGCGAATCATTGAAACTCTCCAACTTGCGCCGCGTGAGCGCACGCGGCCTGCAAGAACCCGTTCGATCTTGTAGGCCGTGTGTCCTCACACGGCGTTTCCCGGTTCATGGTCCCAACGCATACGAAAGAATCGAAAAAGGGCTTTCCACGAACCAAAAACTGTGCCCCTTGATTTCCAGGCACTTACGCGGCGAATTGCCCCCACATTCCGCCTTGATGGGGGGACAGTTCCCCATCAAAAAAGACCTTGGCGCTTTCAAAAACCCCATATTTTCCGGGGTAAATTCTCTCGGATTTTTGCGAAAAAACGAATTGTCCCTTTTCGATGGCCAAAAAACGCGATTTACACTCAAATAATCAAAAAAAATCGTGATTTATCCGATTCGTATCATGTCGCTGGACGATTATGACCCTGTCTATCATCTTTGGAGCACGGCAGAAGGCATGAGTCTCGGCGAAGAGGATGGCCGGGAAGGCATCGCGTTTGGGAGCACATCGGATTCCACCGGCTGGAAGATAACTGGATGACGCTTCAGCACGGAACACAGACCTGAAATCCGAAACGCCAACATGAAATACCGAATCGCGACGCTTGATGACTGCTCGGAGGCGATGAGGCCCAACCGCGCCGGGTAATCGGCAAAGTGATCGTTCTCACGTTTTTTTTATTGGCGGGCGGGTCAGTTTGCTTTCTTGCCGTTGGCCGCATTGTTGAAGCCTACTCGAATTAACAGATTCTTTTTAGCTCCGCCCGTTTCTGGATATACTGCGCCATCACACTCACGGCGATTTCGTGTGTGCCGGTCGCGCCAATGTGCAGCCCGACGGGGCAGGCCACCCGGTCGAACTGTTCAGCGGTGGCGATTTTTTGGGCAATAAACTGTTCGCGCATAATGCGGGCTTTGCGGCGGCTGCCAATCATGCCCAGAAAAGCGAACGGCAGATGAATCCATTCTGACAGCGTGAGGGCATCGTGCTGGTGGCCGCGCGTCACGATCAGGCCAAAGGCGGGGGATTTGGACGGTTTTTCTTTTAGCAATTCATGCCATGCGCCAACCCGTAGCTTTGTTTCCGGCGGAAAGAAATTGTGATTCGCCAACTCCGGCCGGTCATCAAAAACGGTGACGGCAAAGTCGAGTTTCAACGCCAGAGGAGCGACCGCCTGGGCCACGTGGCCTGAACCAGCAATCCATAATTCGGCCGGCGGCGCGACCGTTTCCTCATAAAGCCAATCTCCCCCGCCATTGTTTTCGAGGCGTGAAATTGAGAAATCCTTTTTGACGCCCCAACGGACTGGGCCATTCACGTTTGCCAATTCACGCCAGAGAGGGCCGGCGTCCGCGGCGCCGGGGAGGATCAGCCCCGATACGCGTCCACCGCAAATCAGGCCGTCATCCCATCCAAAATCATGGTCCAGCAGCATATCAAACGTGGCCGGTTCACCGGTTTGAAGCGCTTTTCTGGCGCGCGCATGGACTTCGGCTTCCAGGCAGCCGCCGCCAAGGGTGCCGATGACTTTTCCATCCGGAAAGAAGAGGGCTTTTGCGCCAATGCGCTGCGGACTGGAGCCTTTTGTGCCGGATATTAATGCCAGGACAAAGGGCCGCCTTTGTTCCACCACCGCTGCGAGCTGCTCGTAAAACTGTTGCATCTAAAATAAATCGAATCGAGTACCAGGATATTCTTTTAGTGATTAACTGACAAAGTTCAATAAGAAACGGCGAGCTGGAGGACGGCGCATCCAAACACTGTCGCTTGGTAGGGACGCAGAGCGGGCGGAACATGCATCGAACGAGGTCCGATTCCAGTTGTTGCGCCGCTACACGCGGCGCTGGACGCCGCAGCGCAGCGTCCCTACCAGGCGCCGCGTAATATTTTCACGCGCTTTGGCGTGAAGCTCACGCGTTCTCTTTGGTTAACGGCCATCCACTTTTCTCAATTTCCAAGGAAATAAGCAAAATGACGCCGCGGCATCTGTTGTGCTTATAGCCCCACAAGGCATGAAGCCGAATTTGTCCAGTTGCCTGACCCGGGCATTTACGCTGGTTGAATTGCTGGTGGTTATTGCAATCATCGGAATCCTGGCCGCGCTCCTCATGCCCGTTCTGAATAAGGCTGAGTCTCGCGCCAAACGCATTGTGTGTGTCAACGGTTTGGGGCAAGTCGGTTTGGCCTTTCACACATTTTCCGGCGACCACAACGGAAAATTTCCGATGGCCGTTTCAACCAATGACGGCGGATCGTTGGAATATGTCGAGAGCGGGTTTGCTGTGGGTGAAGTCTTCTACACGGCATATCTGAATTTTCGGCCGCTTTCGCCGGAACTGGTTCAGCCGCAACTCTTAATTTGTCCGTCGGACCAGCGGGCAGCGGCGACGAATTTCGCATCGCTGCAAAATACTAACCTGAGTTATTTCGTGGGCGTCGAGGGAACATTTGATAAACCCACTTCCATTCTGGCCGGAGACCGGAATTTGGCCACGAATTCATTTGACCAGCCGACCATATTGGGATTTGGGCCGGAGAGCGACCTGGGTTGGACGTGGGAGCTGCATCAATTTAAGGGCAACATGGTTTTTGCGGACGGCCATGTTGAACAATGGAACAACTTTTCGCTGGACGCGGGCGAAACTTCATCGCCCTTCGAGCAAAGCTTTTTCATGCCGTCGGTTTTGCCTGACATAGAGGTCGCCGCTGGCGGCTCCGGCGGATCAGGTTCGGGAGGTTCAGGTGGCTCAGGTTCTGGCGGATCGGGCGGCTCCAGCGGATCTGGTGGATCGGGTTCATCCGGTTCTTCAGCCTCTTCTGGCACCGGTTCCGCGGGTTCTGGCTCCTCTTCGTCCTATCCGAGCGCGTTGTCCTCAGGACCTGCCGGAGGGGCACCGGCGAATCAGTCGCCAGCCGCACAAACCGGTCCGATAGCGCCCAACTCCTCATCCGATCAAGGGCTTTCTCAAACAGAAGGAGCGAACGAATCCGGTCCGTCCGGCTCATCTTCTCTGGCTTCTCGGCCCGCGGTCAAGACTTCGGGCTCGGTAACGAACGAAGGCGTCCTGGCCCAGGACCCTAATTCAGCCATGGCGCCGTTTGACAGGCACATGACCGCGGTTCTGCAACGCAGTCTGCTGTGGCTGTATCTGCTGCTTTGCCTTTTGGTGTTGCTTTACCTTCTATATAGAATGCAGAAACGAATGAGGGAGAAACAAGCGGCGAGGCGGAGCCGATCTCCAGATTCTTTCGACTGATCTCAAGACACTGTAAGTCCAGTTGCGTGTTGCGTGGTACGACCCGAGCACATTTCCTGACGCAACGCGCGATATGCCTGATACCAAAATTTGAAGTTCATTAAAATTGTACAATTTGCTTTCGCAAGAGGTGCGTTTAATGTCAAGGTGTGCCGCCGTTGGGCAGTGGCCTAATTCGGTTTGGTGTCCACCCTTTAGGGTGTTCCGGGTTCGCCGTCCGGTTTCCAAGCTGCTCCGAAGCACGCTAAAGCGTGTACACCAAGCCGATTTAAGACACTACCCGCCGTTGTTCGGAGTCGATGGTCTCGTCCGCGCCAATGGGAGCAGAAAAGCAACGTCTCGCCGAAGATAAAATGGGCCGCCAGAATTGGCGGCGCTGGGGACCTTACTTGTCCGAACGCCAATGGGGGACTGTTCGCGAGGATTACAGCCGGAGCGGCGCCGCCTGGAATTATTTTCCACACGACCACGCCCGCAGCCGCGCCTATCGTTGGGGCGAAGACGGCATCGCCGGCTTCAGCGACCGGTGGCAGCACCTGTGCTTTTCGCTGGCGTTGTGGAACGGCAAAGACCCCATTCTCAAGGAACGCCTGTTTGGCCTCGACAATGACGAGGGTAATCACGGCGAGGACGTGAAGGAATTGTATTATTACCTCGACGCCACTCCCACGCATTCCTGGCTCAAGATGCTTTATAAATATCCGCAGGAGGAGTATCCGTACGCGCGGCTTGTGGATGAGAATCGCCGGCGCGGCGACGACCAGCCCGAATTTGAATTGCTCGACACGGGCGTTTTTGACGAAGACCGCTATTTTGACGTTTTTGTCGAATACGCGAAGGCTGCGACCGACGACATTCTGATGCAGGTGACCGTTCACAATCGCGGACCTGCGCCGGCAAAATTATTTCTGCTGCCGCAGATTTGTTTTCGCAACGTGTGGTCGTGGAAACTCAATCCGGTTAAGCCATTGCTTGCGGCGAACAGCGGCGGCATCAAAATAGAGCATGGCGAGCTTGGCAAATTCCGGCTCGAGTGCGACGGAAAGCCGGAACTGCTTTTTTGCGAGAATGAAACAAACGCCCGCAGGCTGTTTGGGCGCCAGATCCGGGGCTATTTTAAGGACGCCTTTCATGAATATGTCGTGAACGGAAATCGCATGGCGGTGAATCCAGACAAAACCGGCACGAAAGCCGGAGCGCTTTACGTATTAAATGTGCAGGCCGGAGTTCCGGTCAGCGTTCGGCTGCGCCTGATGAAACAGGATGGCGTGCCTGCCGCCGGACCATGGAAAGACTTTAGCACCATCATCGACAGCCGCCGGCGTGAGGCCGATGAGTTTTACGCGGAAGTTCAGCGCGATATTCAGGATGCCGATGCCCGGCTCGTGCAGCGCCAGGCGTTCGCCGGCATGATTTGGAGCAAACAGCTTTTTCATTACGACGTGGATTTATGGCTGCGGGGAGACCCGAACCAGCCGTCTCCGCCGCCGGAGCGCAAGCAGGGCCGCAACTGCGACTGGAAACACATCAACTGCTGCGAAATCATTTCCATGCCCGACAAATGGGAGTATCCATGGTTTGCGGCCTGGGACCTGGCATTTCATTGCCTGGTGCTGGCGGACATTGACCCGGAATTCGCCAAATCCCAACTCGTCCTGCTGACACGCGAATGGTATACGCATCCCAACGGCCAATTGCCCGCGTATGAGTGGGCCTTTGGGGATGTCAATCCGCCGGTGCACGCGTGGGCGACGTTTCGCGTCTTTCAGATTGATCGCCGCCAGCGCCGGGAAACTGACCCGGACAATCCCGGGGACCTGGTTTTTCTGGAACGCGTTTTTCAAAAGTTGTTGTTAAATTTCACCTGGTGGGTCAATCGTAAGGACGCTCAAGGACGCAATATCTTTCAAGGTGGATTTTTGGGGCTCGACAACATCGGTGTCTTCGACCGCAGCAAACCGTTGCCCACGGGCGGTTTCCTGAACCAGGCCGATGGCACGAGCTGGATGGCCATGTATTGCCTGAGTTTGTTGCGCATCTCGCTCGAATTGGCATTGCGCAATCACGTTTACGAGGACATCGCGACAAAATTTTTTGAGCATTTCCTTGCCATCGCCGGCGCAATCAATGGCGTGGAGGACGGCACACCAGCTTTGTGGGATGAAGCCGACCAATTCTACTACGACCGTCTCAACATGCCGGATGGCGAAGAAATTTCCATAAAAATTCAGTCTGTCGTCGGACTGATCCCGCTCCTGGCCGTGGAAACCCTTGAGCCGTACATGCTCAAAGAACTGCCCGATTTTTCAGCGCGCATGGAATGGTATTTGGAACATCGCCCGCAATCGGCCTCATTGATTTCAAATTGGCATGTTGCCGGCGTGGGGAACTGCCGCCTGCTTTCGCTGTTGCGCGGGCACCGGATGAAGGCGCTGCTCCGGCGCATGCTCGATGAAACGCAATTTCTGTCCGAGCGCGGCGTGCGTTCGCTCTCGAAAATTCATGAGAAGGAGCCTTATCATTTTCGGGCGTGCGGCTGTGTCTATGAGGTTGGCTATTGGCCCGCGGAATCCCGCAGCCGGTTATTTGGCGGCAACTCCAACTGGCGCGGACCGATATGGATGCCGATGAACTATTTGTTCATCGAATCGTTGCAAAGATTCCATCATTATTACGGGGACGATTTTAAAGTGGAATGTCCCACCGGCTCGGGCAAATTCATGACCATCTTTGAAGTTTCGTGCGAGCTTTCCCGGCGGCTGACGAAGCTGTTTTTAAAAGGCGAGGACGGCCAGCGACCGGTCCTGAAATATCATCCGAAACTGGCAACCGATCCGCACTTCAAGGATTACATCCTTTTTCACGAATATTTTGACGGGGACACCGGGCGCGGCGTAGGCGCGTCGCATCAGACCGGGTGGAGCGGCCTCATCGCACGGTTGCTGCAACCGCGGCGGAATCCGCTCATGCCGCCAAAGCCAGTGATAAAGCCAACGGTTTAACTCTTCAACGCTTTGATCTTAACTATGGACCATTACGATATTATCATCATCGGCAGCGGAGCGGGCGGCGGCACGCTCGCGCACAGGCTGGCGCCTTCGGGCAAAAAAATTCTCATCATCGAACGGGGCAACTATCTGCGGCGCGAAAAGCAAAATTGGGACCCCGAGCAGGTATTTCCGAAAAACCGCTACGTCTCGAAAGACATTTGGTATGACAAGAACAACAAGCCTTTCCAGCCGGGTGTGCATTATTTTGTGGGCGGCGCAACCAAGATGTATGGCGCGGCGCTTTTTCGGTTGAGAAAGGAAGATTTTACGGCCCATCGGACAAAGGACGGAATGACACCCGACTGGCCTATCCGCTACGAAGACCTTGAGCCGTACTACACCCAGGCCGAGCGACTTTATAACGTCCACGGACAACGCGGCGACGACCCAACCGATCCTCCGGCAAGCGCACAGTATCCATTCCCGCCAGTCAGCCATGAACCGCGCATCCAGGAACTGGCCGACAATTTGAAAAAGGCGGGTTATCGTCCGGCATACGCGCCCACCGGGATCCTGCTGAACGAAGCGGACATGGCGCACGGCCGCTGCATCCGGTGTGATACGTGCGACGGCTTTCCTTGTCTCGTCCATGCCAAAGCGGATGCCGAAGTCATTGCCGTTCGTCCGGCACTGGAGCATCCCAATGTCACGCTGTTGACCGATGCTCACGTCGGCAAGCTGGAAACCAGCGCGAGCGGACGGGAAGTGACAAAGGTCATTGTCGAACGCGGCGGTCGAAACGAGGAATTTAGCGGCGACATTGTTGTGGTGTCCTGCGGCGCGGCCAATTCCGCCCGGCTGCTGATGATGTCGGCCGACGACAAACATCCGCGCGGGCTGGCCAATGGCTCGGACAGGGTGGGACGTAATTATATGTTTCACAACGCCATCGCGCTGGTGGCGCTCTCACGACGGGAGAATCCGACGATGTTCCAAAAGACTTTGACGTTGAATGATTTTTATTTGCGCGCGCCTGATTGGGAATTTCCGTTGGGAAACATTCAAATGCTCGGAAAATCAAAAGGGCCGATGTTTCGCGATGACGCGCCGAGGTTTGCGCCCGGTTTTTCGCTCGATCAAATGGCGCTCCACGCCGTGGATTTCTGGCTTACCGGCGAAGACCTGCCTTTGCCGCAAAATCGCGTCACTCTGAATTCAAAGGGTGAAATCCAGCTTCATTACGAATTCACCAACGTCGAGGCGGTGGACAGGCTGCGCCAAAAATTGCAGTCTATGCTCGGGTTATTGGACCTGCACCCGCATCTGATCCCGAACACGTTGTATCTAAACAAACACATTCCAATCGCCGGCGTCGGGCATCAAGCCGGCACCTGCCGGTTTGGGACCGACCCGAAGGAATCGGTGCTGGACGTGAACTGCAAGGCCCATGAAGTGGACAATCTGTATGTGGTGGACACCAGCTTTTTCCCAAGCATCGGGGCGGTCAATCCCTCGTTGACGGCCATTGCCAATTCGCTGCGTGTCGGCGATCACCTGCTGCAACGCCTGAAATAAGACCACAATGGCGAGCCGCAGCGAAATTGCCACAGTCTATGCCGCCGGCCTTGTCCAGGGTATTGCGCTTGTCACTTTCCCGGCGGCAGGCGCCGTGTTCACCAGCGCCGCTGGATACGGCCTGTCGAATACGCAGTACGGCACGATGTTCGAGCCGCAGGCCGCAATGGCGATTGTTTCTTCGCTTCTGGGCGCGGGCCTGATGTCCCGCCTGGGCGCCAAACGCATCTACCTGCTTGGCCTGGTCGCCAATCTGGCTGCCATGGCGTTGTTGCTGGGCAGCAAATGTGTCATGGGCCAACACACCGCGGCTTACGGGCTTCTGCTGGCTGCGACCACCTGCATGGGACTTGGATTCGGATTTACCGTGCCTGCGCTCAACACGTTTGCCGCGGGGTTTTTCCCGGAAGTGGTGGATAAAGCGATTTTGGGGTTAAACGCGTTGCTCGGCCTGGGTACGGCGCTCGCGCCGGTATTCATCGCTGTCTTTTTGGCGTTGGGTGTGTGGTGGGCGCTGCCGCTTCTTGTGGGCGTCCTGCTTCTGGTCCTGCTGGCAATCAGCCTGCCGCAAGCGCTTGCGGCAGGCGGCCAGCGGCAAACGGCGTCAGCGGGCCAGGCCAAGGGAAAATTTCCGGCGCGATTCTGGCTATTTGCCGTTTTTGCGTTGCTCTACGGCGTCTGCGAAACCATGAATGGCAATTGGGCGTCGCTGTTCATGATCGATCACCTCGGGGCGAATGCGCTTCTGGCTTCGGTCGCGCTGGCTTTATTTTGGGGCATGGTCACGGCCGGTCGCGTGCTGTTTGCCATTATCGAAAAGTGGTTTCCTGAGTCGGCCGCTTTCCGTCTATTGCCGATGGTGCTCACCGGCGCATTTGTATTGTGCTCGTGCCTGCCTCAAACGGCGCCTGTTGCCGGCCTGCTGGCGTTTGGAGTGGCCGGCCTGGGTTGTTCGGCGCTGTTGCCGTTGACGATCAGCTTTGCGCAGAAAGAATTGACGGCGATAGCGTCATCGGTGGCCGGCGGCCTGATCGCTTTTTATCAAATCGGCTATGGTATCGCCGCTTTCGGCGTTGGGCCGTTGGAGGCCAGGGGTGGCCTTGGTTTAAACACCATTTTTGGCGGCGCGGCGGCAATTGCCGTTGCCATGGCTGTACTTTCATTTATTCTCGTCCGGCCGGAAAAAGAAATAATCGCAAAAATTTCGAACGCAAACACTTAAACAGGCATCTCATTTGCACGATACACTGAAACGTCCAGGCAATACTTGACGCAACACGCAACCGCAGCACGAAAAACTATGAACCTAAAAGATAAAGTCGCCATCGTTACCGGAGGAAACAGCGGCATTGGCATGTCCATTGTCCTGGAACTGGCGCGCCAGGGCGCAAACCTGGTCATTGATTACGTCGCCCATCCGGAAGCGACCGAAGCGCTCGAAAAGCAGATCCATGATTTGGGCGACCGTTGCATCGGCATCAAGGCGGACGTCAGCAAAGTGGATGAGCTGCAAAACCTGATTGATTCCGCCGTCAAGGAATTTGGCCGCGTGGACATCATGGTCAACAACGCCGGGGTCGAAACCCGGACTTCCATTGTCGACACCACCGAGCAGCAATATGACAAGGTGCTGGACATCAATCTCAAGAGCGCATTTTTCGGGACGCAACTCGCCGCGCGGCAAATGATCAAGCAGGGCGGGGGAGGACGCATCATCAACATCACGTCCGTTCATGAAGACTGGCCGATGCCCGGCAACACGGCCTACTGCCTTTCAAAAGGCGGCATGAGAATGTTGACGCGCACCGCCGGCGTGGAACTCGCGCCGCATAATATTCTGGTCGTCGGTGTAGGTCCCGGCGCGGTGGCAACTCCAATCAATCTCACCACCATGAACGACCCGGCGTTATTGAAAAAACTCGACGACGCCATTCCGCTTGGGCGCATGGCCAAGCCCGAGGAAATCGCGAGCGTCGTCGCTTTCCTCTCCGGCGCCGGAGCAAGCTACATCACGGCTACAACCATCTTTGCGGATGGCGGCATTATGCAGAGTAGTCCGGGATTGTAGGAGAGGTGCAGGTCATGAGGCTCCCTGCCAACCGAGTCAATCGAAAGCGAAATTTTGATGCGGGGAAACGGCTTGCAATTCGGCATGGTCGGAGCAAAATCGGGAAAGCGAGTCAGAACGGGTTACTCAGAATATGAAACCGTTAAAGCACAAACATTGATATTCAATGAAAATCGCCCTGCTGCGCCTCATGATCTGCGTAGCCCTAACTGGGATGGTTTGTTGCTGTCGATTGTGTGGCCAAATTTTTGTGGCGAACGGAGGAGGCAAAGTCGTGGGCGCTTATAACTTCAATGGCACGGCGATCAATGCCGCTCTTGCCAGCGACTTCGACGGCGCAGAGGACCCTCTGGGTATTACCACGGATGGCACAAACCTTTACGTTGCCGATTGGGGTTCGGGTACCGCCGCAGGAATATGCAAATTCAACCTGTTTACCGGAAAACTTGAAAGCCAATTCGGGGTGGGCGGATATGGGATTGCGATTTATGGGACCAATTTGTACGTAGCAGGGGAGTCTAGTGTTAGTGAGTACACGGTGGACGGAACGCTTGTCAATTTTTCTTTGATTTCATTTGATCCATGGGAACCGCTCGGCGTTGCTATCATCGGGACCAATCTTTATGTGACTTATGGTGATTCCGTTGGGAAATTCAATTTGGATGGAACGGCAGTCAATAGTGAACTAATTATTGATCCGTCGGGACCGATCGCACTCGCATCAGATGGGACTTACCTGTATATAGCGAATGCCAATAACGGCACGATTGGCAAATATGGGCTGGATGGCACGACCAATAACGCCGCGCTGATCAGCGGGCTCCTATTTCCTGACGGCCTTGCAATCAACGGCTCCACTCTTTACGTCCTGGAAGCCACCGGACAACTTTCGAGTTACACTCTTGATGGTGCTTTATTGAACTCGAATCTCATTTCGAGTTCAGCATTTTCGCCTCCGTGTTACGGCATTCTAACTGTTAACGCGTTAGGCGTGTCATCGGCCGCAATTCAAAGCAATTGTTTTACTTTCAACATGACGGGCCTATCCAATCAATCAGTCGTCGTCTCGGCTTCAACGGGATTTACCAATTGGATTCCTGTCGAGACGAACACGCTCGGCTCTGGTCCGTTTTTGTTTAGCGACCCCACGTGGACGAATTTTCCGAGCCGCTTTTATCGGGTCGCAGCCCAGTAGCCAAGTATCTACGCAGCGCATTCGACAGTTTCGGATAATCCATCCTATTTCCCTGTCAAAGCGTCTTGAACCGCTGGCTCTGGTTCGTAAAATGCTGGGTGGATGTGCTATGGACGTTAAAATCGGGAAGACAAAGCTGTCGCTCATCGGGGGTGACATCACCGAGCAAAACACCGAGGCCATCGTAAACGCTGCGAACAGCGAGTTGGTGGGCGGCGGTGGTGTCGATGGCGCAATTCGCAAAAAGGGCGGTCCGCGGATTGATCGGGAATGCCGCCTCATTGGCGGTTGCGCCGTCGGTGACGCGGTGATCACGAGCGGCGGTGATCTTAAGGCCCGCTACGTGATCCATACAGTCGGACCAATCTGGCAGAACGGCGATGATGATGAACCGGAGCTGCTCGCCAGCGCCTATCGCCGCAGCCTGGAAGTTGCGGTCAAGCGCGGTTTAAAGAGCATTTCGTTTCCGGCAATTTCCACTGGAGTATTTGGTTATCCGCTTCGCCTGGCCGCGCCGGTGGCGCTAAGTTCAATTGTCGGCTTTTTGCAAAGCGAACAGCATGGTTTGGAGGAAGTGCGTGTCGTGATTTATCAGGGAGACGAAGTCGCTTACACCGTATTTAAATTCGCCCTCGAAGAAATTTTATCAAAGAAGGATTAGGGGCCTGGCCACTTCGACTTGCTACTTTCCCAATAGTTTTTCCCGCGGTTACTCGACCGTAAAACTCACAACCCCCGAGCGGAGTCCAGGCGAAGTCGCCGTCAATTCAATCGTTCCAGGTTTGTCGCCCGCCTCAATTACAACTATACAATGCCCGTGAAAAGCGTTCCGTTGATTGGATTTGTCCGTGTCGTGGTCCGCCGGATCGCCGTTGCTGACGCCCAGGATTTCGCCATTGCCGGCAAGCTGAAACGTCACACGATTGCTCGAATCCGGAACCACGCGCCCTTTTTCGTCCAAAATCGTGACTGGGACGACGACCGCGTCTTCTGCGTCAGCATGCAGCGCTGTTCGGTCAGGTGAAAGCTCAATTTGCGCAGGAGCACTGGCTGTCTCGAGCGTGTCCGTGGCCACTGTTTGTCCACTTTTGTAGGCCCGGGCCACGAGTTGGCCGGGCTGATACGGAACTTCCCATTGCACATAGTCGTCGTGCGGGACGTTCTTTGTTCCCAGGCTTTGGCCGTTTAAAAACAGTTCTACCTCTTTTGCATTGCTGAAGGCGAGGACGCGGATTTTTTGACCTTCCTTACCCGGCCAATTCCAGGAAGCAGGCATTACGTGCACCATTGGTTTGGGTGACCAGCACGATTCAAAGTAATAGTATTTGTCCTTGGGAAAACCGCAGCAGTCCATAAGCCCGGTGTTGTTGCTTACGTCCGGCCAGCCGTAGGGATTGGGCTCGCCCTTGTAATCGAAACCGGTCCAGACGAAGGTACCGCACATGTACGGGTGGTTCACCACGGCCAGCCACAATTTATCGCTCAGGTTATAGCAACTGCACATGCCGGTCACAGGATCATCGGCATACTCGCCGCGGGTCGTCTTTTGGTTGAGGTCTTCGCTCCAAAATGCGGCCTTTTGCGGGTAACGTTGATGAACCTTCTCGTAAACCAACCTGCTGTAATTAATGCCTACGATATCTTCCACGTCGGCAAGTCCATTGGTGAGCCATCCGCCGCTCATCGCACAGGTGATGGGCCGGGTCGTGTCAAAGCGATGCACCTCCTGCATCATCGCCGACATTAGCCGCGCACCCTCCGGCTTGCCTTGCAACTTCTCCTCATTGCACATGGACCACATGATGATGCTGGGATGATTGCGATCGCGCAGAATCATCGTGTCGAGGTCCGAAAAATTTGTGCAGGTGGTTCCATGCGGCGACTTTGGGGTCTCAGCATCGCCAAGATGCCGGTTTTCATCCATGACCATCATTCCCAGGCGGTCGCAGGCGTCCAGCAGCGCCTGGTTCGGGGGATTATGGGCGGTCCGCCAGGCATTGCATCCCATGCGTTTCAACTGTTCCACGCGCCAGGCCTGCAGGCTGTCCGGCACAGCGATTCCAACTCCCGCAAAATCCTGGTGATTCGCCGTCCCTTGTATTTCCACACGGCGGCCATTCAGAAAAAATCCCTTGTCAGCGTCATAGCGAATCGTCCGGATACCAAACGTCGTGGTCGTCACATCCACCGGCGCGCCGTCCTGCAAAACGGTCGTGCGTAATTGATAAAGATTGGGCGATTTAATGGACCATAATTTTGGCTTTTGAATCGTCGTTTGCTGCTCTATCTGGTTTTGGCCATTTGCCGGCGCCGTTGCATCGTTCGTGATTGATGCGACGAGCGTTCCATCCGGAGCGAGGATCTCAGAGAGAACCTGGCAAGTGGCTGCCTGCCCCTGGTCATCCTGCACTGTGGTTTGAATGGCCAAATCTGCTTCATCGTCCGCCCCCTGGTCGCCTTTGGGAACGGTGGAAACCACATACGTTCCATATTGCGCCACGTGCAACGGAGACAGGACGGTCAACCGGACGTGCCGATAGATGCCGCCGCCCTCATTCCACCAGCCTTCGAATTGGCTTGGGTCCACGCGCACGGCGATGACGTTTTCCGCGCCGGGTTTTGCAATCTGAGTGATGTCATAAGAAAACGGAGTATAGCCGCTGGGATGCTCGCCCAAAAAAGTGCCGTTCAGCCAAACTTCGCTGTCACGGAAAACCCCGTCAAAATCCAATCGCAGAGTTTTGCCCTGGTCGGATGCGGGAATCGTGAAATGTTTCCGATACCATGCCGGTTCATACGGCAGATAGCCATGGCTTCTGACGTTGTTAGTGCTATAGGTTCCTTCCTGCACGTAATCGTTCGGCACATTAACATGCCTCCACTGGTTGTCGTCACAGGCTGGCGCGGCGGCATCACTTCCGGAAACGTCGTTCAAATGGAACAACCAGTCGGCATCCAATAAGGTCTCTTCCCGGCCCATGGCTGCATGCGCAGGTGTTGCGGTTGGAGGCGGATTGGATGAGCAGGAACAAAGACCGAGCGCGGCGACGCCAGCCAGGAAAGCGACGGTTACGAAAGAACGAAAACTCAATATCATTGGAAAAGAAGACGTTATCAGGGTTTGAAAGGTTAAAAAAGAAAAATTGGTGATTGGTCATGCATCCGCGGACAAAGTGCAAACGCTGGATGAATATCCGCTTTAGGACGTTTAGGGCCAAATTCTGAATTGGGAGCTCTGAATTCTTAATCGAACAACGGAAATCCAATAAAAGACGGCTGCGATCGCCAGTGTGATCGCCGAAATGAGCAAACCGATTCGGAAGTTCCAATCTTCATAAACCAACTTTATGTCATGCGCGCCGGCGGGAATTTCCAGCGCTTGAAAAGCATAGTTGGCCCGCCACAACGGCGTTGGTCTGCCGTCCACATAAGCGTGCCAGGGATGATAATACGACTGCGCCGTCACCAGCATCGCGGGCGCGCCGGCATCCACGTTGGCCGTGATTTTTTGTGCCGAATATTCCACGGAAATAATTTTGACCGTTGCTGTGTTGGAAACAGTCACGGCGCTTCGGACAGCCAGTGGCAAGTAAACTTCGGCGCGCGGATCAAAATTTGTGCTGGCGAGCAATGCCAGCGTTTCCGAATCCGTGGCAAACACCGGCTTTTGCCCGCCGGTGAGCATGGGCATGAACGTTGGACGTGGCGCCCATTCTAAAACGCCGCCCTTGATGGCGAGGGACTGGGACGCTCCCAAAAAGTCCTGCATCCGTTCGCTCAGGTTGCCGTTCAACAAAACGTTCCCGCGGAGATTGAGCGGAAAAAAACCGTCACATTTCGGGATGTCGTCATACAGATTGCAATCACTGAACATTGCAAAACGGTCCGTAAGAAAATTTTCGGTCGCGTCCTGGTGGGCGGCAAACGTGAGGGTATGGAGCACGTCCGCCGGAATTATGGCACGGCCGAAACCCAATTGCGGAGGAGCCGCCGGCCGGGGCATGTTCGGATTGAAAATAACGGGCTTTACCAGCGGCGGTTGTGGCGAGTGACAATTCAGATCGAGCCAGACCAGAACAACTACCAGCGCCTGGAGCCAGCCGCGGATCCTCGCGGGGGTCACCTTTTCCAGTACAAATAGACTGATGACAATGGCTGTGAAAAAAGCGACACGAATTAATCCATTAATGACTACGGCCTGAATCAGATTGAACGACGGTTCCCGGGCTGCCCACACGAGGCAACCCCCAATCAGTGCAATGGTCGCAAACCAGGCCAGCAGCCACGAGTAAGCCGGCCGGCTTGTTTTAACCGTTTCAACGGCTGGCCCGCTCAACGCATACGCCGCTATCAGCGGCATCGCGAAGACCGGCAGTGTCACAAATTTCACCGGAAAACGGATCAATCCCACGATGCCGACATGGGCGGACATCCAGGCATAGAGGGGCGTGGCGTTGCCGGTGGCCAACACCAGGCAAAAAATGCTCAGAGCGAGCATCACCCAAACTTCAACAGAGCGGCGGCGCCACAATGCCATCGCCGCCAGTGCCACGGTAATCACTCCCGTGTAGTAGGAGAGTATCCAATATTGGCCGTTTTGATAATAGATGCCCTGCGCGAAGCTGTCTCGAAACAACGGTACAAGAAAATTGACCCAGCCCGAAGGCGGCATTGGGGAATCCGCGGTGAAATAATTTGCCGCCCGTTCCGAATGGCGCAATAAATCGAAAAACGGAAGCAATTGCGCCGCACTCAGGCCGGCAACGAAAAGTATCACGATGCAAAAACGAATCACGATTTTTGCCCGCGGCGTGGCGGCTGAAATGAATTCCGCCATAAAGATTGCGCCAAGCAGCGCCCACGTTAACAATACTATTTCAACTCCGCCGGAGAGCATCTGCAGCGCGCCCGCAATCGCGGCAGGAGCCAATATTTTTCCGCCTTCTTTCCATGCGCGCCTCGTGAGCCATACGACCCACGGCATCCATCCCAGGGCCGCGATAATGGACGGCCAACCCAGGCTGCCTGTCATCAGACCGCTGAAAGCGAAGATGACACCCGCCAGGGCTGCGCCAAAACTGCTTTGTGTCCAGTGACGGGCAAGAAAGAACATTCCCAAACCACCGAAAAACAAATGCAGCACGCAGAACACGCCTAAAGACCAGGGAAACGGCAGAAGCAGATAAAATAAGACCGGCGGATAAAGCGCCTGGGTGTTCCACTCGGCGAGAAACGGCTGCCCGCAATTGCTAAGAGGGTTCCACAACGGCAATTCCCCATGCCAGAAACTCTCCCGGAGATGCCATGCAATGGGCGCGGAAAAAAATCCAAAATCGCGAAACACAAACATTTGAAGCCCGAGAAAAACCCCGGGCCATGACGCAAACGTCAGGATGGCGAGAAAAACGGCAAACCGGCGCGGCGTAATCCATGAATCGCCGTTCTCGGTTTGAATATTCAAAGGCATTCTTTCTAATTTCCAGGATTTACGATAGCAGCATCGGCCGGGCCATTCCGCAATCAACGGTGCGGGCGGCGCAAACCAGCCCACAAACACACGATCCACGCGATAATCGAAATTGCCACGCCAACTTCAAACGCCTGATCGATGTAACGCAAAACAACCTCATGCCTGCCCTGCGGGACCTGGACCGCCTGAAATGCATAATTCGCGCGAAGCAGGGGAACATCCCGGCCGTCCACGGAGGAGTGCCAATCGTGATAATAGGTCTGCGCCACGACCACAACCGATGGAACAGGGGCATCCACTTCAATTTTGACGTTCTGCAGCCCGAATTTTGAACTCAGGACCTGCGCCAGGGCGCCATTTGTGATTGTGACAAACGGTGTGTCTTCCTGCCCGAGAAAAACCATTTTGCTTCCGTCAAATTTCGGATCTTTCATCAGGGTTAACGCATTCCAGTCGCTCATCACCGTCGGCTTTTGCCCGGCGGTTACGAGCGGCAAAAATGTCGTCCGCGGCAGCCAATGGTAAATTTCGTCAGGCGCCGTGATTTGCGAAACGCCCATGAAATCGTCGAGTCTGGGAAAATCGTTTGTCGCGCCATAAATCATCGAAATCAAACTGTCGTTTTCGTGGGGGGCGAGGGAGAAAAAGCCGTCCACTTTCGGCGCGCCGTCCAGCAGGTTGCAATCGGCGCAATATCCCAGCCGTTTGGCCAGGTAATTTTTTTCCGGACTGCTGAGAGCCAATTGGATGAACTGGAGGAATGCTTTCGGCGACACCATGGCGCGCGGTCCGCCCAATTCCGGTTGCGGATTCATGGCCAATTGCTCACGGGCTAAATTTGGTTTATAGACTCCCGGTTGCACGGTGGGATTCTGCACCGGTTCATGGCTCAACACGTCAAGCCATGCCACGCATATTAGAGCCAATGGCGCGAGCTTAAGAATCCTGCCATCGGTGTCCCGCGCGAGGCAAAGAAACACGATCCCCGTCAAAACCAGAAAAGCAAGGCGGGAAAATCCGTTCAACAACGCCGCGTGAGCATTGACATTTGGGAAGGAAGAGCGGGACACCCAAATGATTATGGCTGCCATCAGGATTAACAAGACCGCGCCGACAATTCCGATTTCGCGTTTCTGTTCCCGTAGCCGAGCCAGGGAAAATGCCGCAAGCAACGGGGCGACAAAGGTCACCAGCAACAAATATTTGACCGGATACGTAATGAAACTCAGTTGCGGAACGAGTTTTCGCACGGCTGGAAAAATGGGAGTGTTTTCGCCGAGCGCGCAGATCACGCCAACCATCGCGACGGCCGTAAGCAACCAGACACGACGGTTCCGGCATTTCCAAATCGCCAGCAGGGCAAGCCAGAGGGTTGCGATCCCTAGGTAATAGGATGATGTCCACGCCTGGCCGTTCTGAAAAAAAATTCCTTCGCCTCGAACGCCGCCAAAAGCCATCGGCACCAGGAAATTGGCCCAGCCGTGCCCGGGCATGGACCAGCGCAAGTCCGCGTAACCTGCTTGCCGTTGCGAATGCGCCGTCAAATCCAAAAATGGAAGCAGTTGCGCCGCCGCCATCATTGCGACCAACGCGACAATCACCGGAAAACGCCAGAATGCGCGTCGCGGGAATTCGTTGGTCGCAATTTGTTCGATCCACAGCGCCAGCAAAACCAGCCACGTAAAGAAAATGATTTCGGGTCCGCCCGCCAGCATTTGAAACGCGCCGGCGATGGCTGCGATGGCCATGCGCCTTCCACCTTCGCGCCACGCGGTTTCGACAGCCAGGACTACCCACGGCATCCAACTCCAGGTGGCCGTATGGCTGGGCCACATGAGCAAATTCAACGTCATGCCGCTGAATGAAAACGCCGTACCAGCAAATGCGGCGGCGAAGTCATTGGCCGTCCAGCGTCGAGCCAAAAAATACATGCCAACCCCGCCGAACCATAAATGCAGCAGACAGAAAAAACTGAGCGACCATGTAAGCGGCAGCAGCAGGTAAATCAGCGAAGGCGGATACAGAGGCATCGTGTTCCATTGCGCCAGGAAGGGAATGCCGCAATTGTTGTACGGGTCCCACAAGGGGATTTGACCGTGCCAAAAACATTGTTTTTGAAAATACGCCAGAGGATAGGCAAAGAAGCCGTAATCACGCGCGATGAACGTTTGCGCGCCGGAAATGACCTGCGGAAAAGATGCGACAACGAGCAACGCCAGCAGGAGGGCAAAACGGGACGGCGCAAACCAATTGAAAGTGAACGCGCGGTTTTCGGCAATGTCGGTCATGAATTATATGCGGCGTCATCTTATTCTTCGGAGTGATGAGTGACAAGGGAATGGAGCGGTTGGATTGGCGGGAAATCCTGTCTTTGTGTCCTTGTTGTTCGAAACCCGGTTTCCAAATGCTGCTCGACCTAAGCCCCATCTGCCTGCAAATACCGGATACGCTTGTGAACGTCGGTATTGATGGAGTGATACGGCAGGGAAAGATTTCCGGGCGCGAACAGCGTGCGCCGCGTGTGCTCCATGTCGTCCTCGCCGATGGCGTCCGTGAAAATCGGCATCATGTACTCGATGCCGAGCTTCGACGGCTTCATCAACTTGGCATCGTAAAGCAGGGGATGCATCTTCCGAGCATGAATCAAGCCCCAACGGTCGCGGAAACGATTCGCATCGTAGCCTTCCACAAAAAAGCCCTGCCTGGAGTTGTATTGAAGGACGGAGACGGCATTATTGCGGCCTTCCACAAGCAAATCCACGGCTTTCGCGCCCTGTGCGGCCGCGTAAAAGCGGTCAAACAAAATTGGCCGGCCGCCGCGCTGGGTGTGGCCGACTTTGCGCGTGAAGATGGCTTCCTTGGCGGAATCGCCGCGACGGTAGAGCTGGAAATATCTGTCGCCGATCATTTGAATCATTTTCCAGCGCAACGCATCCGCCGCGCCGCTCAAAATCATGTTGCCGGAAGGATCGGTGGATTTGGTTTCGGCCCCCAGTTCCCGGCCCTGTTCGTCCACGATGCCTTCCCCGCAGACGATGACGACGTTCTTTTGCAGGTCGTAAAGATGCTTTACGCGTTCGACCAGGTGCTCCAAATCCAGGCCGATTTCCGGGACGAGGATGATGTCCGGCTGGCCGTAAGCCGTGCCGAGCGCGATGTAGCCTGAATGGCGGCCCATGACTTCGATGATCGCGATGCGCCGGTGGCTTTCAGCCGTCGTGCGGATCCGCCCGACACCGCCGGCGGAGACGAAGACGGACGTCGCGTAGCCCGGTGTGGCATAATTGACAATCTGGTCGAGGCTGAATACGGCGTTGGACTCGGCGCGTTTGTATCGGAATCCGGCTTTGACGGAGGCATCATTGACGCGCACGTATTCATCCGGTTCGCTGGGATAATTCAGGCCAAGGTCGTTATCAATTGTCTTGGGAGCGAGTACTGTTGGCAGGCGTTCGGCGAGCGGTTGCAATCCGTTTAACGTGCCGTCGCCGCCCACGCAAATCAGTCCCTCGATGCCAAGCTTTTTCAGCCGCATCGCTATGAGGTCGAGGTCGTCCTTTTTATCCGGGTCCACGTAATCGCGCGACGAGCCAATGAGAGTGCCGCCCTTCGTCGGGTCGAGTTCGGGGATCTCCTGATAAAGCGGGTTCAAGTGCACATGCGGAACTCGTGCATTGAACAGGCAATTGAAGCCCTTGATCAGGCCGATGATCTCCATTTTGAGTTGGTTCGCGCGCGTCACCGCGCCATGGATGGTGGCGTTGAGCGCGGGTGTGTCGCCACCCGCCGTCAGTATGCCAATGCGTCTCATAGGTATTCCTTCCTCTATTTGAAATGGCGCCTCAGTCAGTACGACGCCACACATAGTGTTATCAGGGCCAGGCTCAATGTGAAGTCAATTCAGCAACGGCGGAAGCCAGGCGAAGACAGGTTGACATTAAAAACTCTCGTAGTATCGTTTGCTGGCGGAAGCAGATTCATTGTCACTGTCACGGACAGGGAGCCGTAAGAATTATGATTGAACACATTCTTTTATTTCGCTGGAACGAAACAGCGACCCAGGAATCGATTGATTACGCGATGGTGGAGTTGCGATCCCTGAAGGACAAAATCCCGGGCATTGCGGATGTATCGTCCGGGAAGAACTTTTCGGAACGTTCTAAAGGCTTCACGCACGGATTGGTTTTCCGCTTCAAAGATCGCGCGGCCCTGGAAGGTTATATTCCGCACCCGGAGCATCAGCGCGTCGTGCAGAAAATTCTGAATCCGATTCGCGCGGATATTTTGGTTGTCGATTACGAGGTGTGATTTACCCGCGTAATGCGGAATAAAATAAGCCCGGTTTGGCGCTTTACTTCCGGCCGTTTTGGTCAACATTCTCAAAGGAGGAGAATTGCAAGCGTTTATGACCCGAATAGAATTCGATGAAAAGTATCCGCTGGTCTTCGATTGGATTCAGGGCATCTTGAGCGTGCATGCAGAAAAGGCACAACCAGTTGCATCGCTTGGGTTCAAGCGGCTTCCGCGCTATTTCCATCGGGATATCTTGACAAAGGCGAGAGTGGTCTATTTGCCGGCCGTGCCCATTCCGCCTTTGGGCGCCATGGGGTTTGGCCAGTTTTCCGATTTTGAGAATATGGATGTCGGCGGCATCGTATTCCTGGATATGATCCTTTTGCGGCATCGAATGCGCGGAAACGAAGCCCAGCACTTTCATGAACTGGTTCATGTCGTCCAGTGGCAGTTTTTGGGACCTAAACGATTTGTCGAAGCCTACGCTAACGGCATCGAGTCGGTCGGCTACCGGGCGGCCCCGCTGGAAGCAATGGCCTATACTCTTACAAACGTTTTCCGCAAGGGCAAGGCGGCATTCGACGTAGTCGCGGTTATCCGCGAACAATTGAGTGAACTTTATTTTTAGCGCTGGCTTGGGTCGAGGCCAGAGGCAAGTTGCCGATTTCGGAGTGCGGAAAGCCGACCCGGGCGGCCGGCCGAAGTTTTTAAAATTTGGAAGCATATACTGATTTAACTGATTGCTGGTACTATGTTGCCATGTGTTGCTAAAACGTTGGCCGATAAACTGTTCATACTCAGGGGCGTAGCTGCCGACATGCAGAATTTCCAATTCTCTGGCCGGCCCATCTGCGTCTCATCTGTGTGAAGCTGTGGCCTAAAAGCGCATCCGAAAATAACCGACCGGGGACGGCTCTTGGCAAACAACTTATATAACACTTACTTAACCAGTTAGTTCGCTTCGCGCAACTTAGCCCCAGGATTTGCAAAAGCACGGAGACCAAACGCCACGTCCGCGAAGGTTGTGAGGATCAGGTCTTTTCGATGTAAAGCGTTCAACATAAACGCTATACAGTGAAACACCCGGACCCGGTGTGCCGCCTGGCAGATGCGTGTCTCATCCGTGCCTGTCTTTGGCCTAAAAGAGCATACGCAAATAAGGAAGAAAGATATGCCGAAACTTTCTGTATTGACTTAGAATTTATCAGTAGATAAGCTTTAAAAATGCAGCCTTTAGTCCTGTGCATGCATTGAATCTCAAATTTATCAGGATCAAACTCTACTGGTTCTTTTTTGTGTCGGCGTTGATTGTCGTGGAGTGTTCCAGCGGCGCATCGCCGCCCGGCATGGCCCTTGTTCCTGCGGGGTCATTCACCATCGGAGATCCGCTGGATGGAGAGAGCGACGCCATTTCCACAAATGTCTATGTGTCTGCATTTTACATGGATACGAATTTAGTGAGTCTCAGTCAATGGGAGACCGTTTCCAACTACGCAACGAGTCACGGATATAATTTTGACAGCGGCGACGCGTCAGGCAAGGCGCCGAACCATCCGGTGCAAACGGTGAGTTGGTACGATGTCGTCAAGTGGAGCAATGCCCGCTCGCAGCAGGAGGGTTTGACGCCGATTTATTACACCGACGCGGCGATGACGCTGATTTATACCAATGGCGATACGGATTCAGTTTATGCGAATTGGGCAGCCAGTGGCTACCGGCTGCCAACGGAGGCCGAGTGGGAGAAAGCCGCGCGGGGAGGGCTAAGCGGGCAACGGTTTCCGTGGGGCGACACAATCTCTGAAGCCCAGGCCGATTACAGGGGAGACACCAATGACTACAGCTATGATCTGGGCGCGGATGGTTACGACGCCCAATACGCCACAGGCGGTTTTCCGTACACGAGCCCGGTGGGATCGTATCCGCCGAACGGCTACGGGCTGTACGATATGGCGGGCAATGTATTTGAGTGGTGTTGGGATTGGTATGCCGGACCGCCATATCCGGCAGGTAGTCCATATTTGGGTGGCAGCGACCCGCGCGGACCGGCGTCAAGTTCAGTGGGTGGCCGCGTTTTGCGCGGCGGGAGCTGGGGCGGGTTGGCTGGTTTCGCACGATGTGCGTATAGAGGCTTTTACCCAATTATCGTCCCCTACGCGGTGGGATTTCGGTGTGTCAGGGCGCCGTAGCGCGCTGCGCGCAGTTTGTCGATGCAACGCAATCGATAATCATTTTACGGGAGGCGTTTTGCCGGCGGTGAGAGCACAATAATGAACGCATCCAACGACAAAATATCGATGAGCGGGCAGGATAAAAAAGCAAAGATTCCTGCCTGGCCGCGATTCTGCCTGGTCGTCGCGCTGTCGCTCGGCATTTTGGTTACAAGCGCTGAAGCGCTTGTCGTTTCAATGGAGGCTCCGGAGTCCGGGACAAGCACATCGTATGTCGAGGATTTTTCTATTTTGGACCCGCTCAGTGGCGCGTCATTGGACGGACAGCATCAGTCGGTGGACATTTTCTTCGCTAATGACGATTTTTTGGTCGATGCAGGCTATGCCAGTTTTACGGTGGATCTTTTCATAAACGAAACTGGAACCATTGGGATATGGCCAACAAATGAATACTGCGTGATAGGCTATCTCATCGACGCTGCCGGGAACCCGCTCAGCACCCCGGTGAGTTTTCCGGATAGTGGAACCTTACCCGCGCAAGTGTGGCCCGGCTGGCCTTATTATATGCCCGACGGAACTCAATATTTACCCGCGGCAAAAATGTTTGAAGCGCAATTCGCCGGCAGTCCGGTCTATGGGAATCCGGCCGGCTTTTACGTGAATCCCATTATTTTCTCGGGTGTTCATTTTGATATCAAATTTCCCGTTTGTCCGGCGGATTCAGTCGTTGGAGGCAGGTTAGTCATCGCCAGTTTCAGCGAGCCGATTTTAAGTTCACCGGACCCCGTGCCTGTGTATTCGGAATATTTTCAGAGCATCCCGCAGCCTACGCTGACTGTGACCGGCGTAAATATTTCGGGCCCGGGCGGGGCTACGAACGAGTTGTACTTGCAACTGGCCGGCACACCCGGCTATCCCTACATTCTGGAAGCAACGACTAATCTCGCCCAGGTGAACTGGCAGCCGATCATGACAAACTCGGCGGACGCAAACGGAAATTGGAACATCGCTATTACAAATTATCCGGCAGTTCCTGCCGAGTTCTTCCAGGTTGTGGCGTGGCCAGGACCCGGATCTGCCCAGCGGTAATGCGTGGCAGCTTTATTGAGAAAATGAAATGGGCGGCATGTATTCACCGATGAATTGGCGGTTCCACCATGCGTGGTCTGCCTGGCGTTCGCCAAAACGCGTAAATTCATAATCGTAAAGTTCGGCGCGAATATAGCGCGGCGGTTTTGTCGGAAAGGGATTATGTTTTAACAACGCCAGGACCTGGGGCGAGCCTTGCAGCAGCCGTATGCAGAAATTTTCGAACCACGGTCTTTCCTGATAATTACCCAGCGCCGCAAACCACATTTGCCAGTCAAGACGCGGCTGAAACGGCGCGACAAACACCGGACGTTGCGTCACATCACCGGGTTTATATTTGAATTCGTAGTCGCTCCAATGAACAGCGTCATCGCTGCCTTGCACGATGATTTCGTGGCGTTCGGTCGTCATTTCGGCAAACAGGCCGTAGTTGTTGATCGATCGAAATGGCTCAAGCCATCCGGCGAGCGAGAGAATTGGATTCAATTTGGGGCTGGGCGGGCCGAAAATGATGATAATATCGAGAAAGGAAACCGAGACGTAGATCACGGCGAGGGGGATAGTGATTGCGAGCAGCCAGGGAGAGCGCCCGTTGCGTGTTGCCTGCTGGGTCAAACGGCCGGGAAGAAGTTTTTTGAGCGCAAAATCATCCAGCAATAGCAGGCAAAGCGCGAGCGTGAGCCAGTTGAAGAATGTGTAATTGCCGGTCAGCAAAATCAGGATTTGCAGGAACGCGATTGCCGACGCGCCAAAAAAGCGAATTCGCCTCGGCAAAAAAATCAGAAACGGCGCGCCCAATTCAATAGCGAACATGGCGGCGCAGGAAAACTTCTGGAACCATAGCGGCAATTGATTGGCATACCAGGCGATCCATGTTGGAAGGGGCTGGGTTTGGTAATGAAAGGTGAGGGCAGTCAGATTGCGCCAATTGGGATCATGGCTCATCAGTTTCACGCAGCCCGAAGAAAACATCAGCTTGAACAGCAGCAACCGCAGCAGCCATAACACAATCCTTGAGGGCGGCCTTTCGCGCGATAATTTCGGCCACAATTGCCATGGCGCAAAAAATATTGCGAGGAATCCCGCTTCGAGCAACAGAATGTCCCACTGAAAACTCAAAAAATCGCCGCCAACAGACGTGAGGGAAAGATATAGCAGCCAAAGCAGCGCCAGCGACGGAATGGGACAAACGCCAATAATCAACAAGCAGGCGAATAACACGCCCGCGCCGCACTGAAATTTCAAAAAAGCGTCCGAAGAATTCAACCAGCACAGCGTCGGCCAGGAATGGTACCGCCCCAGGCCAATCCCCAAAAGATCAACGTGCTGCTTTACGGCGGCCATATACTGGTCTTCGGGCAGGATTCCGTTATGACCAATGAGCCCGGTAATTTGCGTCCAAAGTGAAACGAAAGCGACCAGGTAGATTAAACCGAGCGCCCGCAGGAAAATCCAACGGGTCACATAAAATTCCGGTCTCTCAACGTGTTGCCCCCAGCCGAGCCTCGTTAAAAATGAAAAGGTCGTCCGGTGGCTCGCAATGAAGCTGTAGGCGCGTTCGGTCACTGTGGCGACTCCCGGCGCCGATTTGTATGAATCGAGCACCCAATCCATCTTCGAATTTTTAGCAAGCGCGCGAAACACTGCTTCTGCTCCGGAATAAACTTCGCCGTCAGGCTCGATCAATTGCACTGACGTCTGAAAGTGCTTATGCGGAATTTCGGGAAAACGGTCCGAAATCTCCGGGTCCTGCGAAGGCAGATAGTCCACGGCATCACAGGTCAATTGCCGCCAGCGGCGGATCCAAACCCCGCAGAAATTACAGTCGCCGTCAAAAACCATGAGAGGCTTTGGCGGCGGATTGGCGACGCGGATGTCGCTGTGCACGGTCGGACGATAGCCGTTAATTCGGAAAAAACGAAGATGGAAGATTGAGGACGGAAGATGGAGCGGGTTGAACCGCCGCTACCGGCGGCTTTGCCGAACGATCCATCCGCAATTCTCAATCTTCCATCCTCGTCGGGACTACTGGTCCGCGAGGTCATACTCCATGTCAATATATTCCTGGGCAACGCCTTTAAACAGCACATGTGGATGAGCCACGCGCCCGGGAGGGCGGACTCCCGGTCCATTGCCATTTCTTCCCAGGTCGCCGTCCATTTGTTCGATAAAGCCCTGCAGCCGCGCGACCACTTCCGGATGTTCAGCGGCTACATTGGTCCGCTCGCCGATATCTGTGTCCAGGTTATAGAGGCGCGGCTTCTCGAAGCTTGCCCGCGCCGATGGGCCAAAGCCTTTGCCTGTTGCTTGCCATGCGATGGCTAATTTCCATGGACCCGAACGCACGGCCTGCAGCTTCCTGCCATTAAAATAATATAGGGCGTCGTGCGGCGATATCTTCGATTGTCCCGACAAAGGAAAAAATGACCCGCTCCCTCGTTCGCCGTTTCCCAAATGTTGCGACCCTGTTGCGGATTTGTTGCGGACTAAGTCGTTGATGTTCAACGCTGTAGCGGATGTTGCGGACTTTCAGACCTCATATGCATACTCTTCACGTCCTCTAACAGGAATTCGGCGTCAAAACCGCCGCGCCTTGAATTTGGCCGTGCCGGAGCTTGTCGAGGACCTCATTGGCCTGCTCCAGCGGAAAAGGTTCCACCGTCGTGCGGACGGGAACCCGTGGCGCGATTTTGAAAAAGTCATTGCCGTCCCGGCGTGTCAGGTTCGCCACGGAGCAGACCACGCGCTCGCCCCAAAGCAAGTCATAAGAAAACGCCGGAATTTCGCTCATGTGAATACCGCCACAAACGACCACACCGCCTTTATCCACCGCTGCAAGGGCGGCCGGTATCAGCCCACCCACAGGGGCGAAAATGATTGCAGCGTCCAGTCTTTCAGGCGGGAGCGTTTGCGAATCGCCCGCCCAAACCGCTCCCAGCGATTCCGCAAATCGTTGCGCCTTTAAATCGCCCCCGCGCGTGAAGGCAAAAATTCGCCGTCCCTGGTACTTTGCCACCTGCGCGATGATATGGGCCGCCGCGCCGAATCCGTAAATGCCCAACCGCTTTGCATCGCCGGTTTTTGCCAGTGAGCGAAACCCGATTAATCCGGCGCAGAGCAGGGGAGCGGCGTTGACATCCGCACCTTTGCCCTTGATTGGATAACAAAAGCGCTCGTCTGCGACTGTAAATTCCGCGTAACCGCCGTTGCGTGTATATCCAGTGAACGCGGCGAAGTCGCATAGATTTTCACGGCCCGTTCGGCAGTATCTGCATTTCCCGCACGTCCATCCGAGCCACGGAACACCTACGCGCTGGCCGGGTTTAAAGCGGCGGGCGTTGCGTCCCCTGTCAGCAACAAATCCCACGATTTCGTGGCCTGGAATGAGCGGCAGTTTGGGTTTCGGCAATTCGCCATCCACAACGTGCAGGTCTGTCCGGCAAACGCCACAGGCTGAGACACGAATCAAAATTTCATTTGCCGCCGGTTTCGGCGTTGGTATTTCAACGGCGCGTAGCGGTTCCCGGGGCTTTTCCAAAATCATCGCTCGCATGAGCTAATGGAAGCCTCAAACGAGGGGCGGTCAAATGAATTATGACAGGCCTTTAGTCCCTTGCGTCCTTTAAGTCCCTTTCTCAACGGACTAAAGAAGACCTCACGCCTGCGGGACGGAAAGCGCTTCGTCCTGCTCTTTGCTGCTGTGATAACGAGCCGCGAAGTAGGAGCCCACGACCAGGACCAGGGCAATTCCCTGGGCCACGAGCGTCTGAACGGTCGGGAAGACAGAGAACCACAGGCCGGCCCAATCAGGAATCTTGAGCCAGGGTATGGGAGTAGTACGAATCCAGCCGGCCAGTTGCATTTCCTGGGCTTGTTCGCCAACCATGACCAGCAGCACAACGCCCAGGAGAATACCCGTCAGAACGAGCATTTTCCGGTAAGGCAGGCGGCGATGAGCCAAAAACGTCAGCGCCGCGACGATTCCCGTGAAAAAGAGACCCAGCAATGCGCCGAATAAGACGATTTTGCCTCCCATTTGGAGGTAATAGGTTTGCAGAAAGAGGACCACCTCGAAACCTTCGCGGTAAAGCGAGGCGAAGCCCAGCAGAGCCAGGCCCCAGGTCAGTCGCTGACGCGAGATTTCCGCCACGCTGGCGCTGCTCAATAATTTCTTTTTATTGCGGTTATGCATCGCAATCCAGCCGCCCCAATAAATCTTATGGAAAAACCAGTTCATGACGACCAGCAGCACAACGACCGCGAGCATGCCGGTCGCCGCCTGCAAGTTCAGCGCGGACACATTTTGTTGCAGGTTGCTGATGATGCCCATGGCGACAAACCAGGTCACCAGGGTGGCTCCAAAGGCGACGCCCGCGCCCGCGATCACGGGTTTGCGCTGGGCCGCTCGGGCTCCAGTCATGCTGGCAACGATGGCGGCCAGGACCAAAATTGTTTCCAACCCTTCGCGAAAGACGAGCACGCCGATGTCCAGCGTGGCTGCGGCAGGACTGACATTTGGCGTCGTTGGATTTGGATTGCCATGGGCCGTGAGACCCTGCCAGACAAGAACGCTCACCACAATCAATGCCGCGACGCAGAGGAAAATGCGGACTGCCGCGCGCATCGGCCTGGCTTTAGGCTGCGACACGTCGGCCACCAGGCTCTGCAACTGGCGGACGGGCAGGGGAGTTTCGACGAGAATCGCTTCGGCCAATTCGGCATTTAGATCGAGAGTGGCATTGCAAACCTGACACACGAAATTGGCCTCGCGGCTCAATAACTTTAGCTCCTGCTTTTCGGACAGGCCCAGGGCGCGCAATCGCTCGCGGATTTCGGGCGATGCCGCAAGCGCTTTGATGCAAACAGTCGTCCCCACCGGTACACGGCTCAAAGGGCAAACCTCAGCGCCTGCGCAACGGCCTTTGGCGATTGCAGCGGACATATTGTGTTCTGTCACAGACCCATAAGGATAAGTCAGCCGGGGTCACCCGGCAAGCGGTTTTACAACCAGAAAGCGTTGATGCGTTGAAGTGTTGAACCTCAAAAATGCGTCTTGCGCTCAAATTTTGGAGCCGATTGCCAGTAAAATCGTGGTGTTTTGCGACATTTGCTTCGGTGTCAATAAGTTCACATTTAGTGAGGTTATTGACACCAAGCCAAAAACGGCT
>DATJTK010000087.1:0-5557 GCA_035503455.1 Candidatus Sulfotelmatobacter sp. | reverse complement strand
GGGGAAGCACGCATCAATGATGGCCAGGCTTCCGGGAGTGAGCATGGCGCCTCCGATTCCCTGCACGCACCGGGCCAGAGTCAGTTGCCACAAGGTTTGGGAAAGCCCGCAACACAGTGACGCCATTATAAAAACAACAATTCCCACCTCGAAAACAACCCTCCTCCCGAAATGATCGCCCAGAGTGCCGCCCAACAAAATCAGCGCCGAGAGAAAGAGCAGATAGGCATCCACCACCCACTGGATCTGCGCGCCGCTCACGTGGAATTCCGATTGGAGCCGGGGCAGGATGACACTGACGACAGTCGAGTCGATAAACACCATGCTCGAACCGAGAATGGTAGCGGCCAGGACTCCCTTTTGTTTATCTATGATATGTTTCAGGCTAATTGGAGGAAATTAACACAAGAAAACAAAGCTGCCGCGCCAAAACCCGGACCGATCCTGGAAATTGCCGATCACTTCCTGGCGAGGATCGTTCTGGCCCGGAAAATAATCGAGGATGAGGATGACGATGAGTATGACAATGATTTCCCTTTGCCCTGTATGATGATGTTAAGTCGTGTAGGGTGCTACACGTGCTACATCGTTTAATTCCAATTGTTTAGGGTGCTACACAGGTGCAACAGGGGTGCTACATTTCGCACGCGTGGAATAGGAATGGGTAACACGTTGCTTGTAGTTGAAACCCTCTCAAACGTTTGTTCAATGGCACACAATCGAAATATATTACATTATGGATGGCGGTAAAATGCGGATCAAAGTTTCCATCGTCGAGGACAATCGCGGCACGCGGGAGAGCCTTGCTGAATTACTTGGGCGCGCGGGCATGTTGCATTGCGTTGGCGCACACCCCAACGGCGAAGAGGCGCTTGCAAAAATTCCTCTCGAAGAGCCGGATATAGTCTTAATGGACATCAATCTGCCGCACATGAATGGAATCGAATGCGTCGCGCGTCTCAAAGAACGTCTGCCCAAAACGCAATTCCTTATGCTCACGACTTATGATGAAAGCGACGTGATTTTTGATTCACTGCGGTGGGGAGCGAGCGGTTACCTGCTCAAAATCATGACGCCGGGCGAATTAGTTCAGGCGATTGAGCAAGTCCATTCCGGCGGCGCCCCAATGTCCATGCAAATCGCGCGCAAAGTTGTCGATCATTTCCAAAAAATCAAAAGGCCACAATCAGAAATGGAAAAGCTGACGAAGCGCGAGCATCAAATTCTTGCATTGCTGGCTAAGGGCTTTCTGTACAAGGAAATCGCCGATCAGTTTGGCATCAGTCTCAGCACCGTCCGCGCGCACCTGCATACCGTTTATGAAAAATTGCACGTCCAATCGCGCACCGAAGCCGTTGTAAAATTTCCGGGACGCGACTGATGGGTTGTTCCTGGCAGGCATTTCGGGCTTTTTCATTTAACTTCCGCAACTATATCACGCTTGTTGAGGTGGCTAGAACAAACGTTCTATTGGCATTTGCGCTGTGATCTGGGACGGTAATTGGAGTAGCCCCCAAGAATTATGGTCATAAATTGTCCGCGCGATTGTGCCAAAAAATTATGAAAACCCCGATGAAAATTCCCGCATTCCCGTTTCACACATTTCTTGTCCTCGCCGCCTTGTTTGGCGCAACCGCGACCGCCTCAGCTGCCGGGCAGGCGGTCTGGCAGGCCGTTGTGGGCGTTTCCGCCGACACCAATTGGTCCGATCTCAACAATTGGGAGGGCGGGGTCAATCCCAATGGGAATAACTGCGTGTTCAACGACGCCACGGGCGTCGGCAACAACACCACGATCAATAACGTAGTGAGCACCCCGGAAAATCCTTCATCGCTGACCTACACAAACATCGGCACGTTCCAAAATACACTGATCCTTCCCGGAAACACGCTCACGATTGGCACGGGCGGCCTGACGATGGGCAACACCACGGCATTCGCGGGATACCCGGCAACATCGCCTACCACGACGATTTCCGGTCCGGGCGCCACATTGGTCGCCAGCAATGATACCATCACTCTGGGGTATTCGTTTTCATCCACGACACCCAATGGCCTACCCACTTTGAACATGTCCGGTTTGGATCATTTTGTCGCCACGAACATGAACCACATCTATATCGGCGAAGGTTCCGTCCGTATGAGCGGCGTTCTTTATTTGGCCGCGACGAATTATGTTTATTTCACCGGTGCTTCCTCTTCTTCGTCGCCGAATTTGGATATTGGGGACAATTCCGGGAATAATGGACCTGGCAGCGCTCTTTACCTGGGACAAACGAACGTATTTTGGGTTAATGACATTGGCATGGGGCTCAAAAAACAGAACAGCGGCAGTGGCGGCCAAATGCTTTTCAATACCAGCTTCAATAACCCGGTCGCTTGCTTCTATGGAACCAACGGTCCAGGCAGCCTGGTTGCAACCTGGGCCATCGGCGACGGCCAAGCCACAGGCGGCACCCCGACGTGTCAGGGAACGGCTGATTTCGCCGGCGGCACGGTCTATGCCAGCGTCAACAACATGTGGCTGGGCAGGAGTTCCTCGGCTGAAAGCGGGGGAAGTCCCATCAATTCCGGAACGCTTACTTTTGCCGCAGGCATGATCAGTGTGAACAATATGACCAATGGCTGGATTACCTCTGCGCAGCAGCCTTCGACGACAGCCGAGGCCACAATCAACGTGGGCGGCACTGGGGTTCTGAGTGTAGCCGGCAATCTTGTGCTGGCGATAACGAACAATGGTTTGAGCGATTTGTCCTCGAATGCAGTTGAGGCGCAGGCCGAACTCATGATCAACGGCGGGACCGTGCTGGCCAACAAAATCACCACCGGCGGCATGGGAAACAGCGGCAGCGGCTATGGCGCTCTCATTTATATGACCGGCGGTTTGCTGGCCGTCACCAACACGATGGGTTCGTCGGCCTTTCCGCTGAACTATTTAGAATTGGCATCTTCTCCAACGTTGCAACTGGGCGTGGCCGAAAACGTAACCAATTGCCAGGTCCAAGACCTTGTATCCGACGGCAGCACAACTGTGGTTAATATTTCCTCGCTGCCTGTTGTGACGGCTTATCCAACTCTGTATCCTCTGATTACCTACCAGAGCGAACCCGGTGGTGCCCTGGCTTTTTCGCTGGGAACCATGCCGGGGACCTACACAGGCAATGTATATGATGACGGTTCCGGCACCGTCTGGCTGGACGTCACCGGCGGCCCGGCGCTGCCGAAACTGGATGAATGGGGCGGCGGCGTGAACGACAATTGGGACACCACCACCCTGAACTGGACCAACAACGGCTCCGCTGTGGCCTACGCCGAAGGAGATTCTGCGCTATTCAATGACGCGGCCCGGACCGCGACCGTCAGCCTCACCGCACCGCACACTCCTCTTTCATGGAGCGTGACCAACAACGTTTTGAACTACACTTTCACAGGCAGCGGGGTTCAAGGAAGCGTCGGGCTCGTCAAGTCCGGCACTGCGACCGTGACACTGTCCGAAAGCGGCGACAGCTTTAGCGGCGGCATCTCCGTCCTGGGCGGCACGGTGGTTCTGGATCAATCCAGCAGCAGCATTTCGGGCGGCCTGAGCATCGCCGCGGGCGCGACGGCCCAGATTGGGAACAATGATGCCAACGGCACGCTGCCTGCCGGCACGTTGGCAAACATCGGGACGCTGGCCTACGATCAAACGATTTATGCCCTCTTGCCCACCGCAATTTCCGGCGCGGGCGGCCTGACGCAGGAGGGAAGCGGGACACTGGCCTTGAGCGCGGCCAACACTTATACGGGAAACACTCTCGTGAGCGGCGGGACGCTGGCTTTGACTAATGCCGGGTCTATCTCTGACAGCACGGTCACAGTTAACGGAGCAACGCTTGACGTCTCGGGTGTGACGGGTGTGACAACCTTGAGCAGCTTGAGTCTGAACAACGCGTCCATCAACGTGAGCGCGGGCTACCTCCAGGCACCCGTTCTCGTCACCAATTTGACGATGGGCGGGGCGGGAAATACAATAAACGTGATTTCGTTGCCGGGAATCGCAAGTTACCCCACCACGGTCACGCTCATTCAATCGCCCAATTCTATCAGCGGGTCTGATATCTCGCTGGGCACTCTTCCGGCAGCCAGTCCGTCGTATGCCGGCAGCGTCAGCGTCTCCGGCAATCAAGTCGTATTGACGCTTAGCAGGGGCCCGACTGGCGTTCGGCCCTATGTCACCTGGAGCGGCACTGATGTGCCGAACCACAACACGAACTGGTCTGACAACGCGAACTGGCAATTGCCCGGCGCGCCTGTGGCCTCTGATTATGTAATCTTCGACGACGTAGCGGCTGCGGCAGGCACGCCCTACTCCGCCGCAGGCAGCGGCCCAGGCGGTGTTGCCAATCCCACCAACATTAACAATATCGTTAATTCCAGCTTCACTATTTCGGAATTAGGTTACTCAAATGTCCTTTCGGATTACCAGAACACGTTCCTGAACAACGGCGTGACGTTAAGTGCCATCGGCACCAACACCTCACCGCGCCTGTTCACCGTCGGAACCACGGCGACAGATTTTGGAGGCGGCGTCGAATGCCACGCGACGATCGGTGGCGCCGGCGGAACGCTCAATTTCCAGAACACAAACGGAATGATCTACGTGGGCCTGGGCGACGCAAACGACAGCACTGAACAAGCAGTGCTGGATATGTCCGGTCTCGGCGCCTTCAATGCCGCTGTGAGCCAAATCTATATCGGGGTAGGCAGCAGCAGCGGAGGCATTGGATTGGGGCGCGAGAGCGGAGTCGTCTATCTCGCTCAAACCAATACCATCACGGTGTCCCTCGTGCCGATTCAAACAGAGGCAAACGACGAAACGGCGTCGCTATCCATTGACGTTGGCGATGACGACGGAAGCGCCGGAGCGCCCAGTGCCATGTATCTCGGACAAACCAACGCGATTTATGCAGAGGCCGTGGGCGTTGGCCAGCAAAAGGCGACCGGCGCCATGGAATTCAATCCATATTATACCAATACAGATATCGTTCCTGTCGCGTATTTCAGGGGTGTTGGCGGCGGCGCGATGACCGTCCTGAGCATTGGTGACGGCGTCGTGAACAGCGGCACGGCCAATTGCAAAGGCACCTGCGACTTCACCACCGCCAGCGGCGGCAGCGACGGCTATGTCAACGCCCTCGTCACCACGCTTTATGTGGGACGCGCCGCCGATAACACCGCGAGCGGAGGGGAGGCGGTCGGAACGTTGTCGTTTGACAAGGGAGTATTTGACGTGGCGACAGCTTACGTCGGCTATCAGCCCACCAACAGCAGCAAGTATGGCATCGGAACGGTCAACGTAGGCGCCAGCGGCACTCTCACCGTGAGCGGCACCCTGTATCTCGGTTTGTCAACCGGCGGCGCCGGCGCCGTGACCAATAGCGGCGCGCTGCTTATTAACGGCGGGACCGCAAACTTGAATAACGTTGTCTGCGGCACGGGCGGGAGCACAAACACCATCAGCCTCAACGGCGGAACGCTGGCCGTTACCGGCGCAGTCGGCGCGCCGGGCGCCGGCCTGG
>DATJTK010000086.1:0-32301 GCA_035503455.1 Candidatus Sulfotelmatobacter sp. | reverse complement strand
CGTAGATCCGCTGCGCCAAAAGTTGCCGCACACTATGATCCACATAAACCTGCTGGCGCCCATCCTCGAAGCATTGGGCCAGACTCCGGGTCAATCCCAGTCCGGCATCGACCTGGCGTAACAGAAGCACCCCGCCATCGCTGGAAAGTCTGCCACCAGAAAAATCCGCCACCACTTTTCGTGAACCGAGGTCTTGAAAGAGCAAGGGCTGTTCTCTACAGTCTGTTGTCGATGAAGCGGCGTGTGGCGTTTTCATTTGGCTTAGTGAAATCAAGCCTATGGACGCTCCAGCCGCTTCTTTGGTTAATCCCTTTATGAAATATCCGGGCTAGAATTGTGACATTTCATGACTGTTTCTCTATTTGTTCGGTCACAGTTAACTCGGCCAGTTTTCGTTTTATATTCTTATGTTTCCGACTCGGCTGCCGAGCCACACGGCTGAACGCCTGTGTCACCCGGGTGTAATGTCCGATTTCCAACCGCTCGCTCACCCACCGCGCCGATACGTCGTGTTCTCCCTCAGCCACCACGCCAAAACCGTTTTCTCAGGCGATCCTTTCGGTAACGCTTTCAAAGAGTTTTGTCTCCCAAATACCAGCTCCGCCGCAACGCTTTCCATTGTTCCTGCAATTGCTTGCGCAGAGACGGTCGTCCCAGTTCCAATACCCGGGCTTCCATGCACGCTTCATAAGCCTTGCACTGCCTCTCGTCAAGCCCGAGGCTTCCCATCACCCGCTGCCGCTCCAACCACGACGGTTTTGTCCCGCTGCGGCTTAAATACCACCGATAGCTGCTCCGGCGGCAGGTCTTGAGCCGTTGCTGCCCGATCCGAACCTTCAATCCTTTCAGGGTTGATCCATTTTGGCACGCTTACCCCAGGGTAGCCTCACAAATTCGGCAACCCTGGGCTGAGAGATTTGAATCCGTTCAGGATTCGCAACGCGGTCCAGGCACTGCGAAAAAGTGAGACGCGCCCGCCGGTGCAGAGCGGGCGGAACATGCGTGGAATGATGTCCGATTCCGCTTGTTGCGCCGCTGGACGCCGCAGCGCAGCGTCCCTACCAAGAACAGTGTCAAGACGCGCCTTTCCACTTTTTCCTTTTTCCTTTTTATTTTTTCTCTTTCCTCTTATTCTTTATGGTGCTGAAACGGTCCATCTTCCTCATCCTGTTATTGTTGTGTTGCACAGCGTCGGCATTCCCGGGTTTTGATCCGTTTACAAGCGCTGCGGGCAGCGGAGGCACTTCCTACGCTCCTGGCGCTGGATTGTATCATCAAACGAATGCCATGCTTGAGGGTTGGTCGCTCTGGAACGGCGGCAGCGGCAGTTCTTCCGCTCAGGTCACGTGCGTTGCGAGTAATCTGGTCTATCTGAATTTCCCGGCTGGCTTTCCAGCGCCACCGGCAGCCGGCGTTTCGTTGCCCGGCACGGGATCTGATGTTTCCGGGTATAGCGCCGCCTTGCAATTCTCTCGGGCAATTTCGGCGGACCCAAATGGATTGGCAACCAATAAGGTTTATGCGTCGTTTTTGCTGCAAATTCCAAACATCGGCAATCTTTCCAGCGGCTCGCCGATTTATTTTGGCGGATTTGCCACAAATTCCGGGGATCAAAACATCGCGTTGCCGTCGCGGGCCCTGAAATTATTTCTAAAGGGCAATAGCGGGACGGTCGGCGCATCCGTCACGTATTCCATCGGCATCCAAAACGCCAGCGGTAGCGGGGCGAACGCGGCGTACGATGCCGGCGGTCATAGCTCAAATGATGTGCTCTTTGTCGTGATGGATTATGAGTTCGGCGTCGGCGGCGCGCCCGACGTGGCAAACCTGTGGGTCGATCCTCCATCCGGCAGTTTTGCGACGGCTGTGCCGCCGCCAACCGCCAGCTTCAGCGCGTCCACCGCAAGCGCCCAATTGGGCAGCGCCGCGGATTTCTTTTTGTTGGCCCGTTCCGGTTCCACTCTCTGGGGATCGTTGCTTCTCGGCGATTTGCGCATTGGAGATACCTGGAGTTATGTCACCGGCGCGCCGGAAATAACCGTTCCTCCATCAAATCAAACCAACTTCCCTGGCAGCACGGCCGTGTTTGCGGCCCAGGCCGTCGCGGGAGCCACCAACATCAGTCCATTGGTTTATCAGTGGCAATTTGATGGAACGAACCTCTCCGACGGCGAAGAATTTTCAGGCTCAACCAGTCCAGCGCTTTCTTTGTCCAACGTGACGATGACGAACGCAGGCGTTTATTCAATTGTGGTCAGTAATTCATTGGCATCGGTGACCAATTCGGCGGACCTTGACGTTTTGAGCGTTTCGATCACAACGAATCCCGTGAGCCGGCGGGCAGTAGCGGGCGGTTCAGCCACGTTTAATATAGCCGCCGTCGGCATACCCACGCTCGCGTACCAATGGCAGGAGGATGGAACCAATTTGACGAATGGCGTTGCCGCTTCGGGCACCGCGTTTTCCGGCGTCAATACACCCACATTAACCCTGCAAAATATCAGTTATGCCGACAGCGGCAGTGCTTTCGTTTGCGTAGTTACGAATGAAGCCGGGGCCGGCGCCGTCAGTTCAGCCGCGACCCTGACGGCCGCTGACCCGATTTTAGTTTCGATGCCGCAAGCGCAAACGGTCAGCCCCGGCGGCACGGCAAGCTTCTCCGTGTTGGCGGCCGGAAGCGGTCCGTTTTCCTATCAATGGCAAAATGATGGCATTCCACTGATGGACGGTCTTTCCCCATCGGGCGCCCTGATCTCGGGGGCTGACACGACCAACCTGCAAGTTGTGGGCGCCGGTTACAGTGACGCGGGAAATTATTCCGTGACGGTTTTTAACGCCTATAACGCGGCCGCGTCAAGTCCTTCAGCCGCGTTGACCGTAGTTTATACAAACCTCACAACCCCGATCTGCTATGCAAACGTGAAGACATTTGGCGCAAAGGGCGATGGAGTCGCGGATGACACCATCGCGTTTGAAGAGGCCATCGCCGCCGCAATATCCGGAACCAACGACGGCGTTTACGTTCCGCCCGGGCGTTACGTTATTAGTGCCCCGCTCACGCTGAACGCCTTGGAAATGCTGGGACGGTTTGCGGGAGGATGGGCCGCGGACACAGCGCCGCTGCCCACGCTGCTTATCCGTCAATACGACGCGCCGGGCTTGTCATTGACGAATGGCGCAAGCCTTTGCGGGCTGGCCATCGATTATGATGAGGGAACGCCAACAGCGACAAATGCGCCCGCCATTAGTGTCCAAAGCGTCGGCACAACGTTGTCGGACCTGAGAATTCAAAACGCCTATGACGGCATCAGCACTCCCGCTCCGGATATGCCGGGACGGGCGCGATATTCGGACATAATGATTATTCAGCCCGCGCACAACGGCATCGAAATCAGCAAATGCTATGACTTTGTGCAGTTTCGCGACATCGAAGTGGTCTGTCCGGGCGCAATGTCCAGCGGCGCGGCATTTTCCTTCGGGCGGGTGGACGAAGGAGGTTACGCGGGATTGATGGCATCCAATTGCGCCACGGGCTTCCAATTTTTGACCGATCCGGCGACCAACGGGAACGGTGGATTCTTCACGGGCGGGTTCGCCGGCTGCTCGGCGATTGATTGCCAAACCGATGTTTGGGTCTGTGGAGATCATAAAATAAAAATTTCCGGCGGCAACTTTACCGCAAGCGCGTGCGGAGCATACGTGGATGGCACAAATGCGGAATTTACGATGGCCGGCGGACGATGGCAGGCCAACAGCAATCAAGCGGTACAGGTGGCGCAGGCCGCCAACGTGGTGCTCGACGCGGACATGTTTTGTCGCGCGGCTCCGGTTTCCAATACGCTCGTACAGGTCCAGAATTGCGCTATGGTTACGGTGAAGGATTGCCAATTTCTTCCGGGCAGCACCGGGTTGGAACTCGACGACCAAAATCAACAGGCAATGGTGTACGGCAACAATTTTCAGGACGGAGAAATAATAAATAATTTGGGGTCCAACGATATTGTCGCGGCCAATCTTTTTACCGCCAGCCCTCCGTGCGATTTCCAGGCGATCGCGGGGAACGGGCAGGTGACGCTCAGTTGGGCGGCTCCGTTGGGAGCCACGGGCTATAATCTCCAGCGCGCCACCGCAAGCGGCGGGCCTTATACTACAATCGCGAGTCTGACGGCCACCAATGACACGGATTCCAGCGTCACCAATGGAACGGTTTACTACTATGTTGTCTCCGCGCTCCGGTCAGGAACCGAAAGCGCCAATTCCAGCCAGGTCAGCGCCACACCCGCGCTTCCCGCGCCCGCGCCGCCCTCGGGTTTGACAGCTACGCCGGGCAACGGGCAGGTCGTCTTGACGTGGACGCCGTCCTCGGGAGCGACGAATTACGAAATTGAACAATCGCTTACCAGTGGCGGCCCTTACACATGGATCGCTGCTACGAGCGGGATTTCGTATACGAACGCAGGATTGACCAACGGCGTGGCGTATTATTTTGTCGTAACAGCGGCAAACCCGAACGGCATCAGCGCTAATTCGGTTGAAGCGAGCGCCACGCCACAGGTCCCATTGCCGATTGCGCCGGCGGGTCTGGCGGCTACAGCCTCGAATGGTCAAATCCAACTGACATGGAATGCTGTTTCCGGCGCCGCAAATTATTATTTGAAACGGGCCACGTCTGATGGCGGGCCGTACGCGATTATTGCCGAAGTGCCACAACCGGCCTGGAATGATCCGGTCGTGAACAACGGTGTGACCTATTATTATGTGGTGTCAGCGGTGAATGCGGCGGGCCAAAGCGGCAATTCACCGCAAGTCGCCGTTGTGATTACACCCTCCATCACCCTGTTCCAAAGCTCTGGAAATTTGCTCCTGTCATGGCCGGCATGGGCATCCGGTTACGGAGTCAATTCCACGACCAATCTTGTTCCGCCCATTGTCTGGATTCCAGTAACCAATGCGCCCCAAAGCAATAACGGCGTCTTTTATTTGAACCTGCCGGCCACCAACAACACTGCCGAATTTTATCGTTTATCAGCCCCTCAAAATTTTAATGAGAACATTTATGAAAACGTTCAATGAGTGGCGGCCCTGTCATGGGCGCGCATTTCCAATCATCCTCGCGCTGGCGTTTTTGCCATTGGGCCTTTTCGCCCAAACCGGATTGAGCGATCTCAACGTTCAGGCTTACGGCGCGGCGCCCGATGGTGTCACTGATGACACCCTGGCGTTTGAAAATGCCATCGCCGCCGCCCAGTCCGGAACAAACTCCGGCATTTACATTCCAATGGGCAAATACGTCCTGAGTTCAAGCCTGACCCTCAGCAACGTCGAAATGATCGGGAAATTCGCCGGCGGATGGCCCGCGGATAATATGCCCATGCCAACGCTGTTGATTCATCAACTCACGGCGCCCGGCATTATTTTGCAGAATGGCGCAAGCATTCATGGCGTGGCCATTGACTACGACCAGGGCCCTCCTTCCAGCACCAACGCTCCGGCAATCAGCCTCCAGGGTGAAGGCATTACCCTAAGCAGCCTCCGCATTCAAACGCCCTACGACGGCATCACCACCCCGGTGACCGCCTCGCCAAACCGCGCGCGCTTCTCAAATATTTTTATCGTCCAACCAGTCCACGTCGGCGTCCAAATCAGCAAGTGCAGCGATTTCGTTCAGATGGATCAGGTCGAAGTTTGGTGCAACACGGCCTTTTCGACGGGTCCCGGATTCGATTTCGGCAGCATTGCCGGAGGGACCTTTAACGGTCTGGTGGGTTATCAATGCACGCCAGGAATTCAAATTTATACGGACACTACCGCCACAAACAGCACGTTTACCGGCGATTTCGTGAATTGCTGCATGGATGCCTCCACGACCGGCATCAGCATCAACGGCAACCACCGGGTAAAAGTTACCGCGGGCGACTGGGACTGCGAGTTTTGGGGCGCGACCGTCAACGGCGCCAATGCCCAGGTCTCCATCGTCGGAGGCAAATGGCACGCCAACAGCCAGGAAGCCATGATGGTTTACCAGGCGCAAAATGTTCTGATTGATTCCTGCATCTTTTACCGTTCTACACCCTACGGCTCAGGCTGGACAAACAATCCTTTGGTCTGGATTTCCAATGCGACATCGGCAACCGTCAACGGTTGCCAATTCCTGCCCGGCAGCACCGGTCTTCAACTGGATAATCAGGTCCAGAATGCGGTCGTCGTGGGCAATACGTTTCAAGAAGGTGGAATCGTCAACAATATGACCTCCACCAATTACGTCATTGCAAATAATTTGGCGCAGTGAGCGCCGGTGAGTCGAGGTCACGAGACCTAAAAAATGTGCAACGGCCTTATCTCCTCCAGTTTGACGGCGTTTTGACCTGAAAAAGGCTTGCCAATCCGCGCGGTGTCGAAGGAAGATTATGCAGGCCAGCAACAACGAATCATTCACACCGTGAACAACAAGCCAAATGGGAAACTCTGAATGAAATCATTCGTTGGCCTGTTAGTTATTTTATCTCTAACGGCGACAGCTTTTGCGGATGGGCCGAATCCGCCTGCCGCGGGCGAAAATTATCTGGCTCTGCCGCTGGCAAAGAATCTGAAGCAGACGCCGGAAAAAAAGATATTGGACCGATATGGGGTTCCGTTCATCGAGGGAACACTGCCTTTCAAATCCAATGGTTCGGCCCGTGTAGATGTCGGAGGCCGGGTGAAGCGGATCTTTCTTTTGGGCATGACCGACACCGTGGTCTCGCACAGTATTATTGGGGATGAACTGGGGGAAATTCGCCTGGAATATGCCGATGGTTCGGCGCAAATTTTTCCGTTGATCCGGGGCGAAAGTCTTTGGTGGGCGAAGATATTCTATGAATATCCCGAACCCTTTTTTGCGGACGCGCGGTTTCGCCAGGCGCTCCAGAGCAGCCTGCGCCTGTATCCACCTGGCCCCGTTAACGGCGGCAACTACGTCGCAGTCATTGTCCCAAAAGATTCCCCAATCACGGACATTGTTGTGGAAAATTCTCCGTCGAAGGTTGGATTTCCGGTGATCTCCGGCATTACCGTCGAGCCGGTGAACGGAGAAAAATTGCCGGGCGGCATCGCCCTGCCTTACGAATCCCTTACGCCGGATTTCGCAAAATTTGCGGCGGAGAAGCCTCTGCGCCCGCAGGGAACCGACGAGAACGGCGCCCGAGTCCGCATGGAGAATCTCAAGCGGGCGTTCTACACGACCGATGAGAACTTCAAGGGACACGTGACGGCGCAAATGCCGCAGGGATATTCGGGACCGATGGTTTCTTTCAAAGGGGATATTTATGCGAAAATAATGGCAAACGTGTTTTATGACAACGTGCAGGACATGACGGCCAAGGTCGGCGACGACGGGATGTATCATACTTCCACAAAGGGCACTTCCAACTGGGGAATCTATAACGGTTTTGGCAGTTACCGCACGAATTTCGCATTGTATTATGGAGACTCCTGGTCGCGTGACATGGGCCGCAGCCTTCAGGAACTGACCGAACTGGGTTACACCAATGAAGCCCTGCGCTGCGCGGACTATTGCCTGCGAACGGCGAAACTTTGGGAAGAACCATCGAATAAGTTTCATGGCCAGCTTCTCCCGCCGCACTGGGGGCGCGTGGCCAACCGGCCGCAATATCCTTGCCCGCCTTTTGAAAACGACGGGCAGGGCCTGGTAACCCTGTTCCTCTATCGACTGTGGGAGCATCTTCCGAATCGCGATGAATGGCTTCGCGCCCGATGGCCGGACATCCGGGACGCCGGCGATTGGATTTTGTGGCAGTTTGCGCACCCCGAAATTTCCGGGGCCACCAACGGTCTCCTCCACACCACCGGCGAATCCGCCGCGATGAATGGATATTCTGTCTATCCCGACTGCGTTTGCATGGACGCGCTTCGGGCGCTGGCACAAATGGCCGATTCCATCGGGGAAACAAACTCCTCCGAACAATGGCGCGCGCGCGCTGACGAAATGCAGGCGGCAATCGCCCGCCATTACATCATCAATGATCCGAAATACGGCCGCGTTTGGACGCTTCATTACGCCGGCTTGCAGCGCAACACCGTGCTGGGACCTTTAATCTTTTTGGCGGATGACCAGGGATTCGCGCCGCAGGATGACGATCCCAACTGGCGTCCGTTGAATGAAGCCGCTTACCAGCGGTCCATTGACTCGACCCGGCCCTTTGGGTTCTACCCTTCGGGAATCGGCTACGGCCAGGCATTTGCCACCCAATCCGCCTTGCTTCTGGACCGAATGCATGACGCCACGGTAATGCTGAACTGGGCTGCAAAGCAAATTTATGACCCGCGATTGGATTCGTTCCATTCGTTCATAGTGCCCGAAGCGTGCGATATTGATCCAACGGGACGTTATTGGTATCGAATCGGCGACCTGGGAAACGGCGTGCAGGAGGCGGAAATCATCAAAACGCTGCGCCTGGTGATTGGCGTGGACGACACGCAACCGAGTCGGCTGCAATTTTATCCGCGCATGCCTTATGACTGGAACGAAATAGCCGTGGCAAAATATCCGGTGTTGTTTGAGCGCGACGGCAAAATGGCGACTGCGTATTTGCGTTACCAACTGAAGCGCTCCGGCGACAGGATGAAACTCGAAATTAGCTCCAACCGGAAACTCGGTCCGGTTGCCATTCGCCTGGGCCCATTTGAAACAAGACCCACCGCGTCGAGCGTTCGCGTCAATGGAAGAATTCCGGCGCAAACCTCAGTCGAGCAAAGCGGTGACTCGTGGTGGGTGAGATTTGCCATGCCGGTTGGAACGGATTCACACCCGTCGTGACGCCTCTTTTCCCGGGCGCTCCCGCCGCCGAAGTGGCCTGGAGCGAAATCCGGCACGACGCCTGGTGTTTTGTGGTCCCGAAATGGGATGCGTATTTAAGGCCGCGCACGAAAATCTTCCCGTGAACCAAAGGTGGTGGGACACGGCGCGCTGCGCCGTGTAGCGCCGCGTGCAGCGGCGCAACAAGCGGGCTCATGAAATTCATGGACTACCCGGTTGTCGCCGATTTCAACGAATCGAAATCCCGAAAGTGCGCGATGGAATGTCCAACCACGCTCGGTTGCGCCGCTCTGCGCGGCGCTGCACGGCGCAGCGCGCCGTGCTCCACCACTGTGGTGACAACACTCGCGGGATTACCTGGAGCGAAATCCAATGCCTCGTCGCCCTGCAATGGCGCCCCTGCCATCATGAAAAACCCGTGTCTGCGCTTTTTCCTTTTTCGTTTTTAATTTTTCCTTCACTTCCTCCCATTTCCAGTTCCGCACTTCCGGCAGATCTTCCCCGTATTGGCAGACGTATTGCCTGTGATCAATCAACTTGTCGCGCAGATATTGTTTTAAATAGGCGGCGCGGTGGCCAAGGCCGGGCACACGGTCAATCACATCGCCGACGAGGTGGAACCGGTCCAAATCGTTGAGCACCACCATATCGAAGGGCGTTGTGGTTGTGCCCTCTTCTTTATAGCCGCGCACGTGGATGTTGTCGTGGTTGGTCCGGCGGTACGTGAGGCGATGGATCAGCCAGGGATAGCCGTGAAACGCAAAGATGACCGGCTTGTCAGTCGTAAACAGCTCATCAAAATCCTTGTCGCTTATCCCATGCGGATGTTCCGTCTTTGGCTGCAGGGTCATTAAATCCACGATATTGATGACCCGGACCTTCAGGTCTGGAAATTTTTCCCGTAGAATTTGCACGGCGGCCAGCGTTTCGAGCGTCGGCACATCGCCCGCGCAAGCCATGACCACGTCCGGCTCGCCGTCTTTGTCATTGCTCGCCCATTCCCAAATGCCCAGGCCCGCGGTGCAATGTTTCACCGCGGAATCCATGTCCAGCCATTGCAGCGCCGGCTGTTTGCCGCAGACCACCACGTTCACGTAATTCCTGCTGCGCAAACAGTGGTCGGTCACCGACAACAATGTGTTCGCATCCGGCGGAAGATAGATGCGAATCACTTCCGCTTTTTTATTTACGACGTGGTCAATGAAACCCGGGTCCTGATGGCTGAAACCGTTATGGTCCTGCCGCCATACGTGCGAACTCAACAGATAATTCAGAGATGCAATCGGCCGCCGCCACGGAATGTGACGCGTCACCTTTAACCATTTCGCGTGTTGATTAAACATCGAATCAACAATATGGATGAACGCTTCGTAACAGGAAAAAAAGCCGTGGCGGCCGGTGAGCAAATAGCCCTCGAGCCAGCCTTCGCATTGGTGCTCGCTTAGCATCTCGACCGCCCGGCCATCCGGCGCGACGTGTTCATCTGTTGGCAGAATTTCCGCCGTCGAACAACGGTCGGTCACTTCAAAAACCGCGCCCCAGCGGTTGGATGCCATTTCATCGGGACTGAACACGCGGAAATTGTTGGAATTTAACTTCATCACATCACGGATTAATTCTCCCTGGACGCGAGTCGCCTCCGCCACGACCGTCCCCGGCGTCGGCACTTTCACCGCATAATCACAAAAATCCGGCATTTTCAATTCGCGCAACAGGATTCCACCGTTGGCGTGGGGATTTGCCCCCATTCGCCGTGTGCCTTTGGGCGCCAATTCCGCCAGTTCAGGCTGAAGCTTGCCGGTTTCATCAAAAAGCTCCTGCGGTTTATAGCTTTTCATCCAGTGCTCGAGGATTTTGATGTGCTCCGGCTTGTCCATATCGGCCATGGGAACCTGATGCGCGTGAAAAGTTCCTTCAACCTGGTGTCCATCCACTTTCTTTGGCCCAGTCCAGCCTTTTGGTGTGCGCAAAACAATCATCGGCCAGCGCGGACGCTGCTTGAATCCATTGCGGCGCGCGTCGGCTTGAATTTTGGCTATCGCGGAGAATACTTCATCGAATGTAGCCGCAAGCTTTTGATGCACCTCGTCGGGCACATCGCCTTCGACAAAATAGGGTTCATAACCGTAGCCGCGAAGCAACGATTCCAATTCATCCCGCGGTATTCGCGCCAGAACGGTCGGGCCAGCGATTTTATATCCATTCAGATGGAGAATCGGCAGCACCGCGCCATCGCGGACCGGATTTAAGAATTTATTCGAGTGCCAGCTCGTCGCCAGCGGGCCGGTCTCAGCCTCGCCATCGCCGACGACGCACATCGCGATGAGATCGGGATTGTCAAACACCGCCCCATAAGCATGCGAAAGCGAATAGCCTAATTCGCCGCCTTCATGAATGGATCCTGGCGTTTCGGGCGCGACATGGCTCGGGATGCCGCCAGGAAATGAAAATTGTTTGAACAGGCGTTTCATCCCTTCTTCATCCTCCGAGATTTTGGGATACAACTCACTGTAGGCGCCTTCCAAATACGTATTGGCCACAAGGCCCGGACCGCCGTGACCGGGCCCGGCAATATATATGATGTTAAGATCGCGTTCCTTGATGATTCGGTTCAGGTGCACGTAGAGGAGATTTAATCCAGGCGTTGTGCCCCAATGCCCGAGCAGTCGCGGCTTGATATGCTCGCGCTTGAGCGGTTTTTTCAGCAGTGGATTGTCAAAGAGATAAATTTGGCCGACCGACAAATAATTTGCCGCGCGCCAATAAGCATCCATTTTCCGAAGCAATTCGGGCGAAAGCGGCCCGTTTTTTGTGTTTTTCATGTGTCACATCCTTTCAGCGATTCATTTTTTATCTTCGTTCTCGTCCTCGTTCTCGAAAGCGAAAACGATGGGTTTCCCGCCCCCCGGGTAATTTAACCTCTCAAAATCTGCCGGACCGTTTGCGCAATAATTGACTCTTCATCCGTGCGAATCACACGAACGGTCACTTTGCTGTCTCTCGACGAAATAACGTCCTTGCTCGTTGCGTTCGCTTTTGCGTCGAGTTCGATTCCAAAAAATTCCAGGCCGGCACAGATCCGCTCGCGCACCGGCGGAGCGTTCTCGCCAATGCCTCCCGAAAAAACCAACGCATCCAAACCTTCCAGAACTCCGGCCATAGCGCAAATCCATTTCTTCGCCTGGTAGCAAAAAATTGCCACGGCCTCGGCCGTGCGCACGTCCTGGCTCTCGCGCAATGTCAATTCACGCATATCGGAGCTGATTTCGGAAATGCCAAGCAATCCCGATTCATGATTAATCATCTCATGAAACTGCCGGTGGGTCACATTCTCGACCCGGGACAAATACCAGCTCAAACCCGGATCCAGATCGCCGGAGCGTGTGCTCATGACCAGTCCCGCGGTCGGCGTGAAACTCATGCTGGTGTCCATGCTCCTGCCGGCGCGCACCGCCGTCACGCTTGCGCCGTTGCCCAGGTGCGCCAGGATGACGCGCCCTTGCGCCTCTGCCGGCGCGAGCCGCCCGAGCTCCTTCATCAAATATTCGCAGGACAACCCGTGAAATCCGTAGCGCCGCACACCCCGTGCTTCGTAGCGTCTTGGAATCGGCAGCAAACGCGCCACGCGCGGCATTTCATGATGAAATGCGGTATCGAAACATGCGACCTGCACCAGGTTCGGGAATCGATTTTGAAAAGCCTCGGTCAGCAGAATTTCTTCCGGCAAATGTTCGGGGTCGAACGGGCTCAATTGATGCAATTCGGCAATCATCTCGGGCGTGATTCGTTGCGGCTCCCAATATTTCGGCCCGCCATGAACGATGCGATGACCCACGGCGGCCAGGTCGCCGTGTTGGATTCGTTCCGCTATCCAATCCATCAACATGTCCACCGCCACAGAATGATCGTGCGCAACGATGTTCCTTGAAAAATTATCCGCCTCATTGCCCCCCTTCACTGCGAATTTTCCCTGTGGCTGCCCGATGCCCTCGATTTGGCCGGCCAAAACCCTCCGCAACGACTCCGTGCTTTCGAACAACGCAAACTTGATGCTCGAAGAGCCGCCGTTGACGGTCAATATATGTGCGATTGGTTTCATTCGGGACCCTAAGCCATTTTCGGATGGCCCTCCAGCAAATCCTGAAACTGAGCGGAAATCTGGCCCCCTTCCCCGAGGTCTGCCAACAGGCGGCCCCCGACCGCTGCTGGTGAGAAAACCAAATCTGCTCGCGCCAGTTTCAACCGTCTCATCGAAAGCGGCGAACTGGCTACCGCCAGAACCCGAACTTCAGGATTGATGTCCTTGGCGCCCAGGGCGATGAATGCGTTTTCACCGTCGTCCTCGCGCGCGGCGATGACCAACCGGGCGCGCTGGATGCATGCCTTCCGCAGCAGGGTGTCATCAGTCGCGTCCCCTTCCAGAATGTGGGGGGACGGGTCGGTCCCCTCCTTTTTGGAAACGATTTGGACGAAGATCGCGCCGCGCCGCCGCAATTCATCCGCCGTGTTGCGCGCGATGATGCCGTCGCCCACCAGGATAATATGATTTTTAAGGTCCATGGCTCTTAGAGTCGGATTGAATAGACGATTCAGTTCTCCCGAAATCTTCGGGCCAATCGCCGTGGCGATGGCGCTGGCGAATACGCCCAGGCCCACCACCAGCAGTGAAATGGCAAACCAACGGGCTTCCCGTGTCACAGGCACAATATCGCCGTAGCCCACCGTGGACAATGTGACAATCGTGTAATAAAAGGCCGTCGTCCAATCCCGGACCGGCGGTTTGAACCCGTCGCGCAGGAGATAGGTGCCGATGGTTCCATACGCCATGACGCCCATGATGCCGCCCGTCGAAAACAGGATGCCCGCAATAATTGTCCGGCGGGTGAAGTACCGTTTTGTCCAAAACAGCACACAGAGCAGGACAGCCTGGAGAAAGAGGCTCACTCCCCAATTTTTCTGCGCCACATTTACCGCCACGGTGACGAACAGCAAAGAAACGGACAATGTCCACGCGGACACCAGCCGCCGAAGCAAGCCAATGCCCACGAGCGCCAGCATGGCGCCTAAAATAATCTGAGCCGTCCCGCCGAGGGCCGACAGCGAGTTCGCCCCGGTGAGCGTTTCGACCTGGCCAAACGCCGTCACGGGCACGCTCAGGCCGTCGAGAATGTTCAGCAGGCCTATCAGCGCCAGGACGCCAGCCAGCGGCACATGAGGCCAAAGCGCCAGGATTTGCCGCGGGCCTGGAAGATTGCGCGTTTTCTTTGACAATTTCGTCGGTGAATTTTGACTGCTCATTGAAACGTTTCACAAAGTTCCTCAATTCACGGAACAATTTGCTTCACGCGGCATGCAATACGCAACAAGTAACATGTCCAAAGGGATGATTATTCTTTTCCCGTTGGCAATCACACCCACCAGTCCCGGCACAGTCGAAATCGATGTTTCGTTTCAACGCTTCAACCTTTTAACGTTTCAGCACCTTACAAATTTGTAATTTGCCGGAAATGCCCCGGTCATCTTCAGGAGGCTCTATATTTATGAAACGTAAACTTCAACCAAACGAAACAAATATGAAAACCAACACGAATTCATTTCACATTCGCCTGGCTGCCGTCGGCCTGGCCAGCGCTGTCATAACCGCCGGCGCTGCCATTGGACTGGCCCAGGCTTCACAAACTGACACCCGTGCCGCGGACGCAAAAATCCCCCTGGAGGAAACTTCGATTCCACGGGATGGCCTCCCACGCGGCAGCTACGCACCCATCGTTGACAAAGTTTCCCCCGCGGTGGTCAAGATTGAGGTCACTTCCACCAAAGACGTCCAAATGCCAGGCATGCCTGGTTTCAACGATCCATTCTGGCGGCAATTTTTTGGCGGCCAATTTGGACAGCCCCAGGACCGCCAGGAAGTGGAACATGGTCTTGGTTCCGGCGTCATTGTTACCTCGGACGGTTATATTCTGACCAATAATCACGTGGTGGACGGCGCAAAAGAGCTCAAGGTCACCCTGGCCGACGGACGCGAATTCACCGCCAAAGTGGTCGGACATGATGAAAAAACCGACATTGCGGTTGTGAAAATTGACGCAAAGGACCTGCCGACCATTCCGATGGCCGACAGCCGTAACGTGGAAGTTGGCGACGTCGTGCTGGCAGTCGGCAACCCCTTTGGCGTCGGCGAGACCGTGACCGAAGGCATTGTGAGCGCCAAGAATCGCGGCGGCATGGGCATTGAACATTATGAGAACTTCATCCAGACCGATGCACCCATCAATCCGGGCAATTCCGGCGGCGCGTTGGTGGACATTGACGGCCGGCTGGTCGGCATCAACACAGCCATTATGAGCCGCTCGGGCGGCAGCGATGGCATCGGCTTCGCCATTCCCTCGGACCTCGCCCGAAGTGTCATGGAAAGCCTCATCAAATATGGATACGTGACGCGCGGTTATCTGGGCGTCGCCATCCAGGATGTAACGCCTGAACTGGCGCCTCAGTTTGACGTCAAAGACAACAAAGGCGCGATTGTCAGCGAGGTGGTAGCGGATAGTCCGGCGGACAAAGCGGGGATCAAAGACGGTGACGTCATCGTGAAGTTCAACGGCGACGAGATTGCTGACAGCCGCCAATTGCAACTGGATGTTGCGGACGCCAAACCCGGCTCAGATGTGCCGGTCCAGGTCCTTCGCAACGGAGATGAAAAGACTTTGGACGTCACCATCAAACCGCAGCCGGGCACAGAGCAATTGGCCGATTCCGGTTCGCAAAACAATAGCGACAACGGCACGCTCAACGGTGTGACCGTCACCGACCTGAATTCGCAGGCCCGCGCACAATTCAACATTCCCGACGATGTGAAGGGAGCTTTGATCACACAAGTCGATCCAACGTCAGCCTCGGCGCAAGCCGGACTTCAGCCGGGCGAAGTGATTGAGTCCATCAACCGGCATCCGGTGGCCAATGCTGATGACGCTGTTCAATTGACTGAACATCCAAAGAGCAAAGAAACGCTCGTCCGGATTTGGGCCAATGGCGGAAGTCAATACGTGGTGGTAAACGAAAGCGACAACCTGGGTTGATTCGCTTGTTTCGGTCCAATCTCCCGCATCGGTGCCTGCCGATGCGGGAGTATTTTTTTTCTTACAACACTGTAATCCCCAGGACATTCTCCGGCCACTTTGGCATCCCTCTAATCAGTACATATGAAAATCATTCTCAATTCATTCCGCAGCCTGGCCGGCCTGACGACGGCACTGGCCGCAAAATTTGACCCCAGGAAACACCACCAAACGCCTTTTGGCAGGCCGGGCGGAAAGGTTCCGCTCGAAATTGCGTGGAGCGACGAAAACGGTTTTCAAGTGGTCATAAAAGTTGTGCGGGACGGCCTTCGCCCCCGCAAATCTTCAAAAACGCGATTCACCGGCTGGATGGGCTTGTGTCCAGCCGTTTTGTGCCCGAGCCGGTGATTAGGCATTGTAACCATTCCCTGAGCCCGTCATCATGGACGAAAACGTGCGCATCCTGGTTGTTGAAGATGATGAGAAAATCGCCTCGTTCATCATCAAGGGCCTGAAGCAAAGCGGCTACGCCGTGGACCACAGCCCTGATGGTGAACAGGCGTATGCCGTGGCAAACGCCGTCGCCTACGACGTGGCGGTGGTGGACCTGATGCTGCCCAAACTCGATGGCCTGGCTCTCATTCAACGGCTGCGGGCCGGCGGCATCCGCACGCCAGTGCTCATTTTGAGCGCCAAAGGGAGCGTGGATGACCGTGTCAAAGGTTTGCAGGCCGGCGGCGATGATTATGTGACCAAACCGTTCGCCTTCTCGGAACTGCTGGCGCGCGTGCAGGCGCTCATCCGCCGGGCAACCCAAACCACTGAACCGACCCGCCTCAGCGCCGGTGAGTTGACGATGGATTTGCTCACGCGCGAAGTGCGGCGGGGCAGTGAAAAGGTCGAGTTGCAGCCGCGCGAATTTGCGCTGTTGGAATATTTGATGCGTCACCCGGGCCGCGTCGTGACCAAAACCATGATTCTGGAACACATTTTTGATTTCAGTTTCGATCCGCAAACCAACGTCGTGGATGTGCTCGTCCATCGGCTGCGGAACAAAGCCGATCCCGAAAAGCGGATGATTCAAACTCTTCGAGGAGTGGGCTATGTCCTTCGCTCTGCTTGAAATCGCGCGCCGGAACATCGGCGTCCGCCTTGGCCTTTGGTACGCGTTTGTTTTCGCGGTCAGCACCATCGCGTTGCTGACGATTGCCTGGTACCTGGTCGCGGCCGATGTGGGCCGCAAAGACCGCGAATTGCTCCAGGCGAGGTTGCAGGAATACGCGGCCCTTTATCAGAGCGGCGGCTTGCCGGCATTGCACGACGCCATGCAACAGGAAACCGGCGAGGCCAAAACGTTTTTCGTCCGCCTCGTGAGCCCTTTTGGCCAGGCCACTCTTCTAAATCTTCCGGCGGATTGGATCGCTTTCAAGGATGTTCCCACTATTTTCCCGGGTATCAGCCAGCGAGTCGGCTTCATTCGCATTCCCAGGAGCGCCGAAAGCGATTTTCTGATCGCCGCAATAGACCTCCCGGACAATTCGGTGCTGCAGGTAGGACGCCGCGCGGACAGCCGCGCGGCATTGCTGGAACCGTTGCGCCGGGATTTTATTGTTTCCGGTTCCACGACAATTTTTCTCGGCTTTCTGGCCGGCGCGCTTTTCGCCCATCGCGCCATGTTGCCCATCCGCCAGGTCGTGGCAACCGCCCGCTCCATCATTCAAACCGGCCGCCTCGATGCGCGCGTGCCGGTGCGCAAATCAGATGATGAATTGGATGAGATGGTCCGCCTGTTTAACAATCTGCTGGAGAGAAACGAGGCGTTGATTCGCGCCATGCGCGAATCCCTGGATAATGTCGCGCACGATTTGCGAACTCCCTTGACCCGGATGCGCGGCACGGCGGAGCTGGCGCTCCAGCCGGAAGCTGCGCCCGCCGCCGCGAAGGAAGCATTGGCCGATTGCGTCGAGGAATCCGAGCGCGTGCTCAACATGCTCAACACACTGCTCGACATCACCGAGGCCGAAGCCGGCATGATGAAATTGCAGCGTGTGCCTGTGGACCTGTGCGGGATGGTCCGCGAGGTTGTCGAACTTTATGAATATATCGCGGACGAACGAAAGGTGACAGTGCAGACGAATTTGCCGGCCGTTTGCGAATCGCCGGTGGACCGCAACCGCATGCGCCAGGTCTTCGCCAACCTGTTGGACAACGCGCTCAAGTACACCCCGGAAAACGGCTCAGTGACCATTTCCGTCCACGATGAACCGGCCGAGGCGGTGGTGCAATTCCGCGACACGGGCATCGGCATTCCCCCGGAAGAGCAGGGGAAAATCTGGGCCCGGCTCTATCGGGGCGACAAAAGCCGGTCCCAGCACGGCCTGGGCCTGGGATTAAGCCTCGTCAAGGCGGTCGTCGAAATGCACCAGGGAAAAGTCACGGTCGCGAGCGCAGCAGGGCAGGGCTCGCAATTCGAAGTCCGGTTGCCAAAAAATCCCTCCCAACCCGCAGTGGTTTGAACATTGAACCGTCACAGGTTGATGTTCGTTTCCTCCTTCCTCACTCATTATCTGCGTTCGTCTGTGGAATTTGATGAAATGCCGCTGAAGCTAGGGGAATAAGTATAAAATGGGAAACATTCATCGAACGCCGAACGTCGAACCCCCAACGTGGTAGGGCGGACGTGCCCGTCCGCCAGGCGAGCGCCTCCGGCGGTCGCGTTTCAGTATTCAATGTTCGGCATCCGATGAAGGCCGCGCTGAAAGCGCAACCCCATTTTAGCCGTGGGCATCGCCCACGGTACGAAGCCCCCCAAAATCATTCTTTGCCCTGTAAGGGCAATCCAAATTTTGTCGTACTCAATTTTGGCTCGCCCTTACAGGGCTTAGGATAATTGCCTCGCTTTTCCGAGGGCGTTGCCCTCGGCTACGATGGTAAAGGCTTTCAGCCTGGAAATCTCCGAGTCCGAAATTGCTCGTCGATTCAAACGCGTTAACGTTCCTGCCGCTCCGCTTCAACGCTTACAAGACTCACGCCGCCTCTTGCCTTTCGTTTTGCTGAATGCATCGGGCCACCACTCGCATCGCATGTTCGACCTGTACGAATACCAGGAACTCCAGGTAAACGCGTCTCTGGGCGTTTCTCGACATGCGTTCTCGTCCCGGGTAGTCCGAGAGCATTTCATCGAGGCGATCGGCAATTTCGCCCGGGTCTTCCGGGTTGCGAATAAGACGGCCGTCGATGCCATCGCGAATTTGCTGGCGCAATCCACAGGCTTCGGTGCCCAGAACCGGTGTGCCTTTCCACATCGCTTCCGTCGCTGTCAATCCGAAGCCTTCCTCCAATGAATTTTGAACCACGATGCTCGCGCAACGCTGAATGGCGTTCACTATCAATTCGTTCTCCTTTTGCGACGCCATGGGCAGGCTCAACAACGCGATGTCTCTTTGAAATTCCGGTTCCAAATGGCGATAGGCCTGGCGCAATTCTTCCAAAACCTCCTGGCTTTCCGGATCGTCCTTGACGGAATTGGGTTCAGGTCCGGCCAGGACCAGCCGGACAATTTCAATTCGCCGCCGATCGCGGCCCACCAGGGGCAATTTGGTTTCCCGAAGCTTTTGTTTGAGCCGGACAAAGCCGGCCATCAACGGCCCAAAACCTTTGAGCCTGTCCCAGCGCGATATCTGCGCGACAATGGTCCGGTAGAGAAATCCGATTTCATCCGGCAACACAGCCGGGCCAAATGTGCCATCCGGTTGGAGGCGGGTTGCCGGGTGGGAAAACGGCATCGTCAGGACGGGTTCGAACTCTTTCGCCAAACCGGCATTGCACAGGACGCCGGTCAGTTTGTGCGGCGTTAAGTGCCGGTTTTTGTGGCTGAGCGGATCAATGCCCGGATAAATGACCGAAGAGCGGCCGGCAAGGTAATATGGAACATATTCCGGCGCGGAAAAAACCGAATGATCGCACGCTTCAGCATACGGTTTCAAAAATTCCCACGCGGCGCGTGTGGCCGGCGTGGCAAAGTCCACCCCGATATGGCAGCGCCAGAAAACATAAACGTCGAGCGTGCTTTTGATTATGGCTGCCACGCCCAACGGCTGCGGATCATGAATCACCAGCACGTCGCCCGATTTGAGGTGAGGTCGCAGGGCATCGGCCACGCCGTGGCTGACCTCTTCGTATAATCGTTTGTCATCGGCGTTCAACGCCGGATCGCCCCGTCCGTGGATCAGGTTATGCAGGCGTTTGGTGAGTCTGAAGAATTCGGGCTGTGCGACTTTCATCGCCGCCCATTGTGTCGTGACACCCAGTTCGTTCAACGTCTGTACGACTCGCGGCAGCATCTCAGCCACGCCGCCTCCCCGGGCGGTTGAGTTGAGCATTAAAACGGTGCGGCATCTGAATTCCGGAAGTAACACCTCCGCCGCGCTCCGTAAATTGTGCACAGCGCCCGTGAGCTGAGGGACGGCCGCGTAATCGTCCAGCGTGATATTCGATGCGAATTTGACAAATTCCAGCATAAACCCTCCCTTGTTGTTCTTCTGAAATATACTACCGAGCGTAATATTTGTGAAGAAAAGGGGAAACATCGAACATCGAACATTGAACGCTGAACATCGAAGTGACCCGAACTCAAATCTGCGAATATCTGCGAAATCTGCGGATAAAGCCCGGTGAAACTTTTTCCTTTTTCCTTTTTCCTTTTTACTTCTTGATCGCCGTTGGTCTCAAACAATGAATCAAATACGGGAGCAACTGTTTCTTTCGCGAAACCACTTCGCGCAATTCATAAATGCCCTGTTGCAAGGGCGGGTAGCTGATGCGCTGGATAAAATCGCCGTCGCCCACAATCGCCAGGAGCGAGCTTTGCGTGGAAACATCCGTGACAAGCAGGGCGGAGAAAAAATAGCCGGCGCGCCGGCGATACGCTTCGAGCGCCTCGATCAATTCATCCTTGCGCCTCCAGAATTGCTCGAACCCAAGCTCCTCAACCTGGGCGATGCTGAACCTGGCGCGTTCCTCGACATATTCTTTGCAATCGGTGGTAATGGCCTGCGGCGCGGGCTTGAGCGTCAGCAGCGAACTCGTGGCAAAGAATTTGTCGGCGAAAGAACGCGCGTTGGTCCCGGAAATATGTTCCAGCTTTTTTAGAATCTCGCCGTCGCGCGGCGTCGCCGTGGGCGAAGTCAGGTTGAGCGTGTCGGACACGATGCCGGCCAGCAGCAAACCGGCGATCGGCGGCGGCAGCGCAACGCCGTACTGGAAAAAGCAGTCGGCCACGATGGTGCTCGTCGAGCCCACCGGCTCGTTGCGGAATAAAATGGGCTGTGCTGTCGTGAGCGCGCCGATGCGGTGATGATCAATAATCTCAATGATCTCCACTTCATCCGCGCCCTGCACGGCCTGCGACAATTCGTTATGGTCCACCAAAATCAATTTCCGGGCGACGCTCTTCAGAAAATCCGTTTTGGAAACAATGCCGGCGACCCGGTTGTCCGTGTCCAGGACCGGGAAGATTTGATGGCCCGACGCCCGGGCTTCCTCGCAGGCGGCGGTGAGCGGCCCATGCTCGTTAAACGAAATGAATTCTTCATTCAGGACGTTCCTCACCGCCACGGCCGCGCGGCACAGGGTCGAGGTCGTCGCCGTGTCATGCGGCGATAAGATGATGCTCACGCGCTTGCGAATCGCCTGTTCGAGAACATCCTGCTCAATCTCGAGGCCGCCGGTCACGATGATAACGCGGACGCCCTCGCGGATGGCCGCATATTGAATGTCCTGGCGATCGCCGACAATGATGATGACCTTTTCGCGGTCAAAGGTTTTTAAGCGCCGTGCGAACGATTCGACACTCATCGCGCCGATCAGCATGATGAGTTCCTCCTCGCGGTCCGGCTCGAATGACGCAATCAATTGGCCGGGCAAAATTCGGGCCAGGTTCTTCAGGGACGATAAAACGCGCCGCGAATCCCCCTGCCGGTCGGCCGCGGGAAACAGAAATTTGGTCAGCTTGAACAGCGACAGCAATCCGCGGCACCGCTGGTCCGCGTCGAGCACGGGCAGGATGCGGATGTTCCGCTCATCCATCAGGCGCAGGGCATCCGCGGCAATGGCGTCGGGGGTGATGCTCATGATATTGCGTTGCATCACGTCCGAGACCTTGGGCGAGACGTCCGCGACGAAACGCGGGGCGGGCACGCCAAACGTGTTCAGGACGAAATCAATCCGGTCGTTCGTGTCGCCGCAACGCGCCGCGACCGCCTCGGGCATGCCGGTGCGCTGCTTAAACTCCGCGTAACCGATGGCTGAGCAGATGGCGTCCGTGTCCGGGTTCCGATGTCCGATTACAAAAATTTCGCTCATGGCGAGAAACCAATAGTTTAAAAAGTAAAAAAAGCAAGAGCGAGGCGGAAATTTGCAAAAACCGGCAAAGAGGCGGTCGTCCTTGCTCGCCCGCCGTAGCACTGGGCGAAGGCGGATAGTTTAAAAAGTAAAAAGCGCAAGTGCGAGACTAATAAAAAGTCAAAATTAAGCGCCATCCGTCCGATCCGTCCAATCCGTCGGATCCGTCCGATTTATGCGGCGCAAACCGCTTTCGCGAAATCGCAAATCCATTTTATATTCATCCCATGACGTTGTCTCATTCGCCGTATTTCGATTTCCTGGTCCTGCCGGCGTTGATCTTTTGTCTGAGGATTTGCGACATGACGCTCGACACGTTGCGGATCATTTTCATGACCAAGGGATTCAGGCGGCTGGCGCCGATCATTGGCTTTTTTGAAATCCTTATCTGGATCATCGCCATTACCCGCATCATGCGAAACCTGGACAACTGGTTCGGTTATGTGGCCTATGCCGGCGGATTTGCGACCGGCAATTATGTGGGCATGCTGGTGGACGAAAAACTGGCCATCGGGCATGAATTGATCCGGGTATTTACGCGCCTGGATGCCGCAAAACTGGCCGCGACCCTGCGAGACGCCGGTTACGGCGTGACGACCGTGAAAGCGAGCGGGATGCAGGGTGAAGTGGGAATTCTCTATATTGTTGCCAACCGAAAGAACCAGAAACACGTCAGCCAGATGATCCAGGAATACGACCCGAAAGCCTTCGTGACCGTCCAGGCCATCCATCATGTGAACCGTTTGCTGGGCAAAGGCATTTTCACCACCGCAGCCGGACCTGAATTGCCAGATGACGAAGGCAACTTGCTGAAACACAAAATTGATTCGTAGTGCCGATCGAACCAAATACGGTAGGGCGGCGCTGCCGCGCCGCCCAAACTTTTGAAACCCCGCCAATCCAAAAATCCATTAATCCATGAACCAGAAGCAAGGAACTGGGGCGAGCAAACCCGGCTTGCAAAAACGTCGCAGAAAAACTAGACTTTGAAGATGAGCCGGTCAGAAATCATGTCTGAAATTCCGAGGCTGTCGCATGCCGACCGCCGGGAAATCATGCGCCGCATCATCGAAGCTGAAGAAGACTCCCAGACGCTAGCTGATTGCGACCAACGCGCACTGGAGCGGTTCCAAACGCTGGATGCCATGGAAGCCGAGGATGAAAAGAACGCTCCCCGGTGAAATCTGGCGTGTCGATTTCGGTCTGGCTGCCAAAGTCCGGCCCGCGCTTGTTTTGAACGATTTTCCCGAAGATGATGAACTGGCGTTGCTCATCGTCATTCCGCACACAACTGCCGTTCGCGGCAATCGTTGGGAACTGGCCATTGTCAAACCGTTTTTGAAGCCCGGCGTCTTTCACCTGCAGCAAATCCAGCCAATTTCGCTGGCGCGATTTGATTTGCGGCTCGGGGTCCTTACGCCAGAAGAATTTGCAAAAGTCAAAGAAGCGTTGGTCCGATTGTTAAATTTGCGGCCATAGGCGAGTTCGCGGCGCGCCAAAGCGCCGCTACGGTGCGACGGCGCTAAGCCTCCTACTTCCACCAATCCAAAAATCCATTAATCCATTAATCCGTCTGCGCACTCCCTTTTTTCTTTTTTCTTTTTCCCTTTTAATTTTGCTGAGTCCTCAGTTCCAGACTCCTCAACCGAAACAATTCGTCCCCGGCAATTCGCGCCGGCGAAACGCTGATCTCAAAATCCCCCGGCTCCAGCGAAACCGTGCCCAGTGACTCGATACGCGGATTGCCCGCCTGGTCCCAGTCATTGCCCGGCGTGTCGGGATCCGGACGGGACGAAGATGGAAGATGGAAGATAGGAGATGGCAATCCGGATTTTTTAAATGAGGAAAGGATGAAATTGAGGAATTTGCTTCGTGCTGGAAGCACAACCGGAAATTAGCCAGACACGATAGTGTCTGGAACGCCACCCAACATCCCATCCTGTCCTGAAGGGACAGCGGAGTTTGGATGCTCCCAGGAGTGAGTTTACAAAATTGCGTGTATAGGTGTGTAAACTGTAAATTCGTGGGTCAAAAGAGACTGGAAAGTGCGTTTTTATTGGCAAATTTGACAGAATTTCCATGGTAAAGTGTAAATTCAGAAGTCTTCAGCTTTTGGACAGAATGAACAAAATTAACGGAATGATGCCTCTTCGCTGCTTTCGGCGCAGCCGCTAACTCAAAACCCCGTAGGGGTGGCAATATTTGTAGCCCGGGCAAGCGAGTCCCCGAGCGCCGCCCCGGGATACACCCCCCAAAACATAAGCCGCTAACTGCGAAACCGCGCGATAGCGCGAATGTGATCTGCGGCCATGAGTGTCAGGAGCTGATGGGGCAGGAGAGCGTGAGAGTGTGAGAGCGCGGATCTGGACTGCGGCATGCCCTTTTCGACGCCATCCATGTCTTTAATAGCAGCGCACACATTTTTTGGCCATAGGGAATGCAGAAAGGAAACGAACGGGAATTCGACAAAAAAGTGCGTTTTTATTGGCAAATTTCAGAGATGGTCTCTTTAGACGCGAAACGGAGCCCCAAACTAAGTTTAAGACAGGATGAACAGGATTTACAGGATGTTGCCGACTGCACGTGCTGCGCACGTGGCCGGGGAGGGGTCGCCGTGTTATCCTGTAAATCCTGTTCATCCTGTCTTCAAATCGGCCCAAGTTTAGTCAAAATGGGTATGCTATGGTTTTGCGGGCTAAATTTCGCTAAACGAAACGCTAAATTTGGATGTTTAGGGGGTAAAATGGCACGGTTTTATTGGGAAATTCGCAGATTCGGCTAAACGAGCGTGGAGCGCTTTTTCCGGAAAAAAGCTCAATTTGATTAAGCCGAAATTTAGGGGGTAATTAAATTTCAGGCTGGCTCGCCACCAACACGCCGGGTAGGCCGTCGTTGGCGATTACAACATTGTAACCGGCATAGGTCAGCGCAAGCGCAACCAAACGGCAGATGGTGACATTATCGTCCACACAAAGAATCCGAAACGGGCGCGTGGTGTTTCTCTCCATTTTCAAATCGAGATTTATGTCACGTGTCGCGGACTCATGTCCGCAGGATTAAAATGCCTGCTGTGAAAACCACCGTTGTTGGGGGGGTGTCGGCAGATATTCGTTCGTTGTCAGAACGCCATCGCCATTTTTATCCAGCGTCAATAATTTGGCGATTTCGTTGGAATCAATTATCCAGTCATGGTTTACGTCCAATGCCTCAACCAGAGGCCGCCTGCGCCAACGACGGGTTTTGCAGGGCAACCATATTCCACAGGCGAAGATGTAGTTCGTATTCCAGCCCAAGGAATTGTTCAATTCGGTCACTGAGTGCTTTGGCCCTTTTACCGGTGGCCATTTGGGGCTTGACAAAGCATTTGATATATAAGAAGAAAGTCCTTAAGAAAGGGCTTACGCTTTTTCCCGGAAGCAAATGTTTCTGGCGGAGGCGTCAACGTTCTAATTAGAAATCCCATCAGGAGAAGATTATGAAAAACCGCAACCGCAATCTGTCCATTGCGCTGGCTTTGCTGGCGCTCTTCACCCTCAACCTTCAACCCTCAACCGCCCATGCCCAGGGCACGGCCTTTACCTATCAGGGCCAACTCCAAAACAACGGCGGGCTTGCCAGCGGGACCTATAATCTGCAGTTCACGCTCTACACCAACAGTGCCGGTGGCACTGCCGTGGCTGGGCCGGTCACGACCAATGGCATCGTCATCACCAACGGCCTGTTTACGGTTACAATTGATTTCGGGTCCAGCGTATGGGCTGGCCAGACAAACTGGCTGCAAATCGCCGTGGAATCCAATAATATCGAGTCCTTCACTCCCTTGTCCCCTCGACAGCGGGTCACGCCGACCCCGTATGCTGTCTTTGCCGAGGGCGCAAACGCCGGCCAACTGATCGGCACCATTCCGCTGGCTGCCGAAAACCCGGCGGTCATTACCACCAACGACTCCAGCGTGACTTTTTCCAACATCACGCTCAGCGGCACGCTGAATTTGTCGTCAACCACGCCCCTAATCAATGACAATGGGAACGACTTCCTGTATTTCAACTCCGGAAATGGAAATTTCTTCGTCGGCCTGAGCGCGGGTAATCCGGCTAACAGCTTTGGCTCCTACAACACGGCCTTCGGCCCCGATGCGCTTTTCTCCAACATCGGCGGCTACTACAACACCGCCATCGGCAATAGCGCGCTTTACGCCAACACGAACGGCGCCTACAACACCGCTATCGGCCTTTCTTCGCTTTACGAAAATACGAGGGGATCCTACAACACCGCCGTCGGCCCGCTGGCGCTCGACAGAAACGCGATCGGGTCCGACAACACGGCCGTCGGCTACGACGCGCTTTACGCCAACACAAACAACGATAACACAGCCGTCGGATATCAGGCACTTTACGCAAATACGAGCGGCGATAACAACACTGCGGTCGGCAACGGCGCCCTTTACCAGAATTCGTCGGGATTCGAAAATACCGCGGTCGGCGACGGCGCGCTTTATGCCAATACGAGCGGCGATTACAACACTGGGGTCGGCAACGGCGCCCTTTACCAGAATTCGTCCGGATTCGAAAATACCGCGGACGGCTACGGGTCGCTTTATGCCAATACGACCGGCTCTCAAAACACCGCCAACGGCGACTATGCGCTTTACTCCAACATAAATGGTAGTGACAACACTGCCAACGGTTATCAGGCGCTTTGTTCCAACACGAACGGTTCTGGAAATACCGCCAACGGCGTCGTTGCGCTCAGCGCCAACACGAGTGGCTCCTTTAACACGGCTAACGGCACCTATGCGCTCGATCTAAATACAACCGCCAGCGGGAACACCGCGGACGGCTACGGGTCGCTTTTCGCCAATACGACCGGCTCTCAAAACACCGCCAACGGCGACTATGCGCTTTTCTCCAACATAAATGGTAGTGACAACACTGCCAACGGTTGTCAGGCGCTTTACTCCAACACGAACGGTTCTGGAAATACCGCCAACGGTTATCAGGCGCTTTACTCCAACATAAATGGTAGTGACAACACTGCCAACGGCATCGACGCACTTCTCTCGAACGTGAACGGCTCCCAGAATACCGCCAACGGTGGCCAGGCGCTCATCGGCAACACGAGCGGTAGCCAAAACACCGCCAGCGGTTTTTCCGCGCTTTATTCCAACGAGAACGGCTCCGAAAATACGGCTCTCGGCTTTTTGGCGCTTGCGTACAGCGATAGCGGTTCCAACAACATCGCCGTGGGCTACTACGCCGGGGTCAATATCGATGGCAATGGCAACATTGACATCGGCAGCGAAGGCGAGCCGGCAGACGATAACATCATTCGTATCGGCTCCAGCCAAACGGCCACCTATTTAGTTGGAAACGTCTATACGCCTTCAGGCACCGTGCAATCCAGTTCCGATCGGAATGCCAAGGAAGATTTCGCCCCGGTCAATCCGCAACAGGTCCTGGCGAAAGTCGCTGCTCTCCCGGTCACCGAATGGAATTACAAAACCGATCGAGGGGTAGAGCACGTTGGCCCCATGGCACAGGACTTTCACGCCGCATTCGGCCTGAACGGCCAGGATGACAAACACATTTCCGTGGTGGACGAAGGCGGCATCGCTCTCGCGGCCATCCAGGGACTGAACCAGAAGTTAAATGAGAAGGAATCGGAAATCGCCGGTTTGAAGCAACAAAACGATTTTTTGTCTGCGCGGCTGAATGAACTGGAGGCAAAATTAAACCGGCTTGCGGCTCAAAAATGACCGCAAGGGTATGCATCCTGTCTGCCGGCTTTGTGCGCAGTCAAGCTCACTGCGAACACTCGTCCCCGATCCTGTAACAAGCACCACTGCGGGATGCGGACCTTGATGGGAGGCAGCACCAATGTGCCGGACAAAATTACGTCCCCGTTTGTAAATGAAACTTGCTCTCCTGGCAGCGCCTCAGCGACCAATGCTCTGCCGGTCAAAGGCCCGCTCCAACACGATTGCATGCGCTAAAACAGAAGCTACTCCAAGCCGCCTTAAAGCAAACGGCGCTTCCCCATGTTAAAAGGCAACTCTGTGCAGCGGCGAATGTCGCGGCGGAAACGGCGTGGAACACGGCCTTCCCGCTTCTGTTATTTCCGTGCCTGTTCACAGAAATGGCGACTGAAATTTTGAATCGCTTGATCTTGGATGAACCGATAGACGATGCTTCCTTGTCCCTGCCCGAAGAAAGTAATCCCGCATTTGATGATGCTCACACTACAAATGGCTGGTCTCGTCCCAATTCAGGGGCCAATGCCATTCCTTCAATGTTAGCTTTTGAGCAAGCCTAAATGGCGGCAAAAGTATTATGAACAATATTGCAAATTTGTGACGTCGAGCGTTGGATTCACCTGCCGGAATGATGATGAAATTCTTCTTCAGAACCAGACATCGGAAGAGGTTCGCGGTTGGTTGGGTCGGCGAATTTGCCGCCGCTCCAGGCCATAATCCTGTAAAACTGAGGGCACAGTTGCATTTTAATTGATTGTGGTTTATGATAAGCTGCGCTGAAGATAGGCAATCATCCAACTGTGATATTTTAAAACTTAATTTTTCCATGAAGGCTCAATTACGGTGTCTGTTCCTCTTGCCGGCCATTCTTTTTGGCGTTTTTCAGACCAAGGCCACGACCATTTTCCCAATCGCCACCAATGCAAATTTTGTTGAGATGGCTGGCAACATCGCCTCCAGCGGCAGCAATTATCTTGTGGGCATAGCCCAGAACCAAACCGTTCCATTCGTACAGTTGCTGTCATCCAACGGCGCGCTGGTTGAATCACCGGTTAATCTCGGCAGCAGTGAAGGTTCGCCGCTCGTTGCCTTCGGAAAGACCAACTATCTGGCATTCTGGGCTGGTGATGAATACGTTCAAGCGCAGTTGATTTCGGCCAGTGGAACAGCCGTTGGCTCCGTCTTTAATTTGCCTGCATCTGATGGTTCAGCGGAAACCACTCTTGCTTTTGACGGTACAAATTATCTCATTGTTTGGGAGGATGAGGGCAGCATTGATCCGGGTATTGGCGCTTTTTATGGACAATTGGTGACGCCCGCGGGAGCTTTATCAGGCTCGCCATTTTTGATTGGCAGCACATTGGCTGGTCCGGAGTCCAACTCTCATGCCGGGTTGGTATTTGGCGCAACGAATTATCTTTTCGCCTGGCAGGAAACGAACAGTGTTTCAGGAGGATGGAACGCTTATGGCACGTTTGTCTCCAGAAATGGTTCGGTGTCATCTCCCTTCCAGATCAGCCAAATTTCATCGCTGGATTATGATCCGCCGTCGGCTGCCTTTGATGGGACAAACTTTTTTGTGGTCATGAACATTGATACGAACCGGACCTCCGGTGGCGGGCCGGTTTGGAATATTTATGGCCGGCTGGTTTCGCAATCAGGAACATTTCCCGGAAGCGAAGTGTTGCTGAACACAAACCAGTCCACCATCACCGCTCTAGCCTTTGACGGAGCGAACTACCTGCTTACTTGGGGCAATAACACATATTCCACGAACACGGATAGAAACTCTTCTTTCCAGTTCTACAATCGGTCAGGCAGCGCCATCGGCCCTGTATTTACACCTTTCCAGGCACAAGGAACGAATACTCCGTTATTTAGTGGTCTTGTGTTTGATGGAAGCAAATTTGCAGTCGGAACGATATTTGGCAGCCTGATTGTGGGCGCCGATGGCAGTATCGAAGGGCTGGCCAGCGGCCTGATTTATGGCACATTCATTCCCGCCAGCACCACCGCGCCAACATTGACGGCCAGCAACCTTGCCGGAACGCAATTCCCGCTACAACTCACTGGTACGCCGGGCATTGACTATGCCATTCAAATTAGCACCAACCTTGCATTGAGCAATTGGACGACAGTAATCACCAACACGCCTACGAATGGAATCTTCAGCTTTACCGATGCCAGCGCCACGAACGAAAGCCGCTTTTATCGGGCGGTGTTTCAATGAAACCAATACGCGTCAGGTAAATGACTTTTAATGGACGCGGCAATTCGTTCAAAACCTTCAATGATTTCTTCAATTGCCGGGGAGACGGCTGGGTATGCAGCGGGTTCCCTGTTTGTTTGAAGAAATGGCAATAAACATTTCGAGCCGCTTTGTCCTGGATGAACCGATAGACGACGCTTCTTTGGCCTTGCCTGAAGAAAGTGATCCCGCATTTGGTAATGCTGACACCAAAAATGGCTGGCCTCATCCCATTTCAGAAGTCAACACACCGCCTCAAATGTTAGACTTTGAAAAGTCGGCGGATAGTCGGTGTCCATCATGTTGTGCCTAAAACGAATAACGGAATCGGGAATGCGCTTCCTGGGAATCGTAAGATTAACCTCCGAACAAAAGAAGCGATTGGACCAGATGAATAAAGACTATGAGGAAACTTTTGGCCAAAGAGGCGGGAAAAAAGATGCCGTTCCGTCGCCCGGATACGCTCGCGTAAACCTTTCGCCGTCACAACGTCCACCGCGCAGCCCAATAATTTCTCCAGGTCGGATTGCAAGCCGCCTAAATCCAAAAGAGTACGGCCCGGCTCCAGTTCCGACAACAAAATCCACATCGCTCGATTCCACCGCGTCGCCGCGAGCGGTCGAACCGAAAAGCTTTACCGAAACCGCGCCGTGCTTTTGGGCAATGCCCAAAATCTGTTCGCGCCTGGATTTTACTAATTGTTGCCTGCTCATTTCGGGAATATCACTTATTTTAGGAGAAATTACAATCCCGTCGGGATTGTAGTCGTCATCTCACAAATCCATTTTCTTTTTCCTTTTTAATTCCGCTTCCAGATGCGCTGGCCGTCCTTCCACACCTCACGAACGCGGTGAAATGGAATTTGGTGAAATGTTCCTTCCTCATCCACCAACGTAAACATTCCGGGATTTTCCGCCGGGAATTCGACTGATTGAAAGGGAACCGTGATGACGCGCCGTTCGACCCGATCGTAATATCCCAACTCGAATTTGCCGCGGGCAAAATCCTTATCCCAAAGGATTCGATTTAGGAGATCCTGGATGGGGGGCATGGCGTGGCGGCTTGCTTGATCAATTTAATTGAATGTCGCACATCTGGCGCAACAGGCAGGGCGGCGCTCCCGCGCCGCCCAAACTTTCCATCATTAACGAATCTGCAGTTTTTTGACAGAATGAACAGAATTGACGGAATAATGGCTGCCCTGAGATCTTTCGGCACAGCCGCAAATTGAAAACCGTGTTCAGGGCTTTCAGTTTGTAGTTTTGCCTTGGCGGCGGTTTCGGCGACACCGGCAGGGAGCGCCGTGATATGTAACGCGAGCGGCGGGATCACACCTTTCAGGCGTCAGTCCCTATTTAACGTCCAACGACGGGCGAAAGCGGTGTCGCGCAGACTTGCCACCGCACTCCAAGACGGCAAGCGAGTTCGCACGAATCTTTTCGGTTCTAGACGGTTCATGATTGTGGGGACCATTTGTTGCGCCGCTGCACGCGGCGCTACACGGCGGTGGCAGCGCCGCTTGCGATTTCGCGCGACACATGCCGTTTCCTTTTACGCAAGCCATACTCGCGAATTTCCCAATGAAAACGCAGTTTTGCGTCCAAAATCCCGCCCGTTTCCACGTTTCGTCTCCTATACATAGAAAATGTGAAACGATCAGACCTTGGATTTGTGGACACGCCTCCGCAAGGGCTTCCGCCGTCGCTAAAGCTATGGCGCGACAAGACGGCGCGGCAAGTTGATGGATAATTGGATACGCGGATTGTTGAGATGACGCCTTCCAAGTGTCAGTCCCTATTTAACGTCCAACGACGGGCGAAAGCGGTGTCGCGCGGACTTGCCACCGCACTCCAGGACGGCAAGCGAGTTCTCACGAATCTTCCCGGTTCTAGCCCGGATATTTCATAGTTAGATTTGATTTTGACAAGAATGGTGCGGAGGCGGGCGACGAGGGCGATTTTTCGATCGATTGGGTTGCCTAACCGAGGTCCCCGTGCGTTCGGGGATGGAAATCTGGCTTGGGCGC
>DATJTK010000085.1:0-10051 GCA_035503455.1 Candidatus Sulfotelmatobacter sp. | reverse complement strand
CGACCGAAAAGCCGTTTTTGGCTTGGTGTCAATAACCTCACTAAATGTGAACTTATTGACACCGAAGCAAATGTCGCAAAACACCACGATTTTACTGGCAATCGGCTCCAAAATTTGAGCGCAAGACGCATTTTTGAGGTTCAAGCGTTGAAAGGTTGAATCGTTGAAGCGCTTTCAAAAGCTCCAAAATCCAACATCCAGGCACCTACGGCGATATTTACAACGAGTTGACGCTGAGCTACGGCTGGCGGGCAAATTTTGTTCCGCGCCCTCCAAAACGTCATCGCAAATAATGCAGGCTTCGACTGTCGGCTCGGTTCCTGGAAAACCTCTTTCGAATGTATTTGGATGCGTTGGAACCATGAACCGTCCGCCCGCGCTTGCCGTCTTGGAGTGCGGTGGCAAGTCCGCGCGACACCGCTTTCGGACGTCGCCGGACTCTCAAACGATCATTGACGCATCGGAGGCGATACGACCTCGTTGCACGGAGTACAGACCGGGACGGCTCATGGGAGACCCCCTTCTTTTCAAGAATGAATTGGGACCATGAATCGATTGGCGCACGGAGCGCGGCTGTGTGCGGGGCAAGGGGGCACCAGCCGCAGCAGCCACGACCGTTGAAACCCGCTGCGGCTGGTCTCCGCGCCCTCCAAAACGGCATCGCAAATAAATGGAGGCGTCGGGTGCACAGCTTTCGGGAGTCGTACCACTTCGAAGCGCCAATCACGATTTGAAAGTCCAGCGACGTCCGAAAGCGGTGTCGCGCAGACTTGCCACCGCACTCCACGACGGCAAGCGAGTTCTCACGAATCTTCTCGGTTCTGGACGGTTCATGGACGGTGGCCGGCGCTCTTCCATTTCGAGGCTTTTCCTGGCCCATCGAACACCGTACCATCATCCAACAATTCAATAATCGATTTATCGAATAACGCTGCATGAAAAGCCTCGCCATAGCCCTCCTATTCCTCGCCTGCTTTGCTCCCCGCCTTTCGGCCCAACCCACCGCTCCCGTCCGCATCGCCGTCGTCGGCCTCGTCCATGACCATGCCTGGGGATTTTTTCCGCGCTTCAAAGGCCGCGACGACGTTCAACTGGTTGGAATCGTCGAGACAAATCAGGTGCTCATCGACCGCTATTCCCGCCGGTTGCATTTTAGCCCGGACCTATTCTATCCGAGCCTTGATGCTCTCTCTGTTCGCCAAAACCAACGTTCAGGCCGTGGCGACGTTTACTGACATCTTTGATCACCAGCGCGTTGTCGAAACCTGTGCTGCACACGGCGTGGACGTCATGATGGAAAAGCCGCTTGCCGTGAATATGAAAGCCGCGCGCGCCATCGAAGCTGCGGCTGAAAAAGGACACATCCAGGTCATCGTGAATCTTGAGACTACCTGGTACCCGGGCAACCAGGAGGCGTACACGATCGTACACGATGAACATCAGATCGGCGACATCCGCCGCATCGTGGCCCACGATGGGCATCAGGGACCGAAAGAAATTGGCTGTTCCACGAATTTCCTTGCATGGCTCACCGACCCCGTTCTGAACGGCGGCGGCGCATTGAATGACTTCGGCTGTTACGGCGCTGATTTAGCCACATGGCTTATGGACGGCCAAAAGCCCATTTCCGTCTTTGCCGTCACCCGCCAAATCAAACCGAACATTTATCCAAAGGTAGAGGATGACGCGACCGTCGTGCTGACCTATCCCAAGGCGACAGTGATTCTTGAACCCTCCTGGAACTGGCCCTTCAATGTGAAAGACCTCGAGATATACGGCCAAACTGGCTATGTGAAGGTCCCGCAACCGGATGAACTGCTCGTCCGCGAAGGCGGCAAGAAGAGCGAAGAAACCGAAATCACTCCCCCACCCCTCACCGGCCCTAACGCCGACCCATTATCCTATCTCGCCGCCGTGGTACGCGGCGAAATCAAACCCTCCGGCTTATCATCCCTGGCCGTCAATATGACCGTCGTGGAAATCCTCGACGCCGCCCACAAATCCGCACGGACAGGAAAAAGCATCAAGCTCTAAGTCAGAGTCCCACATTTCCCTGAAAATAGCCCGGCCATTTATGGCTGGGTGTAATTTAGGTTTGGTGTACACGCTTTAGCGTGCTTCCGAGCAGCTTGTAGGCTGGACGGCGAACGCCGAACACCCTAAAGGATGGACACCAAAACGAAACCAGGCCCAACTCCGCTTGTCAGCACGCGCAAATACTGATTCAATCCCCGATGTCAGAAAAAATCCGCACCGCCGTGCGCAACCAGGGCGGCGGGCATTATAATCACTCGCTGTTTTGGCTGATGCTCAAAAAAGACAGCGGCGAACCACAGGGACAACTGGCCTCGGCCATCAACCAGTCCTTTGGCAGCTATGATCAGTTCAAGGAAGAATGGGCAAAAACCGCCGCCAGCGTGTTCGGCAGCGGATGGGCATGGTTAACGCTGGATGCGAACAAGCAATTGGCGATAGAGCCGACGCATAACCAGGACGCCACAATCAGTGACGGGAAGCAACCATTGCTGGGAATTGATGTCTGGGAACATTCTTATTATCTGAAATATCGGAACCGGCGTCCCGAGTACATCGCCGCGTTTTTCAACGTGATCAATTGGGATTATGTTTCGGACCGTTACCAGAAGATGATGTCGGCATAAGAAAGCTCTCATTCCATGAACCGTAGCGCAGGTTTCCAAACCTGCCGTATCGCCGATTTCCAAATCGGCTGGCCGTCCAAACGCGGACGATCGTAAGCTCGCGGAACGCCGCCCCGTGGTATCCAAATCGGCAGTCGTGCGACCACGAACGATCAGCAGGTTTGGAAGCCCGCGACACAGCAGACTTGGAAGTCTGCGCTACGGTTCAGACCCGGGAAGCGCGTGTAAACCATTTGACGCGATTTGTAAATGATTTGTAAACGATTTGTAAACACTTAAGTCATTGATTTGCAACCATGTAAACGATGTAAACCATTTTCACACTATATCGCTGGTTCACGGGATTCCCGGTCCAGAAACGGCACGGCAAATTTTCGTGGACAAAGTGTTTCGGGTTCGACCACAGTTGAGAAACGGCGAACGCAATGAAAGTCATCGAAGACAAAGTTACGGTTTATCCACCTCACGCAATCTGCAAGGCGGATATTCCCGTCATTTTTTCCGCGTTGCCCCAGGAGTGGACGGCAGGAATTAAAACGGTCAGGCTATGTTCTTCATACGGGGAGAACCCAACGGTTATTGCAAATTTCTTCCCGCCCGAGGGCTCGTTTTTGGTGAAGTCACACGGGTTCAGTAAACAAAGAGTGCTGCGTAGTATTCTGACAGAGCTGGCAGGCCATGCGCTTGGAGTGGTTTTTCTTAGCTATCGCCGCTTGCAGAAACGCGACGAGCCGCGAATCCAGAAAATCATTACGCCGCTGGTCGACGAAATCTTGCCGCAGCTTTCCCGGAAGAAAGTTTGGCTGGATAAAACATTAGGAGCCGGGAAATAGTTCGAGAGACACACCCCATGATTCGGAAGTTCATCGAAAAGCGAAAAGCCAAGCGAACTCTCGAAAAGTTCGCTAACGCTGAGCAGGTCGAGAAACTCCTTCACGGCGGCCCTGAATCAGCGCAATACCACCATGGTCCCATCGAATTCATCATAATATTTATTCGCGGAGAAAGCCCGGGTGAGGTCTCAAAACGAACAGCGCAGGTAACGGACCTTGCAAATGTATATGGGGCAACGATTCACCATATAGTGGGCGCTCTCGTCATTGCCGTATTCGGAGTGCCCACAGCGCCGGCGCCCGAGGCTCGCAAGCTCCTGGTTCAATCGTTGCAGCATGAATTGCCTCGCGACATCAAGATTATACACGGAGCCGCCAATGGTCATTACGGCCTTTTTGGCAAGGAGCCAACCAGCTACACTTTTCTCGTGCCGCAATTCGACCGGATCCTTGGGAAACTGAGCCAGTTGGAATTTGGACATGTCGCCGAATTCCCGTAATACTGGCTAATGCCGAGGGGCATGACCAATTGATTAAAGCCTGGTTAGGGCGCTTTTCCGCTGATTCAATTCCGCCAAACTCGCCTTCACCTCAGCGCGAGGTAAATTTCCCAATTCCAACGTTTCATTCTCCAGCCTGAGCAGCCGCTCGTAGAACCCGATTCCGAAGTCCAGAAGCTCGACGTTGTCCGGCCCGGCATCCAATATATTGAACAAAGCGTCCTCAGCTTTCGCATATTCGCAAATTTGTTCGTAATGGCGCATCAACATCGCGTTCGTTTCAAGATTCAAACTCGAGTCTTGCAGACCTATGAGAAACGCTTCGACCGTTGGCACATAATCGGCGCGTGGCGCATCCGGTTCATTGGCAATAGCGTCGAGCAGCAGATGCAATCCTTTTAAATAGCAAGCGTGGCTTTCTTCGAGTCGAGTCTGTGCCCGGAGAATGTCGCCGTTCTCCTTAAATAATCTGGCTACCATGAAGATTTTGTCCTGGATGCCAAAGCTCGTGCCACCTTCAACCACGCGCGCGAGCAACTCCGTATCGGACATCCGCAGCAATTCCGTGACGTCCGCGCCCGCCAGGGCCTTCAATTGCGAATCGGCCTCAGCCGAAGCCTCCTCCCATTTTCCTGCTTTCGTCAGCCCCGACATACGCATCAGGACCTCGACAAACTGTTCGATTTGACGCAGAAGAAAATCGCGGCGAATCATAAATACGTGCTCTGACGGTCAATTAATTACTCACCGTTTGACTCGAAGATGTCTTCGATCGTTAGATGAAAAACGCGCGCCACCTTAAACGTCAGCGGCAGGGGCGCAACACTGTTCTTGGCAGGGACATCGCGCTGCGATGTCCCCGCCCGCGCAGAGCGGGCGGAACATGCATGGAATGATGTCCGATTCCGCTTGTTGCGCCGCTGCACGCGGCGCTGGACGCCGCAGCGCAGCGTCCCTACCAAGAACAGTGTCAAGATGCGCCAGCGGCAGGCTGGGCAAAACAAATCCAATTGACATGGGCCATTTGCAGGGCCACGTTTTGAATGGCAATCATCCAATTCTCGCTCGTTTCCGATACGGTTTCCCGGCCTATACACAAAAAATGTGTGCGCATTCCGGCAGGTAGATTTCGAGCCGCCGCGGGACTTGACTTTCAGTCCTCGTGGCGCAGGTTTGGGTGTTGTGTCATGAGGTTCATCCCGCTCATCTACCTGCTGCTGGGAATCTGCATGGGCGTCATCATTAAAGATACGCCTTCAGTGAAGTTCGGCTTCCCGGAGTGGCTGTTTCTGGGCACCATTCACGTTCCATTCGTCGCCTTTGGCGTGGCATTCGCCCGCTCGTCCAGGCCAACCAACGGCGGATACACTCGCGGCCTGTCGCCCGGCGGCTGGGGCCTTGCGTTGGCTGCCAGCTATTTAGCCGGCTTCTTCGGGTTTTTTATGCTCGTGAAACGATGAATCAAGCCAACGGGTTTTCAAATTGCTTTTGATTTGATAAGGAACGCAGGAAGGCAGGAATGTTTTGAAGGGAAAACCGGATGGTGGAGCCGAGGGGATTCGAACCCCTGACCCCCACAATGCCATTGTGGTGCTCTACCAACTGAGCTACGACCCCAACCGGTTTTGACAGTTTAACGGCCACGCCCCGTTTGTCAAAGCTTTTGGCCATTATTAAAAACCAGATTCCTGCCTTCCTGCTTTCCTCATTGAATTGAAATTCCAAGTGGACGCCTATCCCCGGAGCGAATATTTTTCCACGTGCAAAAACCAGGTTCCAGGTTGCGCATCGCGTTTTTGACGCACGAGCCGTTCTTTCCGCCGTCCGGCGGCGGCTCGGCCGAAGCCGTTTATTTGGTCGAGGAACTCGCCCGGCGCGGCCACGAAGTCCATATCTTTTGCCCGCAAATTGCCGAACCCGAAAATGTCGAAAAACGTTTCCGCGTCCGCCTGCACCAATTCAGCAAATGGAAAATGGGACGTTACGCGCGCCTGCGAAATCTGAAATACCTGGCGTACCCTTTTCAATTGGAACGCATGGTCGCCGACGCCGCCCGTGAATCAAAATTTGACCTTCTCCTGTCCCAACACGCTATTTCCGCCGTGGCCGCCGGCAAGCTCAAGTCTAAATTAAACGTGCCGGTCGTCATGAATTTTCCCGACCTGCTGACCGGGTTCATGGAGACCTGGCCGGCCTGGATTGCGCCGCGTCCACTGATTCACGCGCTCGAACGTTACGAAATTTCCATGCCCGTGAAGTCCCGCGTGGACGGAGTGCTCACCGTTTCCGACACCCTCGCCGATTATTTTATCGAACGCGGTTTTCCGAAGGACAAAATTTTGCCCATCTATTACGGCTACGATTCCGACCGGTTTTCGTTCGTCGCCCGGACGCTGGACAAAACCCGCCCCCCGGTCATCGTCATGCACGGTTCCTTTGACGCGCATCACCTGGGCGACATTGCGCTGGGCGCCGTTGGCGTGGTCGCAAAACAAAAACCGGACGCCATTTTTCGCTTCGTAGGCCGCGAAACTGTATCGCTTCAGGCATTTTTGCGCCGCGCTCGAAAGGAAATTCCAGGCCTCAAATTTGAGACCACCGGGTTCGTCCCTTATGATGACGTGGCAAAACGCCTGGCTGACGCGCATGTGGGCATCGTACCGTACGAGGAATCCGCCGGAACCCATTGCGCATTTGTGGCGAAGGTCGTCGAATACGTCGCGAGCGGTCTGCCCGCAGTCTGCACGCCCCTCAAAAGCATCCAGCGTTATTTCCAAAACGAGCCGATGATTCGCTTTTCCGAATTTGATGGCGAGGATTTTGGCCGCAAGATTCTCAGTTGGCTGGATGAATCGCCGCTCGACTGGCAGATTGACGCCTGCCGGTCCGCCGCCCGTGTCCAGGCCGAATTGGACTGGCAGCCGCTGTGCCGCAAAGCCGTTAATTTTATCGAAGAGATTTACGCTCGCACCTCCAATGCAAAAAACGGCCTGGGAAAAAGTCATTAAAGCTTCCGCGGATCCCGTCCGCGTCCAAGACTTTCTCAAGTCCCTTCCGGCGCCGGGGGAACGGTCACAACTCGCGGATTATTCAATGGATTCAGCCCGGGTTCTGGCGGCGCTGGTGAGCGGTTCGCAATTCCTGGCCGAATTTATTCAGTCCAATCCACATTTGCTCTCCGTACTGGATTTCGAGCAACTCCGCTTCCCCCGCCGTTCTGACGGCTTCCGCCGCGACGTCCAAAATGCGGTCGCATCCCGGTTGGATACCCGCGACTATGCCGGCGCTCTCACGGAACTGCGCCGGTTCAAGCAGCGTGAAACCCTGCGTATCGCCGCCCGGGACCTGGGCCGATTGAGCAATGTCGTCGAAATTACCCGGGAGCTTTCCGGCGTCGCTGACGCCTGTCTCGATGCTGTATTGCAAATCGTCTCAAAACAATTATCAGAAAAATTCGGCCATCCATTTCATCAGGATGTTCAGGGCCGCTGGCAGCCCACAGCATTTTGCATCTTTGGGCTGGGCAAACTCGGCGGGCATGAACTCAACTACAGCTCGGACGTCGACGTTCTCTATCTCTACGGCGAAGAGGGCGAAGTATTCAAGGAACCGCCCCGGAACGGCAAACCGCAACGGCCTGTGCTGTCGAACCACCAATACTTTTGCAAACTGGCCGAAGCCGTTAGCTCGGAGGTCGCCCGCGCTTCGGCAGATGGTTTTTTATATCGCGTTGACGCCCGCCTGCGTCCGGAAGGCGACGCAGGTCCCATCACGCGTTCCCTCGAAAGCTGTGAAAATTACTACGCCCAATGGGGCCAGACGTGGGAACGCATGATGTTGATCAAGGCGCGGGTCGTCGCTGGTGACGAAGGCCTGGGCTCGGAGTTTCTCGAAATGATCCAGCCATTTCGTTTTCCGCGTTCCATCAGCGCGGAAATTTTCCGGGAAATAGCCGCCACAAAAGACCGGATCGAGCGCGAGGTCGTGCGGGCCGGCGAACTGGAGCGCAATGTCAAGCTCGGGCGCGGCGGCATTCGCGAAATTGAATTCATCGTCCAATCTCTGCAGGTCCTCCACGCGGGCCGCTCGCCATTCCTGCAAAATTCGCAAACGTTGCCGTGCCTCGAAAAGCTCGCCCAATACGGATTGCTCTCGCCGGGCGAAACCAGCCAACTCGACGCCGCGTACCGTTTTTTGCGCGACGTGGAGCATCGCCTGCAGATGGAAAACAACCTGCAAACACACACAATTCCGGACAACATCGCATTTCAACAGCGCCTCGCGCGCCTGATGAATTTCAAATACCTGCCGAAATTTCAGGCGGCGCTCCGCTCGCACACAGGCAACGTTCGCCGCATTTATGACGGGCTGTTTCAAGCCGGCTCTCAGGAAAGCGCGACCGCTCCGATTCCGGCATTTGAACGAGCCGAGGACGAATGGAAAACATTGCTCACCGCCCGCTCCTTTCGTGAACCGGACAAAGCGTTTCACTTGTTCAAGGAATTCGCCGAAGGCCCGGGCTATCTTCACGTCTCGCCGCGCACCACTGAATTGGCCCGGCAGTTGATCCCAAGATTCCTCGCCCTCTGTCCGCCGCAATCGTCAAAAGCGGACCGAATCCGGGTTCTTTCCGACCCCGACCGGGTTCTCGCCCGCCTCGACGCCTTTGTCAGCGCGTACGGTTCCCGCGCAACGCTTTTTGATGTTTGGAACAATAACCCCAAATATTTCGAACTGCTGTTGCTATTGTTTGATCGCTCGGAATTTTTGGCCCTGGCCGCAATTCGGGCGCCGGACCTGATTGACGGCCTCGTGGCCGGCGCCCATTTGCAACGCAAAAAGTCCGCCGCCGAAATACTAAAGGAACTTCGATTTGGCCTCCGTGACGCCGATCAATTTGCCTGGCTCCGCCGCTATCACGAAACTGAACTCATGCGCCTGGGCCTCCGCGATATTTCCGGACAGGTGGATATTGAACAAACGCCCGCCGAACTTTCTGCGTTTGCCGATGCCTGCCTCCAATACGCGCTCGACGTCGTTTTGCAAAAGAACAAAATCAAATCGCCGCCCCTCGCCATTATTGGCCTCGGCAAGCTGGGCGGCGGGGAAATCGCTTACGGCTCCGACCTGGACCTTTTCTTCGTCGCGGATTCAAAGGAAAACAATTTGCCGTCGCTGCAAAAGCTCGCCGCGGAAGTCATGGACTTGCTTTCGCATCGCACGGACCGTGGAATCGTCTTCCGCACGGACGCCCGGCTCCGCCCCGACGGAGAAAAAGGCCTCCTCGTCCCCCCGCTCGACACCTGTGAAACTTATTACCGCACGCGCGCCCAACTCTGGGAAATTCAGACGCTCACGCGCGCGCGATTTGTGGCCGGCGATCCAGGCCTCGGCGAACAATTCCAAAAGCTCGCCTGGGAGTTGACGAATTTCTCAGACCCCAGGCAACGACGGCGTTTCAAAAATTGGAAATCCGAGATTCATCACATGCGCCTGCGGATTGAAAAAGAGCGCACGCCGCCAGGCAAGGACGATTTAGCCATCAAAACCGGTAAAGGCGGTTTAATGGATTGCGAATTCGTCGCCCAGTGCCTCTGCATGGATCATGGCTGGCACGAACCGAACACCCTCCGGGCTATCGAACGCGCCCGCAAAAACAATGTCCTGCCCGACGCCGGCAAGCTCATCGAAAATTACGTCCACCTGCGCCGCGTTGAAGCCATCCTGCGCCGTTGGAGCGACGAAGGCGAAGCCCTCCTTCCGGACGACGCGCCGGCATTCTACCGCGTGTCTGTGCGTTGCGGCTTCGATTCGCCCGAAGCCTTTCGCGGGGCGCTGGCTACCTGGCGCAAGGGAATTCGGAAAGTGTACTCAAAGGTTTTTGCCTAATGACATTCTCGTTCGAACGATTCTCCCTCCCATGAACCTGCTTCGGAGCGCGGCTGTGTCGAAGACCAGCCGCAGCGCGTCGCAACGTTCGCGGCTGCGGCGGCTGGTGCCCCTTTGCCCCGCACACAGCCGCGCTCCGTGTGCCAATCGGTTCAGGGGTTCAATGCGC
>DATJTK010000084.1:0-42394 GCA_035503455.1 Candidatus Sulfotelmatobacter sp. | reverse complement strand
CTGGCGCATCATCCGGATGCCTTTGATGCTGCCATTGAGAACGGCCTGCCGCTGACGCTAAGTGGCCACACGCATGGTGGCGAGATCATGCTGGACAGGAACGTGGGCGTGGGGCCGGCTTTATTTCGCTATTGGTCAGGCTTGTCCCCCAATAGATTCCCGGATGGCTTTGTCGCGTTATGATTTCCTGGGTCCCGTTTATGGTCATAGTGAAATGGCCTTTCGTGGCACCCAGCACACCGAGGGTTCCGACAATGATTCCCCAAGTCATAAAACGCCAAGCAAGACGGCTCGCAAGTTTTGGACCCATAAATTTATTCGTTACCGATGGCTGACAAGCATCGGCAGTTCGGTTGGGGCAATCAAGAAGATTGGATGGTCTCCTGGCTTGAGCTGTTGTTTTGAAATGCGGGTTTTGGGGTTATCTATGGCATTCTGTGGTCAAATTATTTTTGATTTTCCCTTGCTTGACGTCGTCAGGCACGTATAATGAACGCTCTTTTGTATTAATTATGAGACGTCCCAAAGGCATCAAAACGAAGAAATCGGTCGCCAAGCGGTTTAAAATCACCGCGACAGGCAAGGCCATGCGGCCGCGCGCCGGACGGCGCCATCTGGCCCAGAGCAAAAACGCCAAGCGCCTTCGCCGCCTGGGCAAAACGGCTTCCGTCCATGCCACGGATGCTTATCGCATTACGCAAAATCTTCCGTTTTCACACTAATTTTACTCCATAAAGAACCATGCGCGTCACAAATTCTCCCGCTTCACGCAAACGCCGCACGCGAATGATTCGCGCGGCCAAAGGCTTTCGCCTCAAACGCGGCAAGCTCTATCGCTATGCCTCCGATGCCGTGGACCACGGCCGTCAATACGCGTATCGCGATCGCCGCCGCCGCAAGCGCGAATTTCGGTACCTCTGGCAAATCCGCATCAATGCCGCCGTGCGCGCCGCCGGCCTGACCTACAGCCGCTTTATGGAGGGCCTCAAAGCCGCCAAGTGCGAGCTGGACAGAAAAATACTGGCGGACATCGCGGCACAGGACGCCGCCGGGTTTTCGCAATTGGTTACGGTCGCCAAAAGCGCCCTGCAGGCCAAACCGGGTGCGGCTCTCGCGAAAGCGTAATCAAGGCTTCTGCAAAACTTCTAAAAACGTAATGGGGCAGGCTTCCAGCCTGCCTCATTATTTTTGCAGACTTTTAAAGTTTGAATCTGAAACTTCTTTAGCCTTGTTTACAATTGCCCGTCAGGCTGAAATGGACCGAATGAAAATAGTTCTCGCTTCGCTGGTTCTCTTGTCCTCGCTCATTTTCTTGCACGCTCAAGAGATTCCGCTTTGGCCAAATGGCGCTCCCGGCGCGCTCGGAAATTCCAGCAACGACATTCCCACAATCACGCCTTATTTACCGCAGACAAACGCCACCGGCGCGGCCATGGTCATCTGCCCGGGCGGAGGCTATCAGGTTCTGGAGCCGCGGGAAGGCAGAGATTACGCCCTGTGGCTCAATCAACATGGCCTCACCTGCTTCGTATTAAAATCCCGGCTGGGCTCGCACGGCTATCATTACCCCGCTGAATTTCAGGACGTCGAACGCGCCATGCGATGGGTGCGCGCGCATGCCGCCGATTATGCCATTGATACCAATCGAATCGGCATCATGGGATCTTCGGCTGGCGGCCATTTGGCGTCCATGGCGCTGACGCATTTCGACTCCGGCAACCCGGCCGCGTCTGATCCGGTGGAACGGCAAAGTTCCCGGCCAGACCTGGGCGTTTTGTGTTATCCAGTCATTACCATGGGGCCATACACGCACGCCGGTTCCAAAGCGAATTTGCTGGGGCCCAATCCGTCGCCGGACCTCATTGCCCAACTCTCCAGCGAACTGCAGGTCAGGAACGACACGCCGCCGTGTTTCATCTGGTGCACGTATGAGGACAAAACCGTGCCCATGGAAAATTCGTTGATGTTCGCCGAAGCATTGCGAAAACATCATGTGCCGTTTGATCTGCACATCTATCAACACGGTCGCCACGGCATGGCGCTTGCTGATAGGCCTCCGTTTGCACACCCACACCCATGGGCAAACGATTGCTTATTCTGGCTGAAACAGCATCAATACGTGAATGAATAATGTCGAGTGGCGCGATGGCAGGCCACGCGGCTTTTATTATTCAATGTTAAGTTAATGTAAAATATATGAAAATTTTCATGGCGGGAATTAGCCCCGTGGCGTAGCTTGCTGGCGATTTATACCCAACGGAATTCTTTATGGCCACTCTAGCTAAAAAGTTTTTGACGTCCCTGACGGACACATCTCTATTCCTGCAGGAATGGCTTGCCAATCCCCAGGGCATGGGCGCGGTGGCGCCCAGCTCCAGAAAGCTGGCCGAAGCGATGGCGCGATGGTTGCCGTCGGACCCGGAAAGCTATGTGCTTGAATTGGGGCCGGGCACGGGCGTGGTTACCGAGGCGTTATTGCGGCGCGGTCTGCGCCAGGAACGGCTCGTGGCTATCGAACAGAATTCCAACATGACGCGCGTGCTCCGCGAAAAATTCCCGCGCGCGCAAATCATCACCGGCGACGCCTGGAAACTCGACGACCTCCTGCGCCGCCGGCGCGAGCCTATCGAAAAAGTTGGCGCGGTGATTTCCAGCTTGCCGCTGCTCAATTTTCCTCCCGCGGAGGCCGAACGGCTTGCCGGCAAGATCCGCGCCGTACTCGAGCCGGACGGCAGGTGGGTCCAATTCACCTACCGTATTCATCGCCTGCGGCCGCGCGGCGCGTCGAGTTTCCGCATGCGCGCGACGAACGTGGTTTGGCTTAATTTGCCGCCGGCGCGAGTGAGCGTATTTCAGAAGTAAGCAACACTCGAAATTGTTGCGGTGTCAAAATTTGCCGCAACATTTCTTCCATCGAGGTCCTGTCAGTGCCGGAAGAGACCTCCAGGGTTGTCCCGGCTACCAACGGCGCCTCGGATATCCGGTTTTCGGCCAGCAAAAAATTTGTGTATTGAAGAGCCACGCCGTGTGAAGCTGGAGCGAGAGCCCAGGCTTGGCGGAATGCAAAGTCCGCTTCGTGATTCATGCGCGTCATTTCTGCCGCGTCACGGGAATCTCCTGCTCGCCGCAAGTAAAAGGCAGCGAATGAGCCACGTTCCTCTGAAAATATGTTGTGCTCATATTCATTTTGCACAAACTCCGGGTCTCCGTAAAAACCGTTGAAGTCATGCCGGAGAAAAACTTTTTCAGCAAATGCCGCAATCTGCGCAACCGTCGTTTTGTCATTCACCCAATCGCCGATCATGGGGGAAATGACCTTTCTCCAATAATCATCGTTCTCTTTCAAAACGGCGTCCGCCAGGACGGTAACCGGCCTGCGGTTTATTTTAAAAATCAGGCCATGCGGTTCCAGGCAAGGATAAGCCCATTGCGACATATAGCCTTGCTCAATATAAAAATCCCGATTGGTATTTCGGTCGAATACCAATTTAGAAAGCATGCCCTGGAAATCAAAAATTTCGTATCCGGTTGAATGCTCATGGCCGCCCCGGCTCATCCGGCTCCTAATTTCGTTTTGAAGTTCCTCGAAACAATGCTGGTCATCGTCGTCCGTGGGAATATAAATTTGGCCGCCAAACTGAGAACGGGCCTGGGCAAGATAAACCCGCGACGGCAGTTCGTTTTGTGAAAGAGTGAAAAACGGCTCGCCCTGCACCTGCGATTCTTGAATTGCCGAAACGATTGAATACCCCGGATAGGTTCCTAAAAACACACTGCCTCGGGGAATGGATTCGATGATGTCGTTCCCATATAACACGGAATATTTTTCATCGCCCCTGCCAAAGGCTTCAAGAACGCCCTGAATTTCCGCAACAGCGTCACCGCCGTTGCCACGCCACCAACTTTCGTAGTCGGGCGCCTCGCCGAGGCGTCGAAGGCGGGCCTGCTCAAGGTTGGCGCAAACGTTGCTGAGCACCGGCCAGTCGTCACTCTCCGCCTTATCACAAAAGTCGTCGAACGCCTCGCGCGTCTTCCGGTTGATACGGCCCCAAAAAACCGAGGTCTGGTCATCGGGGTTGCGTAAACTCATATAGAGGTTGCTGGCAACCAGCCAATTTCCCTGATTTTCTACCGCCAATAAGCTCTCTACGCCTGGGGGCATCGGGTCCGGGTCCGCATTCGCCTCAGATACTTTTTCGGCCACAAATGATTTCAATCGCGCGGCGAGCGCCGGATCATGGATGTGTTTCCAGCCTTCGGATTCCCTTTTGGCGCAAAAGGTTATGAGAAGCGTCGCGCCAATCATTCCCGGAATGGCCCGTCGGATTGCGCTTTTCATATTTTGAAATTCGAGTTCGTACCGGATAGACACCGGGCCGGGGAAATTCGTATATGCATTTCGGTCCAGGCAAGAGTTCAATTTAGATTAATTCTAAATCTTGACCCGGCCGCGCTTCTCTTCTAGATTGTTTCCGGATGAACGCTGCGGAGAAACAATCCAATTTCAGCCGTCGTCTCACGACCAACGGCTTTCGTTTTACGCCTCAGCGGCAGCAGGTCTATGACGTGCTGCTGCAAAAGCGCGATCATCCCACAGCGGACGAGGTATTTATCCGGGCGAAAAAGCAAATGCCGGAAATTTCGCACGCCACGGTTTATAACTGCCTGGATGCGCTGGTCAAATCCGGCCTGATTCGCCAGGTCACGCTGGACCGCGGCGCGACGCGTTTTTGTCCGAATATGCACGAGCATTGCCATTTTTATTGCGACGAATGCGACTGTGTTTTCGACGTGGATTTGCCGCCCGGGGCGCGCGCCTCTGTGGCGCTGCCCCGCGGGTTTCGCGCCCAACATTTTGATATCGCCATTCATGGCTTGTGCGCCGCCTGCGCCAAAGAGAAATAATTTATAGGAGAGGATTTTATGCCGACAGCTACTGACACAATCGAGGGTTTGGTACAGACCGAATATAAGTACGGGTTTTATACCGACGTGGAAACCGAGTCCGCGCCGCCGGGACTCAACGAGGACATTATTCGCCTCATCTCGCGCAAAAAGAGCGAGCCGGAGTGGATGACGGATTGGCGCCTTAAGGCTTATCGCCATTGGCTGACGCTGGAAGAACCCACATGGCCCAAAGTGCATCACGAGAAAATCAATTATCAGGATATCACCTATTATATCGCGCCCAAACAACGTGGCGACGGCCCAAAGAGCCTCGAGGAAGTGGACCCGAAACTCCTCGAAACGTACGAAAAACTCGGCATTCCCTTGCGCGAACGCGGACGGCTGGCCGGCGTGGCCGTGGACGCGGTGTTTGATTCCGTTTCAGTCGGCACAACGTTTCAAAAGCAGCTCGCTGAAAAGGGCATCATCTTCTGCTCGATGAGCGAGGCGATACGCGAGCATTCCGAGTTGGTCCGCAAGTACATTGGCTCGGTTGTCCCGTACACGGACAACTTTTTTGCCGCGCTGAACTCCGCCGTTTTTACCGACGGCTCATTCTGCTACATCCCCAAAGGTGTGCGTTGTCCGATGGAACTGTCCACCTACTTCCGCATTAACGCCGCGAAATCAGGGCAATTTGAGCGCACGCTCATCGTGGCTGATGAAGGCGCCTACGTCAGTTATCTCGAAGGCTGCACAGCGCCGATGCGTGACGAAAATCAGTTGCACGCGGCGGTCGTGGAACTCGTCGCCATGGACAACGCCGAAATCAAGTACAGCACCGTGCAAAATTGGTATCCGGGCGACGAGAACGGACGGGGCGGCATCTATAATTTTGTGACCAAACGCGGCCTGTGCAAAGGACGCAACTCAAAAATTTCCTGGACCCAGGTCGAAACCGGGTCGGCTATCACCTGGAAATATCCAAGTTGTGTCCTGCTGGGGGATAATTCCAAAGGCGAATTTTATTCCGTAGCGGTCGTGAATAATATGCAGCAGGCAGACACCGGCACGAAGATGGTCCACATCGGGAAAAACACCAGGAGCACGATCGTATCCAAAGGCATTTCTGCCGGGCGCGGCCAAAACAGCTATCGCGGTCTGGTCAAAATCCAGAAGACCGCGGAAAACGCCCGCAACTTTTCGCAGTGCGATTCCATGCTCATTGGAAACAAATGCGGCGCGCACACGTTCCCTTATATCGAAGTGAAAAACACCTCCTCCAGCGTTGAGCACGAAGCCACAACGTCGAAGATTGGCGAAGACCAGATCTTTTACTGCAACCAGCGCGGCCTGGCCACGCAGGACGCCGTGAACATGATCGTTAACGGCTTTTGCAAGGAGGTGTTCAAGGAACTGCCGATGGAGTTTGCGGTGGAAGCGCAGAAACTCCTCGGCGTGAGCCTGGAAGGGAGCGTAGGTTGATATTTATACTTGAGGCATGATCGAACGATCTACAATTCGCTCGTTTTGCAAAGCGGTCGCGAAACAGTTTCGTCCGCATAAAATCATTCTTTTTGGCTCATACGCCTACGGGAATCCAACGGAAGATTCCGATGTGGATCTGTTGGTGGTGATGGCCCGTACTCGTTATCGCGGTGAGCGAATGTCTTTAAGGATTCGAAAAGCAATGCCGGCCAGTTTTCCAGTGGATCTGATAGTTCGGACACCGGGAGAAATTTCCAAACGACTTCGTTGGGGAGACTCGTTTATGCATGAAGTAGTTGAAAAAGGGAAGATCATGTATGAATCCACTGACGCGTGAATGGGTTGAAAAAGCCGAAGGGGATTTTCTGGTTGCTGTTCAAATCATGCGTCGAAAAAAGCAGCGTGTTTATGACGCCGTCTGTTTTCATTGCCAACAAGCTGTAGAGAAGTATCTCAAGGCGCGTTTAACAGAAGCAGGGCTAGCCTGTCCTCGAACCCATGACCTTCCTGCGTTGCTGATATTGCTCTTGCCGGTAGAGCCATTGTGGAAATCGTACGAAACGGCTGCAAAATCGCTGACGGATTACGCGGTTAATTTCCGCTATCCTGGAAATAGCGCCACACTGGCGGAAGCAAGAAAAGCTCTGAAACATTGCCGTTCGCTCCGTGTTGAAGCGCGGCGAAGTCTCGGGCTGAAAAACTGATTTTTTTAAAATGACCAAACCAATACTTGAAATCAAAAATCTCTCGGCGGGTGTCGATGGGAAACAAATTCTAAAAGGCGTCAGCCTTACCGTCGGCGCGGGTGAAGTCCACGCCGTTATGGGGCCCAATGGCTCAGGCAAGAGCACCCTTGCTGCCGTCCTGGCCGGGCGCGATGGTTATGACGTCACCGGCGGTGAAGTCCTCTACGATGGCAAAGACCTTTTGGACCTCGACCCCGAGGAACGCGCGCGCGAAGGCGTCTTTCTGGCCTTTCAATATCCGGTCGAGATTCCCGGGGTCAACAGCACCTATTTTTTGAAAGCCGCCCTGAACGAGATTCGCAAGGCCAAAGGCGAGACGGAACTCGACGCGATCGAGTTTCTCAGCCTGGTCAAAGACAAAATCAAACTCCTGGAATTGAACGAAGACCTGCTCAAGCGCTCCGTCAACGAAGGTTTTTCCGGCGGCGAAAAGAAACGCAACGAAATTTTCCAAATGGCTGTCCTCGAACCCCGCCTGGCTGTGCTCGACGAAACCGACTCAGGCCTGGATATTGACGCCCTGAAAGTCGTTTCCAATGGTGTCAACAAATTGAAGAACCGGGAAAACGCGCAATTGGTTATCACCCATTATCAGCGCCTCTTGAATTACATTGTGCCGGACTTCGTTCACGTGCTGATGGACGGCCGCATCGTCAAATCTGGTGGCAAAGAACTTGCGCTCGAGCTCGAAGCCAAGGGATACGATTGGGTTATTAAAGGCTAGCTCTCACTGCTTGCACAACGTGAAAAACATGCTCCCGGTCGGCCCGGTGATATTCACGTAATTTGTGCCGTTTGACGTGATGGGCGACCAGGGACACGTGGTCCAGCCGGTTGACCCGGCGCAGCAAGTGCGTGCCTTGAGTGTGTAGCCGGATACATTTTGCCAATAAACCGTGACTGTGTTGCCGGCGATGCTGATATAGAGCGGTGGCGCCCCCGGCGTCTGTACCGCCGAAATCAGGCTCCAAAATCCGCCCGTCATGGAGTAATTGCCGCCGCTCATGGTTCCGCTCGCTTCCGGTTGCCCGATGGTTCCATTGATTTGGTATGAGCCGCCCGTGCTTAAGCCGCCGCCCCCGGCGATCTTATGCCAGTCAATGCTGTAACTTTGGGCGCTGGCTGAAACCGCGGCGCCAAGACAGCCTGCTAACAACGCGAACTGAAAACGGATTCTGATTCGTCTCGCCCGTAATTGCGATTGCCGCTTTCCTTCTTTCACCTTTAACTTGAGCACTTTCATTTGAGTTTCTGGCCGGTCGTTAACTCTTAATATTGCTCGACATGAACAAACATTCCGTACGAACTGGACGTTGCCGGCGGAACGATCGACTGCACTGTGATGGAATTGCTCGTGGTCACAAGCTGGAACGTTTGTTCAAAGACGATGAGGCCACCGATCGAAATTGGGCTGTTGGTCCACGTGCCCTCTGCCCCGGGCGAATACGTGGCCACAACAGCATTGGTGGATAGCGCCTGTGATAGCTTGATTGTAAAATAGTTGGACGAAATCTGCTGATTGGCGGCGCTGGTGACAAAGCCCAGGAAAAAGCCGCGGTCCCGGCCTATCAAAACTGCGTTGGTTGAAAGTGTGCTGTTTGTCACGAGCGTTGGGCTGCCGCCCATCCAGGGATTGGCGTTTGCCCACACGGTCGCGCCACCGCTCGATGTCAACACCTGTCCCGCGGTGGAACCATTTGTCTGAATTGAAGATGCCGTCAGATTAGTCACGCCAGTGAAACTGCCGCTGAAAGTCCCGCTCAAGGTGACACCCGTTTCCTTGTTGGTCAGGACTGCAGACGGCAGTTGCGCGAGTGGAACCGTGCCTGTGAGATTACCGGCGGGTACTGAAGTCAGCGAAGCGATCGGCACCGAACCATATAGCTGTGACGCATTCAAATTGGTTAATCCACCGCCGTTGCCGGCAAAAACGGAATTGGTGATGAAGGCGTTGGTGATATTGATGCCCGAGACCACATTCGATGCCAGGGCTGCCGTTCCCGCACTGCCTGCCGTAGCGGCGCTATTGGCGGTCATGGCGCTGGCTGCGGTGGTTGCGCTCATGGCCGTCGCCGCATTGCCGCTGATATTGATGGCCGCCGTCCCGGCGCTCAAATTCGCCGGATTAAGCCCGGTCAATCCGCTGCCATTGCCACTGAACGTGCCACTCAAGGTGACACCCGTTTCCGCGTTGGTCAGAATGGCCGATGACAATTGCGTCATCGGAATGGTGCCTGAAACTTGTGACGCCGGCAGCCTGCCTAGCAAGTTACTGGCGGTGGTCGCCATCATTGCGTAGGGGGTTGGCAGAATAGGCTGGCGCGGCGTCAGATCGGTAAAAGTGTTGCTGCCGGCGGGACTCACATCGATGTCCAGCCAGTAATTGTTGCCTGCAAACACTCCCGACCCAAAATCAATAGTCACACTAAACAAACCGTTGGTTACTGACGTGTCGCTCTCCGTGACCGGGCCGGCCACAGCCGTGCCGCCGACATTCGTTGCGTACAGGGTGAACGTCAGGTCGTAATTTCCATTGGCTGGCGTTCCATTATTCTCGAGCCGGCCCTGGTAGGCAAAGGCGGTGCCTTGCGCGCGGGCGGTCACGGTCGCCACCGTGAGCGACGCGAGCAAGAGCAGTAACAACGATTTCTTCATACCTATTCTATTTAACAGAAATACGCAGAAAGATGTTAAATTAGGGACATATTCCCGGATTTGAGGGGCGGATTGCTCTCCGGGAGGGGCGAAATGGAGGCGGGTTTGGTGTCCACGCTTAGCGTGCTCGGTATTCGCAAATGCAAGCCCTTAGCGTCCTGGATCGGCAAAGACGAGAGTTCCGTCGGAATCCCGGAGGGATAAGATTAGTGGAAATAGCCCGCATTTTTAGCGGGCCAGAATTAGTCCTTTGAGGCGAGGACCGCGACACCGAGCTGTCGGAGCTGCTCCCGGTAACTGCGTGTCAGCGTGGCGCGCCCGCCGTTCTTCAGGGCTATCAGGTATTCCCCATGAAAAAGCGGGTGCAATTCCTGGACGGATTCAAGATTCACGATCGCCGAACGGCTGATGCGCACAAAACGGGCTGGCGGAAGCTTCTCTTCGAGAGCCCCGAGCGTCTCACGCAACATATGCGTCTGCTTGCCGGCATAAAGTTTTACGTAGTTGTCGGCGGCCTCCACCATGTCAATTTCGGCCAGTTTCAAGCATATAATCCGGCCGTTTGATTTGACCGCCAGGCGCTCAGGGTACTTCGGCTCTCCCTTTAAACTTTGGATCAGGTTGTCCAATTTCTGGCGGATATCGCTGCCCTGGTGATTTTGAAGTTGTTGCCGCGCCCGCTGCACCGCCGAGTGCAGTCGCGCAGGCTGGCAAGGTTTCACCACATAGTCGAGCGCCTGCGCTTCAAATCCTTTTAATGCGCAATCGTCGCGCGCCGTCACAAAGACGATGATTGGCGCCTTCTCGATGGTGATTCCGGCGACCACTCCGAAGCCGTCTAGTTCCGGCATTTGAACGTCGAGAAACACCAGGTCCGGCTGGAGCCGGTTGATCGCTTCTATCGCTTCGCGCCCGTTGGACGCAGTGCCGATGACTTCGACGTCCGGCTCAAATCGCAGGATATTGCGCAACACCGCCACGCCGGACGACTGGTCATCCACCAGCAACGTTCGGATTTTCGGGCTGTTCGGAACGGATACAGCGCCTTCGGGCGAGTTTTCGACTTTCAGTTCTGACAAGATATTGGGCACAACCCCTATTAATGAGCAACTGCCATGCCTAGCCCAATGGATTTGAGTGCGTATAATTTATTCAATCACAAGCCCTTAGCTCGTTTCGTAAATCGTAGCGCAGGTTTCCAAACCTGCCGTATCGCCGATTGAAGCTCCGTACAAACGGCTTGAGCTTCAAGTTGCCCTGGCGCAATGTATTACCCGCGCGCGCGTGGCGGAATGGCAGACGCGCCGGACTTAGGATCCGGTTCCGAAAGGATTAGAGGTTCAAGTCCTCTCGCGCGCACCACGCTTCGCCTCGGTGTGACGCGTGGCAGGCCACGGAAAGCGCATGTCGGCTGTACCACTGAATCGATTAATGACTTTGCCGGGATTTCAAAAAGCGCTTGAATCCGCGAAAGCGGCCAATGCTTGCGGCTATGCGGCGTCAGCATTTGAACTTTACAAGCGCATCCTGGCCCAGGACCCGGACAAAGACGCCTCAAAATACTACGCGACCTGGAACCTGCTCGATATTGGAAGGATTTCAAACGCCGAGGCCCTTTTTAAGGCCATAAACAAGGAAGCGGCGCCCAAACCATGGCTCATTGAAAATCTGGCCGGCAGATTACACAGGGTCCGTGGGCGATTCAGCGAAGCGGAAATGCATTTCAGAAATGCCCGAAAATTGGATCCGGATTCCACGGTTCCGATCATCTTTTTGGCAGATACCCTGATTCAACAGGAAAAATTCGACGAAGCGCTAACGGTATTAACGGATGCACTCAACCTTCGGAACGAATCCCTGGATGAAGTCTATTTTATGCTAGGTCGGTCAGCGCGGGCAGTCGGCGATTATCGGTCGGCGCACGAATATTTGTTCAAGGCGCTGGAAATCGATCCCAACTATCGAGAAGCAAAGCAGCTTTTGGATGACGTGGCATTCTGGCTTGACGCCGGTTCAAAAGCCGCGGATTCAGAACAACTCGAGACCATGGTCAGATTGGCCAAAAAGGCCAACGCGGCAGAGTACGAGGCATCGGCATTTGAACTGTACAAGCGAGTGCTGGCGCTGGACCCGCAAAGAGACAGTGCAAAATATCATGTCGTCTTGAATCTCCTCGATGTCGGAAGAATATCAGACGCCGAAGCCTATTTTGGCGCCATGAACGGTGACCGGGCGCCAAATCCGTGGTTCCTTGAATATGCGGCAGGCAGGCTCTGCGTGGGCCGCGCGCGCCTGGACGAAGCGGAATTGCATTTTAGAAATGCCCGGCGACTTAATTCCAAATCCACGACACCCCCGGTTTTCTTGGCGGACGCCCTGATCCAACAGGAAAAATTTGACGCGGCTAAAACCGTCTTGCTTGAGGCTCTGAACATTGAGGATTCCCTGGATGCAGTCTATTATTACCTGGGACAGGCAGCGCGGGCGACTGAAGATTATCAATCGGCGCGCGAATATTTTTTCAAAACATTGTCAATCGACCCGGACTATCCGGAAGCAAAGCAAAATCTGGAGGACGTGGAGTTTTGGCTGAAATTTGTCGAAAATATCGGGCGATTTTAGCTTTGATTTTTCGTCCTCACGCCGGTCGAAGGCCAATATTGGCCTATTTTTCTCACGCCAAATTTTTTTTGGGAGTTTTTTAGCCTTGGACAGCATTTGTCCAACCCCCCCTGTCATGTTGTCGCGGACGAAAGGTTAATATTATGACAACAAACAATGCGACAAATGAACAACTGGAACTGGGATTCAACGGCGTCAAGCTCTGCGCCAAAGCGACCGGCCGCAAGGGCCGCATCGCCCGGGCAGGCTGGTGGTTCGCCCAAATGCGGGCGATTGTCGGCCACGCCGTCGAGACGGGCGAGCCGCGGCCGGAACAGATTTGGATCCCGGGCGCCAGCCGCGAAATCAAGGTTTAACGGCCTGGTTTGCCAGACCGTCCAGCGCGAAATTGAGCGTCATCACGTTCACGCGCGGTTCGCCGAACAGGCCCAGATCGCGACCGCTGGTGTTTTCGCGCACCAGCTCGCGAACCTGGACCTCGCTCAAGCCGCGCGCTTTGGCCACACGCTTAATTTGCAATTCCGCGTTCGCCGGGCTGATGTGCGGGTCCAGGCCGCTGCCTGATTCCGTCACGGCGTCCGCCGGCACCGGCACAGTCGCCGGAATGTCGTTGTCGGAACGGTATGCCGCGACGTTTTGCATGATGTTTGTGTACAATGTACCCGACGTCGGACCCAGATTGCTGCCGCCCGAGGACGTTGGGTCATAACCGTTGTTCCCCGCCGCTGACGGGCGCGGATGAAAATACTTCGCGCTGGTAAAGTTCTGGCAAATCAATTCCGAACCGCGAACCACGCCATGCGTGTCAACCATCAGGCTGCCGTTGGCCTGATGGGGAAACGCTGCCCGCCCAATGCCGTACACAATAAGCGGGTACGCGCCACATAAAATGATGGCAAAGAAAAACGTTGCCGCGATCGAACGTCCGAATTCAGCGATAATTGTTTTCATAAATTTCGAATCAGTTCACCGTGTGGAAGGCAACGATCAAAATATCGATGGCCTTGATGCCGATAAATGGCAGCACAATGCCCCAAACACCGTAGATAAGCAGGTTGCGTTGCAGGATTTGCTTCGCGCCAAGCGGACGAAATTGAACGCCGCGCAACGCCAGCGGAATCAGGGCGATAATAATCAACGCGTTGAAAATGACCGCGCTCAGAATAGCGCTGTCCGGGCTGTGCAATCGCATAATATTTAGCGGCTCAATGACGGGGAACGTGGCCATCAGCATCGCCGGAATGATGGCGAAATATTTCGCCACGTCATTCGCGATACTGAACGTCGTCAGGGAACCGCGTGTTATCAGCAGTTGTTTCCCGATTTCGATAATTTCCAGCAGCTTCGTGGGATTGGAGTCCAAATCCACCATGTTGCCGGCTTCCTTGGCCGCCTGCGTGCCGGTGTTCATGGCTACGCCCACGTCCGCCTGGGCCAGCGCCGGTGCGTCGTTGGTGCCGTCGCCAATCATGGCTATCATCCGTCCGCCCTGTTGCTCGTGACGGATGAGCGCCAGTTTGTCCTCCGGCTTGGCCTCCGCAAGAAAGTCATCCACGCCCGCCTCGCGCGCAATCGCCGATGCCGTCAGTTTGTTGTCGCCGGTAATCATCACCGTGCGTATGCCCATCGCCCGAAACCGTTTGAACCGGTCCGAAAGGCCGCCTTTGACAATGTCCTTCAAATGCACAACGCCCAGGACACGGTCGCTGCTGGCAACAACCAAAGGCGTGCCTCCGGAAAGGGAAATCGTTTCCACCACGTTTTCCACTTCTCCCGGCAATTTCCCGCCGGCAAATTGCCGGATTGAATTTGCCGCGCCTTTTCGAATCAACTGGCCGTCCCAATTGACGCCGCTCATGCGCGTTTGCGCCGTGAATGGAACAAATTGCGCATTCGGCATTTCATGGATCGTCCGGGCGCGAATTCCAAATTGTTTTGCCAGCACGACAATGCTGCGGCCTTCGGGCGTTTCGTCTGCCAGCGACGCCAGTTGGGCCGCGTCCGCCAATTCCTTTTCGGTTACGCCCGGCGCCGGCACAAATGCTGTGGCCTGGCGATTGCCCATCGTGATGGTGCCGGTTTTGTCGAGCAGCAACACGTCCACGTCTCCCGCGGCCTCCACGGCGCGTCCGCTCATCGCCAGGACATTTTTCTGGAGCAAACGGTCCATGCCGGCGATGCCGATCGCGCTCAGCAATCCGCCGATGGTCGTGGGAATCAAACAAACCAGCAGCGCAACCAGCACGGCATTGGAAAAACTCGTGTGCGCATACGCCCCAAACGGCTTCAAAGTGACAACCGCCAGCAGAAATACCACCGTCAAGGCCGCGAGCAAAATCGTCAGCGCGATTTCATTCGGCGTCTTCTGGCGCCTGGCGCCTTCCACCAGCGAAATCATCCGGTCCAGAAATCCTTCTCCAGGATTTGCCGTGATGCGAACTTTGATTTCATCGGAAAGCACCCGCGTGCCTCCGGTTACGGCGCTGCGGTCGCCGCCGGCTTCGCGGATGACCGGAGCCGATTCTCCCGTAATGGCAGATTCGTCCACGGTCGCCGCTCCCAGGATGATTTCGCCGTCTGCTGGAATCAATTCCGTGGCGCGGACCACTATCAGGTCATCTTTGCGAAGCGAGTCCGCATCCACCACTTCGATTTTATCCACGGCGCCGTTGCCAACAATTTTATTGGCATTGGTGCGCGTGCGGGTGGCGCGCAGCGCCTTGGCCTGCGCTTTGCCGCGTCCCTCGGCGACGGCTTCGGCGAAGTTGGCGAACAACACGGTGAACCAAAGCCAGATGGCAATCTGCAGCACAAACGCCAGCTCGCCCGGCGGGGACCGGAATATGTCCACCGTCGTGATGGCCGCGCCAACCATGGTCACAAACATGACTGGATTCTTTACCATCAAACGCGGGTCCAATTTCTTGAATGCGTCGCCGATGGCCGGCCAGAGGATCTTCGGATCAAAAATGGAGACAGATTTTGTGGCCATAAAATTAGTGCTAAAACAAGGTTCCTTTCAGCATCAGAAAATGTTCAACAATTGGCCCGAGTGCGAGCGCTGGTAAAAACGTCAGCGCGCCGACCAGCAGCACAGTGCCCACAAGCAGTATCACAAAAGTCTTTCCGCTGACTGGAAAAGTGCCCGCACTCGCAGGAACGATCTTTTTCCTGGCCATCGATCCTGCCAGCGCCAGAAGCGGAACAATCATCCCGAACCGCCCGAGCAGCATGTCAATGCCCAGCGTGGTGTTGTACCAGGGAGTATTGGCGTTCAACCCGGCAAAGGCGCTGCCGTTGTTGCCCGCGCCAGACGTGTATGCATACAACATCTCGCTGAATCCGTGCGGGCCCTGGTTGGCCAGTCCGTCCAGGCCCCACTGGCTCACGCAGGCCCATGCCGTGAAACCAAGGATGATGAATGCCAGAATGACAAATGCCAGCAGCGTCATCTTTACATCGTAGGCCTCGATTTTCTTTCCGAGGTATTCCGGCGTGCGTCCCACCATCAACCCGGCAATAAACACCGCAATGATGACGAAAATCAACATGCCGTAAAGTCCGGCGCCCACGCCGCCAAAAATCACTTCACCCGTCTGGATGTTAAACATGGGGACAAGACCGCCCAGCGGCGTGAACGAATCGTGCATCGAATTGACCGCGCCGCATGAGGCGTCTGTCGTGACTGTGGCGAACAGGGCTGAATCGAAAATGCCGAATCGCACTTCCTTGCCTTCCATATTCCCGTCTGATGCGGCTACGCCCAGGTGCTGGTGAATCGGGTTGCCGCTCGCTTCCGCCCACCAACAGAGAAAAAGGCCGCCGAGAAACATGATGAACATGGCCGTCCATACGGACCACCCGTGCTTTTGGTTTTTGGTTTCACGGCCCAGGTGATATGTCAGTGCGCTGCCGATCGCCAGGATCGAGAGCATTTGGATGAAGTTCGACAGCGGGGTCGGATTTTCAAACGGATGCGCGGAGTTGGCATTCGTGTAACCGCCGCCGTTAGTTCCAAGCATTTTAATAGCCTCCTGCGAAGCGACAGGCCCTTGCACAATGGTTTGATTGGTCAACGTTTCACTGACCATCACCGGGTTGCCGCTGGCGTCCTTGACCGGATTGCCACTGGCGTCAGTCTTTTGGACCTGGACTGTTTGTGGTTCGATAAGCGTGGCCGTCGTGTACGGCTTGAAATTTTGGATACAGCCCTGGGAAACCAGAAACAGCGCGTAGACGATGCAGATGGGCAGGAGCAAATAAAAGGTGATACGCGTCAGGTCCACCCAAAAATTTCCAATTGTTTGCGACGTCGCCCTTGCTATGCCCCGTACCAGCGCCGCCGCCACGGCAATGCCCGACGCGGCCGAGAAAAAGTTGTGAATCGCCAGTCCCACCATCTGTGAAAAATAGGACATCGTGGATTCGCCGGCATAGCTTTGCCAGTTGGTGTTTGTGGTAAAGCTGATGGCGGTGTTGAATGCCAGATGCGGTGTCAGCGGGCCAAGACCCTGTGGATTCAACCGCAAATGGTCCTGTATTCGGAGAATGACGTATGTGAACAGGCAACCGACGAAGCTGAAAATCAGCACGGCAAACGTGTACTGTTTCCACTGCTGTTCCTGGGCCGGATTTACGCGCAGAATGGCGTACGTCAGCTTTTCCAGGGGCTTCAGGACCGGGTCCAGCCACGTGCGGCCATTGGCGTCCAGCACGCGGTTGATGTAAAGGCCGAGCGGTTTGGTGATGAGAACCAGCGCCGCGACGTAAAGCACGAGCTCAATCCATTGATGAGCGTTCATAATTTATGGACAAACCTCTTTTTCAATTTGAGTGACAGGTCATGCTGCCGACTCGTTTTTTTAAGTTCAAATACGTCAGAATTTTTCCGGCCGCACCATGGCAAAAATCAGGTAGGCACAGAGCGCGACAGAAATGATTCCGAGGATGATGTTTTCGTCGTTCATAGAAGTTAAAGTTTTTCACAGCCCACGACGTAGATCATCAAGGCCATGAAACCTCCAAACATTATTCCGACAAAGATCGCGTCCAACATATATAGATTACAGCGGCCGTGCTCTTAACACGGCGCACCACACAATTTACATTGGGGTGAACTTGATTGCTACGAACTTCGTAGCACAGAGGCTCGCCCTTCCAAACGCCTGCGAGATTAGCTGTCGGGCTCGGCCTTGAAAGTGGCCTTGACGCCGGTTACCCGGCTTCGTTCGCCCCGTCCTCAATTTCTTGAGGGATTTGGGTCTCCCGCACCCGGCTTCAGGAAGGAAACCGAGTCTCGGCTGCAACGGTGAAATTAGACCATAACTGCGGCAGAATGTCAAGAGGCTGAAAACCCCGATTTTATCGGTAAAGCCATCAGCATGCTCGTCCTGCCAATCGGATGTATGGGATTTATAGGTCGTATAAGACTGAAAACATTCGCAAGATCGTTTAACCGATTTCGTATAGGCGTGTGACGGTGGTTAACAACCGCCGCAAAAATAGAAAGAAAAACGTATGCCTAAACTGTTTCCAATCCACTTCATCACACCACATCCATGCCTGGGTTTCCTTCACGAAGCCCGCTTTAACGGCCTCTTCTTTCTGGTCATCCTCGCCATCGCCGTGAGCGTGACCGTCTTCGCTTTGTCCAGACCGAAGTAAGAGAATTGGATGCGCGCGACCCGCGAGCCATTTCAACGTTTCAACCTTTTAACGTTTTAACGGGTCAATGCTTTATTGGCCCGGCAACAAATCGTCCGCGTTTGCCGACAACGGCGGATACGGCTGGTGCGGGTTCTGCTGGTAAAAATACGCCACCGACGAATAATCCGCCTCCGTATCGTCCTGGTTGCCGTGTTCAATGGTCACCCGGATATTTTTATGAAACGGAATCGCGTCCTCAATGTGCCAGCGGTACGTTGACACACGCGAATTCTTTTCGTCTTTGATCGTGCAACCGTGATAGGGCGCCGAAAACGGTCCGTGGTCAAAATACCAGCCGCCCCCGAAATAATCTTCCGTCCCGGTTCCATTGATCTGCGGGACGGCTTCGGGATGATGCCAATGCGCCGGCGTGGGCGGATTCGGATTTGGCTGGTCGATGTAAATCATTTCGTCCCCTTCCAAAAACGCCAGCTTGTTCCTGCCCATGTGCAGCCCCTGCATGAATAAAGCCACGCCGGCATAAAATCCTTCGCCCTGGGCTTCCAAAATCGTGTAATTGCGGTGCGGATCTGTGGGATTCTCGCGCCTCCAGCAGGCGTGAAATTCCAGCATATCGGCGGGCATCGAACGATACGTAGTATAATCGACGTTGTAGTAAAATGACCCGATTTTCTCGCTCGACCGGTTTTCCAGCGTCCACCGCGCGTGGGTATGGAACGGCATTGGCCAGTAGCTGTTATACCCGCCGCTGTCTTCATCCATGGGCATCGACCGGTAATCGGCCGTCTGACCAAAGCCAACGCCGAAGAAATCCCCAATCGGGCATTCAACACTCGGGTTGGTCTCGTTGTCCCAATACATCCGCAAAATGACCTGGCGCAACGATTGGACATTTCGCGGTGATATGGTCATCCAAAACCGGTGAATTTCTCCCGGGCCGTCCTGGTCCAAAAGCGTGATGGTTTTACCCGGCGGCACGGTGATGAAATCCCTGTTGCCTCCCGTGCGGTCCCAGGACCCGGCGTGCATCGCGGTGCCGGGATGTTGCATGGGCAACGATGCCAGGGGCGAAAATCCAGGATACACATCCGCATCCTGGTTGCAGCACTTGCATCCGGTAATCAGGACCAACGCGGTCGCGGCCGCCCACAATGATTTTGTATTGAGCATGGGAAAAATTAAAAGCATAACCGTAGCCGTCAATGAAAAACGAGTGGCAGCGCCACCTGGCCCCCTTGCACATTTATTGGGCATAGGGAATGCAACCAGGAAACGAAGGCGGAAATGAGCTTTTTGTTGGGAAATTTAAAGATGCTGAGGAAACGGGGGAAGGCGAAGCGAAGATGGATGAGAGAGTGTGAGAATGTGAGAGTGTATGAGTTGAAGTTGAAAAACGTGTTACATTGTTACATCGTTGAATTCCAATGACTTGCCGTGTTACACGCTCTGTTACACGCTGTTACAAACCTCTGAAAATCTTGTAAATACCTGATTATAAGATGCTTGTGGTGTTACATTAACGATACAGTTGCAGCGCGGGTTGCTTGTGGCTTCTGGCTCTATGAATCTGATGCCGCTCCAAATTGGAATCCCGAAGTCCGATTCCGCTCTCCAGGCCATGCAGTAGGTAATGGAGTCACGAACCTCTACTTGTTGACTGGCATCGCCGCGACCCCTTTCTTTACTTCTACGTAAGTCAGTAGTGATTAAGTCCTCATTCTTGACTCAACGAGCCGATTCAGGATATTGATGTCCATGGCGCATTATCTGGCTGCACTCACAATTGTTTTGCTGCTTGCCATGGTGTTGATTCGGGTGTGGCTGTTGAAAGGGATCGGCATCAGAGCCATTTATTTCGGCAACATTGACAGGAAGGATTTTCTGATTCCGCCGTTCGCCCTTTTCTATTTTTACATGGTGTTCGCTTCGGCCTTCCATTTACCGAATGCGAGTACGCAAGAGTTTTTCCATTCAGAAGCAGCTTCCGATGTCGGCGTGTTTGTATGTCTAATCGGATTGGCATTGTTCCTTTGGAGCCTCGTGTCTTTTGGGCGAAGCTTTCGCGTCGGTATTGACGTGACTCACCCCAACAAGCTGGTTATGACGGGCGCATTTGCCGTCAGTCGCAATCCTATCTATGTAGCGTTTATGCTGATTCTGATTGGTCAATTCCTGATATTTTCCAATTGGATTTTGCTGGTTTACGTCTGCGCAGGCGTATGGTTGACCCGCCGTCAAATATTGCGCGAAGAAGTATTTTTGAAAACGCAGTACGGTCAGGAATATGCGGATTATTGCAAACGAGTCAGGCGGTATTTGTAATCACCGTCGCGAATCCCGCCTTGGAGCCAATTTGTCAGCAAGAGGCATGGATGGAGGGAAACACGTGACGGCATGGCACCCGCACGCCTGGTCACACGGCAATCACACGGACACGGTCCTGCGCAGGAAGGTCGTTCCAGGTTGGAAACAATTATCCGAATGCCCTTGCGCCGTCACGGCGATGGCGTAGTATATACGTTCGGATTCAGAAAAATGAGTCAGCAACTAAAGATCCTTTTTCTTGAGGATGATCCTGGAGATGCGGCGCGCGTGGAAAGCAAGCTGCGGGAGAGCGGTTTGACTTTTCAGCTTCAACGCGCTGACACCCGGGACGCGTTCCTGGCCGGCCTCGAGCAGGGGCCGGACGTGATTCTTTCTGACCATGGCATGCCCGCCTTCGACGGACTCCGTGCATTCGACACAGCGCGCGAAAAATGCCCGGACACTCCTTTTATTTTCGTGACCAACGCACTCACCCGCGAAATGGAAATCGAGAAGCTTCTGGGCGGCATCGCCGATTACGTGCGGAAAGATGAATTGGATTACCTGGCAGTGGCCATGCGCCATGCCCTGCGCGAAGCGAACGAATCCCGCACCCGCAAACAGCGGCTCAAGGCATTTTTTGAGGTTCCAAACGGCGATGACATGGCGCTTCTGCCGATTTGTTCACACTGCAAAAAGATCAGGAACAAACAAAATCAGTGGCAGCCCGTGGAAATATTCTTTCTGGAAAATTTCAACATCCGTTTCACCCACGGCATCTGCCCTCAGTGTGCGCCTAATTTCTTTTCAAGGCGGTAGCCTTCGGCTCGTTGAAACGTTAAAAAGTTGAAGCGTTGAAGCGGTTCCGTGGGGTGCTCTTCCGCTCGTTCGAATTTACACTTCGCATGGGCCGTTTTTGTCAAATCTGCCAATGAAAGCGCACTTTTCGGTCCTTTTTACAGATTTACTCGCCTATACACACGTTTTTGTAAACTCACTCCGTAATGTGCCTGTCACAGTCGGCCTCGGCGTGTTCGTTTCCGTTTTCTTCCGGCTGCGATGCTTTTAAGCAATCCGGGCAGATGCCGTGCGTAAATACCGCGTCCGAGTGCTGGGTAATGTACGCCTCCACCTGTTGCCAATAACCGCGATCGTCCCGTATGCGCTTGCAGTTGGCGCATATCGGAAGCAGGCCAGCCAGTGTCTTGGCGCGGCCCAGGGCGTCCGTCAGTTCCTGAATCAGCTTGATGCGTTCCTGTTCTTCCCGTTTGCGGAGGGTAATATCGCGCGCGATGACGGACGCGCCGCTAATTTTGCCGTCGCCATTTTTCATCGGAGAAATCGTGACGGAAACGGGGACCAGCCGTCCTCCTTTGCGGACCCTGGCCGTTTCAGCGCGGCCCACGTGGTCGCCGCGTTTGATGCGCTCCATGCTGTCAATCAATTCATCCAGGCGCTCATCCGGGTATAAAATCGAAACGTTGCGTCCAATGATTTCGCCGGCCCGGAAACCGTAGATGCGCTCGGCCGACCGGTTCCAACTGACGACCGTGCCGTCAAGTTTGACCCCGTAAATCGCGTCGTCGCTGGATTCGACGATCGCCGCCAGGTATTTAGCCGCGCTCTCTGCCTGGGCGCGCGCGCGGCGGCCGTGGGCGGCTTCCATCTCCCGTTCAATGGCCGGGACAAGCCGCGCCAAATTTGTTTTTACCAAATAATCGTTTGCCCCGGCTTTCATCATGTTAACCGCGGCCTCTTCCCCGAAAACTCCCGAAACCACAATGAAAGGGACGTCGAGGTGTTTGGAGCGGACCATTTGAAGCGCGTCCGGCGCGCTGAATTGGGGCATCACGAAATCACACAAAACCACGTCCCAGGCATGGCGCGCGAGCGCCGCCGCCAGTTCCTCAGCGGTTTGGACCCGCTCGGATATCGGGTCGTATCCCACTTCCCTTATTTCCTCCAACAACAACTCGGCATCGTTTTCCGAATCCTCAATGACCAAAACATGTAATAATTTTACCATTGTACACCCCAACCCGTTAATAATACTCATTGCAATTTGCGACAAAAACCCCTCTTGCGCCACTCTTTTAGCAGTTGCCATTCCCCTGAAAGTTTCAGCGAAAGTTTGAATTTTTCTCCGCTCAGGCTACACTGCCGCCATGGAAGTCTCTGAAACGGTTTCATGCCCTTTTTGCGGCGAATTTTGTGAAATTATGGTGGATACCAGCATCAAAAATCAGCGGTTCACGACCGATTGCGATGTCTGTTGCCGCCCCTTCGATGTGATTTCCGAGTGCGAAAACGGAGAAATTCTTAACTTGGAGACCATTGCAAATTGAGGCACGCTTTGCATCATGCAATTTAAAGATATCATCTTTTGGAGCTATGATATTCTGTTGCTCATCGGCGGGCTGATTGGATTTTTCAAATCCGGAAGCAAGGCTTCGCTCATCACGTCAGCAGTGGCCGCCGCGCTTTTGATTTTGACGCGGCTGCCCGGTGTTTTTCAGCCTTCATTCGGGCGCGGTCTGGCAAACGTCATCATGGCGGCGCTGATCGTCATCTTTGCCTGGCGGCTCACAAAAACCAAAAAATTCATGCCCAACGGACTCATGATGATACTGACTGTGGTGGTCCTGTTTCTTTTGAATTTCGGAAAAACCTGGTAGTGCCCTGACAAATACATTTCATGCCCAAAAGAACTGATATTCATTCGGTCCTCATCATCGGCGCCGGCCCCATCATAATCGGCCAGGCGTGCGAATTTGATTACTCCGGCACGCAGGCCTGCAAAGCCCTCAAGGAAGAGGGCTATCGCGTCGTCCTCATCAATTCCAATCCGGCCACCATCATGACTGACCCGGAATTCGCCGACCGCACGTACATCGAGCCCATCACGCCTGAAGCCATCGAAAAAATTATCGCGCGCGAAAAAGAAGAAATGCAGCGATTGGCGTCCAGGGCCGGCGCTGGCGCAAAACGGGGTGATAAACTGGTCCTGCTTCCCACACTGGGAGGCCAAACCGCGCTGAATGCCGCTATGGCGCTCCACCGTTCAGGCGTGCTCGCGCGGCACGGCATCGAAATGATCGGCGCCCGGCCCGAAGCCATCCACAGAGGCGAAGACCGCGAGGCATTCAAGCAATTGATGCTTTCCATCGGACTGGACGTTCCCATTTCCGGCACGGCTCACGACATAAATGAAGCGCGCGCCGTGGCTGAAAAAATCGGCCGCTTTCCCCTCATCATTCGCCCCGCATTCACCCTCGGGGGCACCGGCGGCGGCATCGCCTACAACCGGGATGAATTCGACGAAATCGCCCGGCGCGGCATGGATTTGTCTCCCGTTTCCGAAATCCTGGTCGAAGAATCGCTCCTGGGCTGGAAGGAATACGAAATGGAAGTGATGCGCGACAAGGCCGACAACTGTGTCATCATTTGTTCCATCGAGAACTTCGATCCCATGGGCGTCCACACCGGCGACAGCATTACCGTCGCGCCCATCCAGACGCTTACGGACAAGGAATATCAGATCATGCGCGACCAAAGTTTCGCCGTCATCCGGGCGGTAGGCGTGGAGACCGGCGGCTCGAACATCCAGTTCGGCGTGAATCCCGATAACGGGCGCATGGTTATTATCGAAATGAACCCGCGCGTCTCGCGCAGCTCCGCCCTGGCCTCCAAGGCGACGGGCTTTCCCATTGCCAAAATAGCGGCCAAACTCGCCGTTGGTTATTTGCTCGACGAAATCAAAAATGACATTACTCGCGAAACGCCGGCCAGCTTCGAGCCGACCATTGATTATGTCGTCACAAAAGTCCCGCGCTTCGCGTTTGAAAAATTTCCCCAGGCTGACCCTACGCTGACGACGCAGATGAAAAGCGTGGGCGAGGCCATGGCCATTGGCCGCACTTTCAAGGAAAGCCTGCAAAAATGCCTGCGCTCGCTCGAAATCGGGCGCTCTGGCCTGGGCGGCGACGGCAAGCCCTGGCGCATCGGCGCCGATGTTTACGGCGACCGCGACATTTTGCCGCGCGATGTTATCTCGCGGAAGCTCTCCGTCCCGAACGCGGAACGGATTTTCTTCATCCGCCACGCGTTGCGCGCCGGATTCAGCGTCGAGGAAATATTCAATCTGACAAAAATCGACCGGTGGTTTTTAGCGCAGATTAAGGAAATTGTGGATTTTGAGGAAGAGTTGACGGAAATTAGAGGCTAGCGTTGCGAAAACGCGATCAGGCCTATGTTCACTAAACTGAAATTAAAGAATTTTAAGAATTTCCGAGAGGCGGAAATCAGCCTAGGGCCAGTCAGCGTGATTATTGGTGCCAACGCGAGCGGTAAAAGCAACGTTCGCGACGCACTGCGGTTTATTCATGGAATAGCGCGTGGTTATAATCTCGCCGAGATTATCGGGGAGAAATATGCCGAAGGTGGGTACCAACAATGGAGCGGAATTAGAGGTGGCACCAGAGAGGTGTGTTTTAGAGGGTCCCAGGAATTTACAGTCGAACTAGATTTTGAATCGCCAAAAGATAAAGATTGGCCTTATACGTATGCGATTACTGTAAATTGCGGAGAGACCGGTCGTGCTCCCAGGGTTACTAAGGAAAGCCTCTATGTCTTTGGAATTCCAGTCTTCGACTCACATCCTAAAAGCGACTACATTCCGGATCAAAATGACCATTTGCACTTGAACGTCAAACTGCCGATAGGAGAAAATTGGCGTAAGTCTGGACCAGTAATAAGTGCTCTTGCAAATCAACCAGTTTTAACGCAAGCCGTTGAACTCGCAGAACATAAGGAGGCCGATTACAAGATCAGAGAGGCCGTTAACGAGACCATTCAAGTCTTGGAATCGATGCGTTTTATTGATTTTAATCCTGACGCTATGCGAAAGCCTTCAGTGCCTGGTCAAGTCGTTTTAAGCGATCGCGGCGAAAACCTTTCGTCGGTTTTGCAAAGCATTTGCGAAAATCCCGCCCTTAAAGGCACTCTTTCAAATTGGATTCAAGAACTGACACCAATGGATGTTGTCGATTTCGATTTCGTTCCAGATTCCCAGGGACGTATTCTCGTTCACCTGATTGAGGAAGGTGGTCGACGAACATCTGCGAATAGCGCATCGGACGGCACATTAAGATTTCTTGGCATACTCGCAGCGTTACTCGGTCCCAAGCCTGCTCATTTTTATTTTCTCGAAGAGCTGGATAACGGAATTCATCCCGCTCGTTTAACGCTTCTGATGGACTTACTTGAAAGCAATAGCAAGGCAAGAGGGGTTCAGATTCTTGCAACGACACACTCGCCGCAGGTGCTAAGATTGATACGGAAGGAGAATTTAAAGAACGCCACTTTAGCGTATCGATTGCGCGATGCTTCCGAAGGAAAAATGAAATCATTAAGTGATATTCCTCATTTGTTGGAAATTTTACAAAAACAGGACCTAGCGCGCCTGCACGAAACGTCATGGATGGAGCACACTATGCAGTTCCAGGAAGGCAAGCCCAAGGAAATTGAACTGGAACCAGCCAAAGACTCCTGACAATGAATGTCCTGATCATTCCCGAAGATTTTAGGAAAGACCAGTATATACTCGCTCCGATCATTCGCGCTTTGTTTTCAAAAATTGGATGTCCGGCTAATGTGGAGGTGCTTATGGATCCGTTGCTTGGCGGAATCAGCGAAGCTTTGAAGGTCGAGAATTTGAGAAGCATCCTTGATCAAAACAAATACTATGTGGACTTATTCCTGCTTTGTGTCGATCGGGATTTGGAAGATGGACGCCGAGGTGCTCTTGATAACCTGGAAGAATTGCTTCGCAAAGATCTTCCAAACAGCAAGGCGCTGTTAGCAGAAAATGCGTGGCAGGAATTGGAAGTTTGGGTACTCGCTGGCCACGATTTGCCCCAAGGATGGTCTTGGCAGGAAATTCGACAGGAACGCGATCCCAAGGAGCGATTTTTTGATGTAATTGTTGAACAAAGAGGACTCATGACTGATCCGGGAGGCGGGAGGAAAACCCTTTCTTTGGAAGCCGCAAGGCGCTACCGAAGGATTTATTCTCGATGTATTGAAGACATCCGGGCTTTTGAGCGACGCATAGAAACTTGGGTAAATAACCGTTAAGCTTTCCGTTCTGAGTTTGGCGAGTTTGCTCGTATCAATGGCATCGGAACCTCTTAGGCCATTCTTCTTCGGATGCCGTCTCAAGAGGATCATATTTAGCCTTAATTTGGCTCAGCCTATGATTCGGTTTGATCCGATTCCTGGGTTTGTGGGGCACAAGATCGGCAACAGGTTCCCCGTTCCGGCAGACAACAAAAGACTCGCCATTGTTTTCCACTGCAGCCAGCAGGCTGAGGAAATGGTTTTTGGCGTCACGCGCGTTGACGGTCTTCAAGCTGGAATATTGGTTGGTTTTAGTCAGTCGTGTCAACAATTCGGCGATTTTGGCGGTGGGCCGCTTCGAATTCAGTTGGTTCGAAACTGGCGGCGAGACGCCGCCTGAACCGGCAGGCGAGACGCCTGCCACTACGGTAACGGTGGTTGTGTCAAACTGGCTCCCCCACGGTCCCGCACAATGGCGAAATCCGAATCGCATTTGCATTCCATTGCGTCTTTGCCGCGTATGTCCGCCAAAGCCACGCCGCCGCGATTGAATTTCGCGCCTGAATGACGGCGACCGTTTCCGGCAGGGTCACATTCATTTCATCGATTTCCGTCTGACTTGGCTCTTCGGGACCTTCATTATCAACGTCTTCAAACTCCTGTTCATATGAAGGAATCACCGGTGGCGCCGGAACAGGAAGGACTTTGAGAAAGAAAAAAAACTGTTTGTTACTGGACCAGTTCAGGCCTGAACGCACGTCCTCCGGCACATCCGATTCGAGCGTTCCGATAGATAATAAGCATTGGAAGCCACGGCCTATTTTTGCGTGAATGACACAGGCGGCGCAAATCATTTGCGCCGGAGCTTGCACCGCGCAACTTCCGGCATGGACGGCGAACGAAGCACCCTAAAGGGTGGACACTAAACGATTCGACCTATCGGGAACAACGGCCGGGGGTCCTGGCCTGATTCGGTTTGGTGTCCACCCTTTAGGGTGTTCCGGGTTCGCCGTCCAGTCTCCAAGCTGCTCCGGAGCACACTAAAGCGTGTACACCAAACCCAAATAGGACACCACTCGGCCGGGATTTCCGTTGACATTAATTATATTTATGTTTGAATGTTAGAATTCAGATGAGAACGGTTTGTGCCATTCTTTGTGCTATGAGCATTGCCGTTGGCGTGCGGGGCCAGATTTGGACGCCAACCACCCTGAACACAAATTATTATTGGCGGGGCGTTGCTGCATCCGCGGATGGAACAAGGCTGGCTGCAGCCGCCAGCCAAAGCGCTGGAGACGGAATTTACCTTTCAACCAACTCCGGTGTGACCTGGACCCAGGCTGAGACGCCGCCGGGCAGTTGGGGGCCAGTCGCGTGTTCGGCCGATGGAACCGAACTGGTGGCCGTCAACGGCGGCGTTGGCGGCATCTATGTTTCCACAGATTCCGGAGCGACCTGGAACCCGGCAAACGTGCCAGCAGAGGAGTGGACCAGTATTGCGGTTTCGGCGGATGGAGCGACAATGCTGGCTGCGTATCCCCCGGATGACGCCGGACCCGCTGACCTTTATGCATCCACAAACTCAGGCGACTCCTGGTTTTCGCCCACGAACATCGATGGCTCTTCAATCGCGGTCGCCTGTTCGGAGGACGGAAGCATGATGGCGGCCCTGACATACGGGGGAGAAGGCGAGTCGACGTTAATTGTTTCTACAAATTTCGGTTTAACCTGGCAGACGGCCGAGCCATCGAGTTCGGAATTTGGTTTGGGCTGCGCTGCCGATGGATCCAAACTCTATGCGGCGGGAACCAATTTCTATGTTTCATCGAATTGGGGCGCGACATGGCCATCGCCGGGACCTGAAGCTCCTGTTTTTGGTTTATTTGCCTGTTCTGCAAATGGGTCCGTGTTGATGGGCCGAGGACCGGGAGATAACTCGTTTCCCATCTATTCATCAAAAAATAGCGGATCTACCTGGATATCAAACAATGTTCCACCGGCTGTTTGGGGAGCTTTCGCATGTTCGGCTGACGGAAGTGTATTGGTGGCGGCAGCCGAGCCGGGCGGAGTCTGGATTTCAAAAACGCCGCCACCTTCGCCGCAATTGAATGTTTTCTCCGCAAATGGCGAGGTCAATCTTTCGTGGATTATTCCGTCCACAAATATGGTCCTGGAACAGAGCCTTAATCTTAATCCCGTCAATTGGACAATACTGACCAATTCACCCTGCCTCAATCCAACGAACTTGCAGGAACAACTCACACTTCAGCCAGCCAATCCCGCGGCCTTCTTCCGGCTGGTCTCTCAGTAGGCCAGCCTGGTTCATTTAAGAACCGAAACATCGAACATCGAACATCCAACGCTGAACATCGAATGCCGGACATAGCTAACTATGATTCGCGTTCGGACGGTCAGCCGATTTGGAAATCGGCGATTGGCTCACTCGCTCCCGCTCGTTCGGCCCTTCGGGCCTTGCCTTCGCTTCGCTTCGGCAATCCCTTTCGCGGCTTCCCAAGCCGCTCAAGTCGGCAGGTTTGGAAACCTGCGCTACGGTGCTCCGTCCCCAGTTTACGCGACATGCGTTGGCACGGTTTCTTCTGTAAAGTAGGTTATTGTCTATGCAAAAGCGGTGGTTCCTTTTCCTCGGCGCGGGCCGATACGTGAGTGTGCTGGCGATGGTCTTTCTATTTCCACTGGCGTTGCGCGCCGACCAAATCATTTACGATGACGCGCTCGAAAACGGCTGGCAAAATTGGGGCTGGGCCGAAATCAACTATGCAAATACGTCGCCGGTCCATTCCGGCAGCGATTCAATCAGTGTCACCATTGCCACCAACTGGAGCGGGATTCAAATCTGGCATTCGGACCAGGACTCCACGCCGTATGCGTCCATTAACTTTTGGCTGAACGGCGGGACAAGCGGGGGACAACGATTGCAGGTCTATGGATTGCTGGACGAGAACGGCTCCCAAAATTACGCCACAAGCCCTCGTTACGCGCTTTCGCCCTTGCCGGCGAACGGTTGGCAGTTGTACAGCGTGCCGCTGTCACAATTGGACGTCGCGGACGAGCCGAATTTCACCGGATTTGTCATCCAGGACGCCCTTGGCGAAACGCAGCCCACGTTTTATGTGGATGACATCTCGCTGGTATCTGCCACCAATACGGCGAGCAATGGGACAAATGCCATGGTGACCGTGCAAATTAACACCCTGGCCAATCGCCATGCCATCAGCCCTCAGATTTACGGCGTCGCCTTCGCTACGTCGAACCAGCTAGCGGACCTGAATTTCACCATGAACCGGATGGGCGGGAACAATGAAACGCGCGACAATTGGGAAATCAATGCGCATAATCTTGATGCGGACTGGTATTTTGAAAGCTATCCCGATTCCGCCAGCACCACGCCCGGAAATACCGTGGATGCATTTGTGGCGAACAGCAAGGAGAGCAGCGCGCAGCCTTTGATTACCATTTCCATGATTGGCTGGATGCCTTATCTGGGTTCCGGACGCGCCATTCTATACAGTTATTCCACGAACAAATACGGCCCTCAAAAGTCCACAGACCCGTATTTGCCTGCCGCCGGCGACGGGCTCAGCAGCACCAACAATAACCAGCCCATTACATGGAACAACCCTGACGATGCCAATTTCCCAACCAACGCCAATTTCGAGCAGGGCCTCGTGCAACACTTGATGCAACAATGGGGCGCTTCCACAAACGGCGGCGTGGGCTATTACATCATGGACAATGAACACAGCATTTGGTTCCAAACGCATCAGGACATCCATCCCGTCGGCCCAACCATGCAGGAAATCTGGGGCGACATGCGCACTTACGCCAGCATGGTCAAATCAAACGATCCCAATGCGCTGGTGCTGGGGCCGGAGGAATGGGGTTGGAGCGGTTACCTATATAGCGGTTATGACCAACAATGGGCGGGCCAGCATGGTGATTATAATCCGAATGATTATCCAGATCGTACCGCGAACGGCGATTGGTATTATTGCCCCTGGCTGCTCCATCAGTTCCAATTGTACCAGAATACCAATCAACAGCGTCTTTTGGATTATTTTACCGTCCACTGCTATCCCCAGGAAAACAACGTGAACGGCAACGCCGTTGACCCAACCACCGAACTGCTGCGCAACCAATCCACCCGCATCTTCTGGGACTCCAATTACGTTGATCCAAGCTGGATTAACAGTGTTATTGCCCTTATTCCGCTCATGAAGACCTGGGTGGCCACGAATTATCCCGGGACCAAAATCGGCATCACGGAGTATAATTGGGGCGCGGAACCGTATATGAACGGCGCGACCGCGCAGGCGGACATCCTGGGCATTTTCGGGAGCCAGGGCCTTGATTTGGCCACACGCTGGGAAACGCCCACCAACACATCCCCCACATATCTGGCCATGAAAATGTACCGCAATTACGACGGCAATAAATCTACGTTTGGCGACACGAGCGTTCAGACCACCGTGCCCGATCCGGACGATCTGGACGCTTTTGCCGCCGTTCGCAGCAGTGATGGAGCATTGACCGTGATGGTCATTAACAAGGACATCACCAATGCGACGCCCGTCACATTGAGCATTTCGAATCTCACGATTACGAGCGCAGCGCAGGTTTGGCAATTGGCCGGCGGCAGCCTCAGCCAGCTTGCCAGTGTTCAAGTGACCAACGGGATTTTGAGCCAGGTCCTGCCCTCGCAAAGTGTTACGCTATTTGTGGTGCCGTCGGTTCCTCCTTTTCAGCTTCAGGCAAGCGCCGGCCATCCTGCGGGCCGATTGCTGCTTTGGCTCTATAGCCAACAGGGAAGCAGCTATATGCTTCAATCCTCCTCGAATTTGACGACGTGGCAGGACGTCAGCACCAATCTGCTTTCAAGCAATTCGATTAGTTTCCTGATTCCGATAACCAATTCCGCGAGCATGTTTTATCGCGCGGCTTTTATGGGGCCGTGAGGGATCTCTATCCGACGGATTGGACGGATCCGACGGATCGGTCTGATCAAATGGCAAGGGTTAAATTAACCCTCGAATTGTTGACATCCGCCCTCTCATTTGCGATTCTAACCCGCTAATTTTCGAAGCTTGTCTTGGACAGGCTCGCGCTACGAGCGCAAATGACTTTGAATTTATTATGAAACGCCAGTATCAACCATCGAAAATCCGGCGCAAGCGTCAGCACGGGTTTCTGAACCGCAATTCGACCAAAAGCGGCCGTGCCATCCTGGCCAACCGCCGCCGCCAGGGCCGCAAGCGCCTCACGCCGGTTTAATTTGCGCGTCCATGACCGCTACGAAACGTTTGCGGTTGTCGCGCGGTTCACGCGTCACTCAAAACCGCGATTTTGTCCGCATTCGCCAGCAGGGAGAACGCCTTGCCCAGGGTTGCCTTGTCGCAAACTGGAATTTGCTGCCCGAGGGCGCGCACTCAAAGCTCGGCGTCGTTACCAGCCGCAAAATCGGCGGGGCCGTCCAGCGCACCCGTGCGCGCCGCCTTCTCCGCGAAAGCTACCGGCTGCACCAGCACGAATTCGCAAGGCCCATCGAGATCATCCTCGTGGCCCGTAACTCCATCGCCGGGAAAAAATTTGCCGATGTCGAAAAAGATTTTTTGACAACGCTCCGCCGGGCAGGACTTTTAAGAAATGATGCATAACAAAAGCACATTTCCGGCGGTAGGGACGGCGGGCTGCGCCGTCACCGCCCGTAGAGCGGGCGGAACCTACGCAGTATTACGTCCGACCACACTCGTTGCGCCGCTAAACGCGGCGCGGACGGCGCAGCGCGCCGTCCCTACCCTCCTGGTGTTCCTCATCCAGTTATATCGCTGGATACTTTCGCCCGCGCAGGTCTTTTTATTTGGCGGCGGCAGCGGCTGCCGCTTTAGCCCGACGTGCTCCCAATACGCCGCCGAGGCGATACGTCATCATGGCGCCGTGGCCGGCGGCATCCTTGCGGTCAAACGCATTTGCCGTTGCCATCCCTTCGGAGATTGCGGATTGGACCCCGTTCCGCAAGGCGATCACAGCGGTCAATGCGGGAAAGAGAGGCGTGGCTGATTTCCAATGGATAGGACCGGATATATCGTTGTAACGATCTGTTTCATTTTGCTGGGATTCTGGCTTTTCGAATCCGAGAAGCTCGAGAAACGGCAGGCGGCGATGACCAATAGTGTCAACGCCGTGCAGTCGCCTGCGCCGGTTTCAGCTCCCGTTTCCCCCGTGACCGCATCGGCCATACCTTCGTCCACCAACGTTCCGGAACACCTGCTCACGATTACAACCAACCGCGTCCGTTACACGTTCACCTCGCGCGGCGGGGGCATCAAATCCATCGGCCTGCTCGATTATCCCGAAACCATTTCTCCACGCTGGCAGAAAGGGACCGGCTCAAACGCGGTGGCTACTCTCAACGAAAGCGCTCCGTTGCCGGTCCTGACCATTTTGGGAGACCCAAGTTTGATCGGGGACGGCGATTTTACACTCTCGAAAACCGCTCACGGTGTTGAAGCCGAAAAATCGCTGCCCAACGGCCTGGTATTGACGAAAGATTTCGACATTGCATCCAATTACCTCGTCTATATCACTGTTACTTTCAAAAACGATTCAGGCAAGCCGTTGTCGTTGCCCCAACAGGAATGGATTGCCGGGACGGCGACGCCCATGGATGTCGATGATCTCAATTTTATGACCTACGGCGGCGCAATGTGGTACGACGGCGCGAGCCTGCATAGTGTGCCGGGAACGTATTTTAATCCCAGCACGACCGTTTTGGGCATCATCCCCCGGACGCCAAAGACGGAGTATCGGGATGGGAACGGGAACGTCGTCTGGGCTGCCGCCTATAACCAATTCTTTGCGATCCTGGCCATGCCGCAAACCAACCAGCCCGCATCGCAAATGCTGGCGAATCCCGTCATCCTGTCGGTAACGAACAGCCAAACCGGCGTGCCCCTGGTCGGCGTCCAGGCTGCCTTGTTGTACCCGGCGGAGACTCTCGTTGCTGATCAGGTTGTGATACGTCAAATCGCCCTTTACGCCGGCCCGAAGGAATTACGGACGCTTGCAAGAATTGGCGACCGGTTTCAAAACCGCGCCGACCTCGTGATGAACTTCGGGACCGGATTCGCCGGCTTTTTTGGAATCGGTTCGTTCTTCGCGAAGGTGCTTTTGTCGTTGATGAATCTGATGCACGACTTGCTGCCCTGGCTCAACTACGGTTGGATCATTGTCGTCCTGACCATCTTATTGCGGGGATTCTTCTGGCCATTCACCGCGGCAAGCATGCGCTCGATGAAAAGAATGCAGGCGCTGGCGCCCGAGGTGAACGCCCTCAAGGAAAAATACGGCAGCGACCCGCAGAAGTTCACGGAGAAACAAATGGAACTTTGGCGGAAGAACAAGGTCAATCCGATGAGCGGCTGTTTGCCAATGCTCATTCAGATGCCGGTCTTCCTGGGATTTTTTACGATGATCCGCAGCGCCATCGAATTGCGTGGCGCTCATTTCCTCTGGGTGGCGGACCTGACGAAACCGGATACGATTTTTATAATTCCCGGCCTGACGTTTATACCGTTTTTCAGCTCGCCGCAGGGTCTGCCTTTCAACGTGTTGCCGCTTCTAATGGTGGGCGTGCTCGTATGGCAGGCGCATTTGCAGCCTCCTTCGCCGGGCATGGATCCGTCCCAGCAGAAAATTATGCGCTACATGCCGCTGATTTTCCTGCTGTTCCTTTACAATTATTCGGCGGGCATGGCCCTGTATATGACCGTCAGCACTTCCATGGGCATTTTGCAGACCCGCCTGACGAAAAATATCAAGGCCGCCCCCGCGCCCTTGCCGCCGTCGCCGCTGGCGCCGCAGCCGAAAAAGAAAAAATGACGCTTTGTTTGCGACGTTGATGCTATACTATTTTTTACATTATGCCCGCACAACCCAAAGAGACGCTCGAAAAAATCCTTTCACTGCTCGGCTTTGAATCCACCGTGGAGGAGCATAAAATGGACGACGGCATTTTACTGGACGTCAAAACGGACGACGCCGGCCGGTTGATCGGACGCCAGGGCCAAACGCTTTCTGACCTGCAATATATTACAAACCGCCTGCTCTTTCAGCAGGACTCCGCCGCGCCCAAAGCGATGGTGGATGTGGGTGGTTACCGTGCCCAGGCACGCGAAGCCCTCGTCAAGCGCGCGCATGAAGCAGCCGAAAAAGTCCGCCGCTGGGGCGATGCCGTGGAATTGGAACCCATGAACGCCTTCGACCGCCGCATCGTTCACCAGGCGTTAAAAGACGATCCGGACGTCGAAACCCACAGCGTCGAAGTGGACGGTTCGGACAAAAAGGCCATTTTGCTAAGGCCGAAGTCGGCCTAGTTGTCGTTGAAGCGTTGAAGAGTTAAAGCGTTGAAGCGGCGCAGCGCTGCCTGTTGGACGGCTTATTGGGCGTGAACGAAAATATAGATAGAGGCCTCGGCAGTCGCCGATTAAAACCGCTTCAACGCTTTAACCCTTCAACGCGCCCATCACTGCGGCTCGGTAATCTGCAAATTGTACTGGGGGGAAAATGCACTGCTCGGCTTGGGTTGCGGGCCAAAGTCGAGGTATTTGTAGTCGAATTTATAACGGTAAGAGACGCTTGTATCCCCGGGCATTGCCGGAACAAAACCTTCCCAACGATTTGTCACGAGCGGCGTGGGGTGCATATCGTAAAGCTGGCCGTTTACCAACACGTACGGATGTATGGAGTCCCAGACCATCGCGGTTTCTGGCGAAGTGAAGGCAACTTCGACCGGGTAAAGATTGTTGGCGTTGCGGGTTTGTTCCAGGGGTGTCAGATTGGTAAAGGTCCCGGCACAGCCCGTTATGAGGAGGGCCGGCAGGGCCAGCAATAAGTTTTTCCACTTCATGCGCAAATCCTTGCACGAAGCCCCAAAGTTGTAAAGTGAGATTTCGCCACTGTTGAAGCGATTGAGGAACTGCACCTCGCCCGCGATCTGCCATCCGCCAATCCTAGGCCGTTCCTACATCCGAACGAGCCAGAATATTTAACTGCGCCTGTGCCTGCCTGGAGAGGCTGGTGAACAGCATTGAAACTCTGTAACCCATGTGCTTATTGCCCGAACAATTAACCACCACACCGGTGCAATGGACTTTGCCGTCCCGCGGCGAAGCCAATGTTACCGTCATTTCAGTCCACGGATTGAACGCAGTCGGACTGCGAAATTCAATGCCGCTTTTGTGGATGGCCACGGAATCAGTGCACAACTCAAGCCGCGTTTGCCGCGCCTCAAGGGTGACAGGTTGGAATGTGCCAATGCTTCCGACTTTTCTTGCACTCATAAAAATAGCGTAACACAAATCCGGCAATCGTCAAATTTTTACCACTCGATTACGGCTGCGCCCCATGTCAAACCCGCGCCAAAAACCACCAGCAGAATCAGATCGCCCCGGGACAATTTCCCGGAGGCTACCGCTTCGTCCAGCGCAATCGCCACCGACGCCGCGGATGTATTCCCGTATTTTTCAAGGTTCGTAAAAAGCTGGTCCGGGCTCGCGCCGAGCCGCTCCGCGACCGCGTCAATGATCCGCTGATTGGCCTGGTGCGGAATAATGCATTTGATTCTCGATATATCCAGTTCGCAGCGTTGCAAAGCCTCCATCGCCGCAGATTCCATCGCCTGGACCGCGTTCTTGAACGCCTGTTTTCCGTCCATCCGCAAATAATGAAGCCGGGCGTCCACCGAATTTTTCGTGGCCGGACAGCGACTGCCGCCGCCGGGCATATAAAGCAAATCGCCCTTCTCGCCGTCGGCCCCCATGACTGCGGTCAACAGGCCGTGCGAATCGTCGCGATTTTGCAACACAGCCGCCCCCGCGCCGTCACCAAAGAGCACGCAGGTGTTGCGGTCGCTCCAGTCCACGATCGACGATAGCTTTTCGGCCCCGATCACCAATACGGTATTGTAGGTATGGGACATGATAAACTGTTGCCCCACTTCCAGCGCGAAAATGAACCCGGAACACGCCGCCTCAATGTCAAATGCCGCAGCCCGTTTTGCGCCGATCTTTTCCTGGACGAGGCATGCCGTGGCCGGAAAAGGCATGTCCGGCGTGATGGTGGCAACAATGATCAGGTCAATTTCCGCCGCCGTAATCCCGGCCATCTTCATCGCCTTTTCCGCGGCGTTCGCGGCCATATGGGATGTCCACTCGTTTTCCGCCGCCAGGCGGCGTTGCCGGATGCCTGTGCGAGTGACGATCCATTCATCCGAAGTCTCCACCATCTTTTCCAAATCATGGTTGGTCAGGACTTTCGCCGGCACGTACGAGCCGACTCCCACGATGGAACAAGTCCGCCCTTGAAAATTATGTTTGGCCCTTGGGTTTTTGAATTTTGACTTCACCGCGTTATTTGACAGGGTTGGTTTCGTCATTGCGATTTAATTTTTCGTTTGCCCTGGCGATCTCACTGGCGATTGTCTCGTTGACGCGATGCTGCAAAGTCTCGGCCGTGACGCGAATCGCACTGGCGACCGCGCGTTCCCGCGCCGAGGCGTGCGCCTTGAATACCATGCCGTTGAATCCCAGCATTGGCGCCCCGCCGTAAACCTCCGGATCCATGCGCCTGCGAATCGCCTGAAAGGCGTTGTACGCCAGATAAGCTCCAACTCGCCTTTTTGGGTTGCTCATCAGCTCCCGTTTTAACATCGAAAACATGGCCACGGCAAGGCTTTCAGAGGTCTTCAAAACCACATTGCCGACAAACCCGTCGCACACCACCACGTCCACGTGGTCCTTAAACAAATCGTGGCCCTCGACGTTGCCGATAAAGTTCAGGTCCAGTTGTTTGCAGAGTTTGAACGCCTCGAGGGTTAATTCGTTGCCTTTGGTGTCCTCTGTGCCGATGCTCAAAACGCCGACCCGCGGGTTTTTGCGTCCCAGGACTTCGCGCGAATAGATATTGCCCATGACGGCAAATTGGGCCAAATGGATGGGTTTGCATTCGACGTTGGCCCCGGCGTCCAGCAGCACAAACTCGTTTCCCTGCCGTGGCATGACGGTCGCAATGCAGCCGCGATCCACGCCGGATATTCTGCCGACTTTAAACGTCGCAGCGGCAAAAATGCCGCCGGTGTTCCCGAGCGAAACGAGGGCGTCAGCCTCGCCTTCGACGACCAGTTCCGCGGCGCGGGCGATGGACGAATCTTTCTTTTTGCGGAGGGCACTAGCGGGTTTATCCTCCATTTCGACGACTTGCGTGGCATGAACGACCCGGACCCGATGGTCTCGAAAGCCGCGGGCTGGAAGGGCGGCATGAATGGCCGCCTGATCGCCCACAAGGAAAAGTCTGGAAATCTTCTTATTGGCCTCCAGCGCGAGCTTCACGCCTGCAATGACCACGCCGCAGCCGTGGTCGCCGCCCATGACATCCACTGCGATTTTCATAAGGCAAATTGTGCCCCGGCGATGGCTGGACCGGGAACAAAAGCGCTTATGCTCCGGCAGTGACGGTGAGCACCTGGCGGCCTTTGTAGAAGCCACATGCCGGGCAAACCCGGTGAGGGACGTACGGCGCCGCGCATTGAGGGCAAACACTCAATTGCGGCATTTTTAAAACACTGTTGTAAGCCCGGCGCATGCGCTGCCGGCTGGTTGACGGTTTTCGTTTCGGAACACCCATAAATCAATACAAAATTCAATTAAAAGTTCAATTTATCCAATTCATTCCATGCGGACGGCTTTGTCTGCGCGTTTTCATGCCTGTTGTCACTTAACCCGCGACAATCCGGTCCGCACAGCGGATGCTGTGGAAATTCGAGCAGCATATCTTCCCGCACATAGGGTGTCAAGTCCACCAAATCGTTATCTACGGGCGTCGCGTCCTCGCCCTCAAGCGGCAAATGCAGCGTCCAGGGGTCCAATTTGATGGTTTTATCAAACGGCTTCAGGCAGCGAACGCATTGGCAGTGCAGCGTCAGCGCCAGTTTGCCCTGCACAAGGACGCTCTGCGCCACCTCTTTCACGCGCAAATCATAGTTGAGCGGGTCTTTGGGCACTATCATCTCGTCCCGCAGACCAAATTCCAGTTCTTCCACGGGCAACTCACCCGTCAAATGAACCTCGTGCGCCTCCAAATGACGCAAATTGACTTTCAACGGCATGACCCAATCTAACCCACGCCGCCGGAACCTGACAAGGGCGTTCGTTTTTCGTTTGGTGTACACGCTTTAGCGTGCTTCGGAGCACCTTGAAGTCTGAACGGCAAACCCGGAACACCCTAAAGGGTGGACACCAAACGAAATTAGGACACCACTCCTAAAATGACTACTGTGCGGGCGGGGCAAACGGCCCGGCCACGTCATACGCCGCCGCCACCTGGTTGGAAGTCAGGGCATAATTGAATACTGCCACGTCGTTGATGCTGCCATAGAACTCGTTCGTTATGCCGCTGATTGCGCTCGTGGCTCGCGCGCCAATAGTCATCGGAGTTGCGGAAGAATCAAAGACGCCGCTGTTGGCGGGAATGTTCACGTTGGTTGCCAAAATGCCGTCAATGTAAAACGATAAGCTCTGGTTGGCTTCATCACAGACGCCCACCAGGCAGTGCCAGTCGCCGTTGCCGTAACTGTTCATGGTGGAGTTGGCGCAATAAGCGGTGCCCGCGGCATCGCGCGTGACAAACTGGAAAGTGTTGTCAGGCGCGCCGGAGTCGATCACAAATTCTTCCTGTCCAAAATAGCCTTTGGCCACGATGCCGCTGTTCGGAGGTTCCTGGCTCGCGGCAGCCACCCACGCCTCGACGGTAAACTCTCCATTGGAACCATCCGGCGCGGAAACATCGATTCCGCAAATACTATTGGCGCTGCCGCGAAGGCCGGCATAGGTGCCAAACATCGCGGACGTATCCGACGGGTCCTGAGCCGGGTTGTAGCCCGGCAGACCAAGGTTGACGTTGGTATAAAGAGCGTCATTGCCGCCCGCATAATCAAGGGCAATGGCTCCAGGATTGCCATCGTTATCTGTGTCATCCGGCTCGTTCATTCGCCAGTAGCCGATTGGATTTAATCCCAATACATTCAAGGGACAAATTGCAAGTCCGCCATGCGCGTTGGTAGGGTCGGCAATCACCGAGGCCGACCACACGAAGCTTGTCGCCGACCCGTACATATTTTTCACAACGCAGTAATCATTCGTGAAAGACGCTTGCAGGTTGGTCAGCGCAAAATGGGTGCTTTCGGCGCCGCTCACGGCCATGCCATTTGTGAACCACTGATATGTGAAGGGTGAGGCGCCTCCAACGTCTGAAATCGAAAAGGTTGGATTGGCGCCCTTATAGAGTGTGAACGGGTCGGTATAAGTAACTGGATACTGATTCAGAATCACCGGACTTTGGCTGATGTTCAGATATAATTGCCCGCCGGAGATGGTCAGGTAAGCGCCATAGGCGCCCGGCGCGCCAGCCAGGCCGTTGACTGTGACGCGTGCCGGTGGCGTGCCGTCTACGAATCCCCCATGGGTTGCCGAAATCAATAGATAGGGCTGTTGCATCGCGAGTGAACCGGACACAATGACGGTCACAGCCACGGTGTTGCCGCCGTTGAACGTCAATATGCCGTTAGTGATGGTGAGCGCCGGCGTGTTCGTTGCGCAATTCAGCACCAGTGAACCGGCGCGCAGGTCCATATTTCCGTCGATGGTTCCCATCCCGCCAAGACCCGTCAATATCTGGTTTGAACGCAGCGTAAAGGGTGATGAAAGATGCGAAACGTCCAAAGTTGCATTGGCGTCGATGACAATGTTGGCGCTATTGGCTATTGAGCCGCTGCCGCTTAATACCAGCGTGGCGTTGCTGACGATCGTCGCGCCGGTGTAAGTGTAAGTGTTGGAACTGCCCAGGGCGAGCGTGCCGCCGGCTACGTCCAACGCCAGATTGCCTGCAATAACACCTGTGAAATTCGTGAATACGCCGGCAAAAGTGGGCGTGGTAAAGTTCGCGCCATGGAATGCGTAATACCCGGTATTGCTGTATATCAAGGCGCCAAAGGTCGAGGCGCTATTGGTGATGATCGCGGCGCCGGAACCGGACGCGGCGTTCGTCAGCCCTTCGATTTGCTGGCTGTGGCCCGCCAGGTCCACGAGTCCAACGGTGTTTGCTCCGCCCAATGAAAGAGGCGCGTTCGGAGGCAAAACGTTATTGGCCCCCAGAATCAGGACTCCATTGCGGAGATTGTCATAGCCCCATGTATTGCCGGTGGACTTCATAATCCAGATCGAGCGGTCATCGAGTTCCAGGTCCACATTCGAGTTCATCATCAACCTGCCGTTAATGATGCCGAATTCGTTAGCGCCGCGAATCTGCGCCTGACCGTAAAAACCGCTGGCCGGGCCGGCTGTAGTATCGCCATTGATGACCAGCGGTGACGCAGGGTTTTTCGTGCCGGTAAACTCCATTTGTTGATTCGCGGCGCCATCACCAATGAGAGAAATGGGTCCGTTCCAGGAACCGCCTCCTGCCGGATCGCCCGCAAATTCGGCGCGATCATTTGTCGTATTGGCCATCATCATCACGAGAGTGGCATTTGTTGGCGTGGACGCGCCGGGGCTGAGAGCAAGGGTCGGGTGTGGACCGAAAAGTGTCGCTTGTATGTTGTCAGGCAGCGCGCCGCTGCTGGCAACAAAGAGTCTGCCGCCGCCAACGTTGAGATTTCCGCTGAAGGTATTGGTGCCGCTCAATGTCAGCGCGCTGCCCGGTGTGTTGGTTAAAAGGCCCGTGCCGCTAATGTTATTGGGTATTGCGAAATTACCGGCAAACAAAAGAGTGCCATTGTTGACAACATTGCCGCTGCCAAATGTTCCTCCGCCAGGCAATTCCAACGTCGCCTCGCTGCTGACGGTCGTGATGCCGTCGTAAGTATTCGCGCCGCTCAGGACCAGCGTGCCGCTGCCCGACACGGTCAACCCGCCGCCGTCGGCGCCGAGAATCTTTCCGCTCAGAGTCAAAGTAGCGTCCGGACTCGTGACTGCGATTGTGCCGCCATTGGCGCCAAGTGTTATGCCTCTATTAATGCTCACGGTCGGACCGCTGTATTGTAATTGGCCGCCGTTGAAGACCAAATTGGCCGGAGCGCTGTTGGCAGCGCCGAGAGCGCTGGGGCTGCCGCCGTTGGCCAATTGGCCCACGCTGACGATGCCGCCGTTCAACGCCGTGACGCCGAAATAAGTGTTGGTCGTGTCAATGGTAAGCGTGCCGTTGTTCGTGACCGTCAAGCCGGTCGGCCCGACGATGCTTCCCGAACCACTGAAAGTGTAGTTGCCGCTGGTTGCCGAAACGGTGACCGAACCGGGCTTGACCGGGGCGGCGATGTTGACTGGATTGCCCGTGCCGGTGTCGTCGAAGGTGACATTGTCAAATGTGGTGAATGGCCTGTTGGTCATGCCAACGGTATCAAACCAATTCGTCGCGGAACTATTGTCCCAGGTTGAATTGACGATGCCGTGCCAGACAAGATCGTCACCGTCAGAGTCGGAGGCGGCAAAAATAAAGCAAACCAGCAACAGTGAGACTATTACGCGCGCAATCCTTGTAGCTATTCGCACATGACAATGTAGCAGCAGTTGGATTTTACTCCATGGACACCGTCCATTTTTATCGCACAGGGCGCATCTTAGTTTTCGTGAGGCGCGAATTCAATGGGGAGCGCACGCGCCCTCGCGTGCGGTTCGATCGCGCCTCGCGGTCGAACGGGACGCGCGCCACCGCGCGTTAAACGTGCGCGGTGGCGCGCCCGAGCGGTTGACGAGGCGTCAACCGCCGCACGCGAGGGCGCGTGCGCTCCCGTTTAAACGAGTGTCAGGTCCGCCTCCAACAAGGCATTTGCGGAAGAATTGCCG
>DATJTK010000083.1:0-33247 GCA_035503455.1 Candidatus Sulfotelmatobacter sp. | reverse complement strand
ATGAACCTGCTTCGGAGCGCGGCTGTGTCGAAGACCAGCCGCAGCGCGTCGCAACGTTCGCGGCTGCTGCGGCTGGTGCCCCTTTGCCCCGCACACAGCCGCGCTCCGTGTGCCAATCGGTTCAGGGGTTCAATGCGCGAGAATCTTTTAGGAGAATTCTCGCCGCTGCCCTCTCCCGCTGGGAGAGGGAGAATTCTCCGCCGATGATTGGTGCGTTGGCAGTTACAATTTTGCTGGCACTTGGGCCGTGGACGAGCGTTCAGGGATCTGAGCCTGACTTAACAAATGCTTCCGCACATTTTAATGTCACGGCTTATGTGGTGGCGGACAATGGGTTGATGCCAACGAATGTATGGCCACCCATCCTCGACAAATATACCGGCCCGAGCGTCAGCATCCAGGACATCGTCAAGGGCGCGGCGGAATTACAGGCCGAATACGGCAAGCGCGGCTACCCTTCCACCAGCATCGCCATCGCTCAGGAACGAATTACCAACGGCATTGTCACACTAAACGTTTTCCAAACAGCGATTCCGCAGATTGTCGTTTCCGGAGTGCGGTATTATAGCCCTACCAATACCGCGGAGCTCTCGGCCTATTCGCCCCCGCTCCCCGCCGCTCCGCCAACCGCGCCCACGCTGGCGGCCACGAACGCGCCGACGGGCCCGCCCCCAATTATTTATCCGACCAAACGCGCGACGCCCGAACAAATTCAGCAGGATTACACAAATATGGTCAAGGAAATGGCCAGGTTGACTGTGGAAGAAAATGATCATCGCATCCACGTGGTCAGCACCAATGCCGGGCCACGGTTCGACGTGGAGCATTACATCATTTCGGGCAATTCGGTCCTCTCGCCCCAAACCATTTCCGATACGCTTACCAATATTGACGGCGCATTTGGAAGCAATGTCTCATTCGATGGCATTAAGACGGTGGTTGAACAACTCCAGCAGGCATACCATGAGCGAGGTTATCTGACGGTGGCGGTGACATTGCCGCAGCAAAAACTCGCCAACCAAACCGTAAAAGTCCAAGTGTTGGAAGGCCGCCTGTCTGGCATCAACGTGGTCGGCAACAACTTTTTCAGTTCCAACAACGTGATGCGCGCGTTGCCCAGCTTGCACAACGGCATTGTGATCGATGCGCCTGTCCTGCAGGCCGAATTGAACCGCGCCAATGCCAACCAGGACCGCCAGATCATTCCCATCGTCGGCCCCGGTCCCGAACCGGGCACGAGCGTCTTGACCTTGCGCGTCAAGGACCGCTTGCCGCTCCACGCGAAGGTGGACCTGGACAACCAAAACTCCCCCGGCACACCAGCGCTGCGCGTGAATGCCTCGGCCGTTTACGACAACCTTTGGCAGTTGGAACATTCGCTGGGCTTTCAATACGGCTTTTCTCCCCAGGCATATAAATCGGGGGACCAATGGAATTTTTATGATAAACCCCAGGTGGCTTTTGTCAGCGGGTTCTATCGTATCCCATTGGGAAATCCGCAATCGTTGCAAGACCAGATTGCCACCAGTCCCGGCAGCTTCGGCTACGATGAAGCCACCCGGAAGTTCAACCTGCCCCCCGCCGGCGCTCGCCCTTCCCTGACCGTGTTTGCCAGCAGCTCGACCATCGACACAGGAACGGCGCCCACCCTCAACGAAGTGCTCACCCCTCCCGGCGTCGAACAATCCCTCAGCCAGGAGGATTTTGAACATTCTCCGACCCTGAATGAAGACGTCGCCGCCCGCCTGGATTATCCGCTGGCAAGTTTGGGAAACCTGCAATCGACCTTTTCCGGCGGCCTGGATTTTAAAACCTTTCAATTGGCCAATTTCAAAACGAATGTATTTACCACAACATATATAGAAGACAACGGCGGCATCTCAATACCTATAACGACCGTGTCTCGTTCGCCCATACCAACCACCCTGAACTATATCGAGTACCTGCCCTTGTCACTCCATTATAGCGGCACTTGGAACGACTCCCTCGGATCATCGACTATCGGCTTAGGAATCAGCGCCAACCTCTGGTATAATGGTCGCTACACCACGACTCCCCCAAGCACGTCCACGAATCCACCCACTATGGCGCGCGGCTCGATGGCTATTACCAACATTACCGGGTCCACCGAATCCTCAGGGTATTGGGTCGTATTAACTCCCAGTTATTCACGCACATTCGCGATTGATGATTGGACTACTTTGTTCCGGTTGAACGGGCAATGGGCCAGCGAACCGCTCATCAGCCCGGAGCAATTTGGCGCCGGCGGTGTCAACAGCGTGCGCGGTTATCCGGAGGGAGATGTTTTCGGAGACGATGGCTGGAATATTTCCCTGGAGGAACAAACGCCAGCGCATGTTGTGGGAACGATCTACGGCGATACCCCGCTGACACTTCGTGCCTCGATCTATATGGACTACGCCGACGTCTATTTGATCGATCCACAGGGACGGCCGCCGCTTCAGTCACTTTGGGGCACGGGCGTGGGATTCACTGCGGCTGCAGGTCCGCACTGGCAGGCGCAGTTCCTGTTTTCTTTTCCGCTCAAAAGCACTGCGGATACTCCCGCCTTTCAACCGCTTTTTGACTTCTCGTTGACCGCGCAATTTTAAAATACGTTAGAACGCTGAATCGTTGAGTCGTTTGGAATGTCACAGGAATGTCACACGAAAACGGGTTCAGATTGTTATGCTTAAACACGCCAGTAGAGGGAAAGTCATGAACACTGATTCTTATTGTCATTGGCGGCGGGCATTGGTTTGGCCGGCGCTGTTGGTTTTGTTGGCCTGCCGGTTTGAGGCGCGCGCCAATCCCACCGGGGGCACTGTCACCCAGGGCCAGGCTACTATTACCGGCCAGGGCACTCCCACGGTCAATGTCAACCAGACGTCGGGCAGTGCCTGGATCAATTGGAACACATTCAACGTTGGCCAGAACGAGACGGTCAATTTCAATCAACCGTCCGCAACATCCATCACCTGGAACCAAATCAACCAGGGCAATCCGTCCCAAATCCTGGGAGACATCAATGCCAATGGATATGTTGTTCTCGAAAACGCGAATGGTTTTGTTGTGGGTGGCAGTGCGGTAATGAATGTTCACGGTTTGGTCATGACAACCGCCTCGACGCCGGCCATAAACCTATCAACCGGCGGACCGTGGTGTTTTAACGCGCCACCACCCACGGCCAAAATCGAAAATTTTGGGCAAATCAACATCACAGGCGGCGGCACCGCCTATTTGATTGCCGCTGACATCGTCAATGGCGGGACCATTACGGCGCCCAATGGCCATATTGGACTCTACGACGGCGAAACCGTGCTGGTTTCGACGGCCCCCAATGGCGAGGGCCTCAGCGCGGAGGTCACGCTGCCACAAGGTTCGGTGGACAACGAAGGCAAATTGACCGCCGATGGCGGGAGCGTCGTCGCGCAGGCCCAATTCGTGAATCAAAACGGCATTATACAGGCCAACACGGCTGAGAACGTGAACGGCACTATTGAATTGCTCGGCAGCAGCAGCGTGACGTTGGGCGCCAATTCGGCCATTTCCGCGCAAGGCGACGCACAAGGCGTCAGCTCCGGCGGTTCGGTGAGCATCCAGGCGGGCAATACCTTTTCCGACCAGGCGGGCTCGACGATAAACGTGGCCGGTGGCGCACAAGGCGGCAACGGTGGCAATGTGGACATCTGCGCGCCGCAAATGGCCACAATCAATTCCCTGATAAACGGCCAGGCGCTCGCCGGCTTTGCCGGCGGCACCCTTACGATTGACCCCGCAGACATCTGGCTGGACTCGGCCAACAACGCACCGTCAGGGTATACGTATATCAACGTCAACAATTATAACGGCCTTTCTCAGATCAATATCCAGGCCGACGACGACATTGTTTTGAACACGATTTGGCAGCTTACCCTGCCCGCCGCGTTGAGCCTCAGCGCTGGAAATGACATCACGCTAAACTCTGGTTCGGGCATTTACGCGGCAACCGGCGGATCCTCGAGCTTGTCGCTGCAGGCAGGGAATGAGATCGCGCTTGGCAGCGGTTCGGAAATCGAAGCCAATGGCGGAAGCATCACATTGAAAGCGCCTACAGTGGACCAGGCCGGAACCCTTCAAGCCAATTCGGTCGGAAGCGTCAACGGCGTGATTGAAATTGATGCGAGCCTGGATTTGAGCCTGGAAGGTACTTCCCAAATTCTCGCCACTGGCGATCCAAACGACAACACAAGCGCCAGTCCCGGCGGATTCGTGGTTTTAAATGCCGGAAATACTTACTCCGACAATTCCGGTTCGACGATTTCTGTTTCGGGCAATTCAGCCGGAGGCCAGGGCGGAATCGTTGAAATCTTCGACCCCGGTTCCATTCCTATCCAATCCACTGTGTCTGGCGCGTTCGCCTATGTGGTGAATCCCGACGACCTTTATATCTCTGCAAACCCCACCACTCCTTCAACGGAGCCGGCCGGTGGTTCATATCCCAACGCCTATGCCAATTTCAATGTGAACGATCTTGCAGCCTATTCACAAATTGATTTACTGGCGCCGGATGACATTGAATTAAGCGCGGTGTTGACGTTGCCCGGTTTAAGCGCGCCCGGAGCTTTGAGTTTGACAGCCGGCAACAATATTACATTGGACAGTGATTCCGGCATCAATGCCGGCCAGGATTGGACCCTTAATCTGACTGCCGGCGCCGCCTATTCGGGCACAACACCGCCCGCTTCCAGCAGTGATGGAATTTATTTGGACGCCACCGGAATCGGCCAATCCTATATTCTGGCACAAAACGGGAACATCAATCTCTGGGCCGCCAATGAAGTGCAGGTCGGCTGGGTGAACTATGCCAATTCTGGAGTGGCCTACACCACTCCGGGAGAAGTCAACCCTGGCGCGGGAAGCATCAGCACCGCCAACGGCGGGAATATTAATGTGACGACGGTCTACGGTGATGTCAACACGGGCTCAGATCCAAACGGATTCAGTTATAGCGCCACCGGGTATTCCGTGCCGGACACTACGGCAACTCTCCTGGGCGGGATTAGTACCGCTGCCGGCGGCAATGTAAACATCGCCGCGGGGGGCAACGTGATCAGCTATATGCCGACCGGCCAGGGCGATGCCGGGTCGGGGGCTTTTGGATCGCAAGCCGGCAACGTCACGATTACCGCCGGAGGCAGCGTGTATGGACATTACGTGGTGGCCAACGGCGCCGGAACCATCACAGCCGGACAAAACATTGGCAGCGGCACGGAGAATGTCGCTCTTAGCCTCGTGGATGGGGGCTGGAGCCTGAACGCGCCCAACGGCAGCATCTACTTGCAGGAAGTACGCAATCCAAATGGAGTTTTTAACGACTCTGCGCCCCACGGCCGCAGCGGCGACCCGGCCCAATACCTTTTTAATTACAGCCCGGATGCTTACGTGGATTTGACGGCCGACGCCGTTTATTTGACCGACTTGAATGTTCCCCGTCCTTTTGGGGATGTCCCGGTTCTTTATCCGCCCATTCTGGACATCCTCGCCGGTTCCGGCGGCGTGACGCTGGAAGGCAATGTCGCCTTGTTTCCTTCGCCGGACCAAAACCTCGATATTACCATCGACGACGGAGGGAATCTGGCGACCACAGGCGGCCTGGCGACTCCCTATTATCTCTTGATGTCAGACAGTGCATATACCGCATGGACTACCGGCGCATTCCTCGACACTGACCACGGCGCTCTTGCCGATGAGCCGAATGATTCCACGCCGGTGAGCATCGATGTTTCAGGCAACATGGAAGACTTGAACCTCATCGTTGACAAGGTCGCTGACATCACAGTGGGGGGCGACATGATTAACTCCGGTTTTTCCGGGCAGAACCTGCAAGCCAGCGACATTACTTCCATCAACGTGGCCGGTGTCATTTACAGCACCAGCCCCTATTCGTTTGTTAGTTTAACCGGTTCCATTCCCGATATTCCTGCCGGAGACCTCCCACCAGGCGTGGCCGATTCCTGGAATACGATTTTCACCCTTGCAGTCAAAGCCTCGGCACTGGCCTCCTACCAGTTGCCCACTGGCACACCTATTTCCCAATGGTTAACGACTATCCTGGAAAATCCCGAGATCAGCCTGTTTCAAGTCCAGAATAATAATGGAGTATTGACCCCAGTGAATGCTCCGAGCTTCGTTTATAATGCCGCCACTGGACAGCTTGGGTTGATCGGGCAGTTGCCGTCACAGGTTTTGGCGCAGTTGGCGCAACAGCCCATCACTATTTTGCACCTGGTCAATGGCCAGCCAGTGATTGATGAGAACCCCAATGATGACAGCCCCGGCAGGACTTATGGCCAATTTGAAACGGATACGATTAGTTGGGTGTCCCCTTCCGCAATCACACAACTGGCTTCGGAAGCCTCTTTGAGCGATGCGCCTTCGCTTTCAACGGTCCCACTGGGCTATCGCATCGGCGGACCTGGGCAGTTTGATATTACCGCTGACGCGATTTCTTTGGGAGCCAGTGACGGCATCCTCTCCTGTGGGATTTATGATCCCATCGGAGGCTTCAACCGTTACGGTAATCTAGCTTCCATCACCCCGGTTGGCGCGACAATAAACGTCCTGGTGACCGGCTCTGAGCAACTCACCGACCCCCTCCTGCCTGCCGGGCCGGAAAATCCCTATATACCATCACTGGACATGCTTACCTCGACAATTGCCTCTCTCGATGGCGGGAGTATCAACGTGTTGAATACCGGAGGCGCCATGGATCTGGGCTCCTCAGAGTTGATCAACAGCACTGGGGCTGATACCGGCAATCACCTGGCTTTTGGCATTTACACCACCGGCGGCGGCGATGTCAATGTCACCAGCCTGGGCGACGTGGACATAGATGGTTCGAGAATTGCCACCTATGATGGCGGCGATGTCTTCGTCGAATCAGAGACAGGAGACGTCAATATTGGAAGCGGCGGTTCTGATTTAAATGTGATTGATCTGGTCGATAATGATTTACCCTCTTATGACGACTATGCTTATCAAGAGGATGAATTTGGCAGTGGAATTCAGGCTAAAACTCCTGTGCCTCCCCTGCCGGGCGAGGCGTACCCGGCTAACGCCGCAACAGTTCCCGGAAATATCACTGTAGAAACTCCGCAAGGCAGCATTGAAGGCAGTACTGCCGGCATCATCCAGGAAGCGCTGAATGGACAGATTGTCACCACACCCACCGTGACGCTCGACGCCGGGACGTTTGCTTCCGGTACGCCAGGTCAACCGGACTATATCGCTCCCTATGTCGGCAACATTGACCTCGCCGTTGCGGGTGTTATTGGCATCAACATTTCCCTCTCGGCCAATGGCAATATCACAGGCGAGATTGTCTCCAGCCAGAATAGCACAGTAAACGCCGCCCTAAGCTTCAGCGGCGAGATCCTTGCGGGTGAAGGAGTCAACATCACGGCTGGCGGGAGTGTGGCGGGCACGATCGTCGGTATCAGTCGTGTCAATGTTGTTGGCACCGTGTCAGCAACGCTGCTGGGTCAGAATGTTTCCGCCAACGGCGGTCCCTCCCAATCGACTCTGGGCAGTTCGGCCACGGCGACCGCCTCGACCCAATCTGCCACTCAGCAGGCCAGCAGCCAAGCCCAGCAGACCGTTGTCGCCGATCAGGCTCCGCAGGAAAATAACGATAAAAAGGACACGAAAATCCGAAAAGTCGGCCGCGTCACGGTCCTGCTCTCCGCCGCTGTGGCGAAATAACGTCTGGAAAAGGTTTCGGCTCGCGTCAGGTTATGGAATACCATGGCTGGCGACGAATTGCAGAAATACATCACGGGTATCGTCACCACACAAAAGCACAAACTGATCGCTATCAATAATATGTCTGATCGTCTGCACGCGCTGATTGGGATGCGGCCAGACGCGACATTGTCAAACCTGGTGGGTGACATAAAAACCAGTTCATACAAATTGATTAACGGAAAGCGTTTGGAACCTCGAACCAAAATGGTCAACAAAGACGGATGAAAAAATGCCCCAGCCGCTCATGGCTGGGGCACGGTGAAGTATCCGGTAAATCCCGTCACGCCGCCGATTACGGCGATACCATGATGAAGAACGAGCGGCCTGATCCAATTGAATTCGTGTAGCCAAAAGTCCCGTTATTGCCAAAGTTGTTCGTATAGACCGGGGTCCAATTGGCGAGCACCGTCGTCAGGTTGGTCGAAGTCAAAATTCGGTATTGCACTCCCGCCGGACAATTTGAGCCGCTGAACACCAGACTCCCGCTTGAGGTCGTCAAATGAATGTCCGGCTTCGGCGAGGTCACGATGAAATTGGCCACGGCGTAGGTGGCAGACCCGCCCGGCCCATAAACTGTCAACGTCACAGTATAACTGGCCGCCGCCGTATAAGTATTTGTCACATTTCCGGCGGTGGTATTGGTGATGATGACGCCGTTGCCAAAGTTCCAGACCCAGTTGGTGGCGCTGCCGGTTGTGGAATCCGAAAAGACCACCGTCAACGGTCCGAATCCATTTGTGGCGGAAGCAGTTACCGAGGACACGGACGGGGGCGTCACCGCTACGGCCCTGGTGAAACTCAAAGCACCATTGGTTGCCATCGTAAAGTAGCCCAGGAAATCGGCAGTTCCATTTGTCGTTAATCCGGTTATCGGGTCGGTGTATTCGGTTCCCCGGCCCGTGGGCACATTTGCATAAAAATCGGATACCACAGGAGAGCTAAAGGTGTTTGATGTCACATTTTCAACCGAATAATCTATTGCAGTGCCTCCAAAATCACCGATAGAGGAGGTGACCGGATCAGCGATATGATAGCTGAGATTATCATCGTCAGCCGCATCCGCGGTCGGTTCCAGAATCAACAGGCTGAAGTTGTCGGTGTTTGTATCTCCTTGCTGTGCCGGTGAGGCCAGGGTGGCGGAAAGCGCGTTTGCGCCCGAGCTTACGCCCAGGATTTCTCCCTCCAACTGCCCCTCGACGCTTGAAGAAATACGAGCGGGCGCCGCAGTTTGAGCGCCGGGGCTCGTGCGGGGCAACGTGTAAAAGCAGGTTTTTTCAGGCCAGACGCCGAGTGAATTGGTCAGCGAGTTCAAGGACGACCCGAAGGCTGACCATTGAAGGTTGCCAAGGCCGTCAGGGCACATTGTGGCAAGCTGGTTCGTGTAGAAACCGATGTTCGTTGTGGTACCGACGGCCATCGCCAGATAATTGCTGAGGCTGCCCAGATAAGCGACCATTTCATAGGCTTCCTGATGGCTGCCGGTTTTACGAAATCCCGCGTCGAGGTCTCCGTTTTGCGTGTCGGTAAAATATTGCTGGGCATTCGCCAGGAACGGCAAGGACAACGAAATCGCCACCACTGATTTAAGAAAACAACGGCTTAAAGAAAAATTCCTCATAATATGGACAAGTCTAGTGGAGATGCCAATTCCCAACAACCTGCCCAAGGACATGAACATCAGCTTTTGGGACATGCCCGAAAATCCCCCTATCTTGGTAATGGCAGCAACGTTTACACCCCATGTCAGGCGATGTATGAATGCCTGTCACGAAATTGTAACTATCAGGCATTCGCCTCAGGGCGGCGTAGCGGCGCCAAACGCATCCCTGCCAGGTTGCACATCTATCGTCATGGACATCAAACGAGCACTCGAAAGGGTGGACACCAAGCGTTGATGCGGGCGGCGGCGGTGGCGGAGTCATTTTCGAAGAGCACCTCCGCCAACTTTCGTAACTCTAATGTCACTTGTCGCCGTTGCGCGCCTTCCGCTAAATTTTTGCATCATGAAGACAACACGGTTTTTTATCACCATTCCGCTGGCGATCTCCGCCGTCTTCGCCTCATGCGTGGCTCTATCCCTGTGCGTGTCGGCCCAGGACACGAATGCGACCGCTCATCTGGATTTGCCGGCCCTTGAAAAATTGGCTGACTCGGGCGACGCCAAAGCAGAGTGCGAATTGGCTATGCGCTACCAAAAAGGGACTGGTGTTCCGCAGGATTACACGAAAGCCGCCTCCACGATGCGCGAATCAGCAGAGCAGGAATATGCCCCAGCCGAAGGGCAATTGGGCTATTATTATGGCGTGGGTTTGGGGGTCCGCCCAGATGCGGGAGAAGCATTGAAATGGTATCAGAAGGCTGCGGACCAGGGAAATGCGGCCGCGGAATTCAGCCTGGGATACATTTACTCGAAGGGACTGGGGGCGCCGAAAGATTTGAGCGAATCGCTCGAATGGTATCGCAAGGCGGCCGACCAGAACATGGCCCGGGCACAATTCACATTAGGGGAATTTTACCTTTATGGTGAACACAGTGGCGATACGAACATCAATTACAAGGAAGCGGCCAAATGGTTTCAAAAAGCGGCTGACCGGGGCTACGCTCCCGCCATGAACAACCTGGGCATGATGTTTGACTATGGCTACGGCGGGCAGCGCGACTTCAAGGAAGCGGCCAAATGGTATCGCCAGGGCGCTGAACTGGGAGATGCCATGGCCCAGGGCAATTTAGGGATGCTTTACATGGACGGGCGCGGTGTCACCAACAATCTGGTGCAAGCCTATGTCTGGTTTAAATTGGCTGCCGAGAAAGGGAACGGCACCGGCAAAATGTATTTGATGAATTTTCGTGCGAACAACCTGCTCAACTCAAATCAATTGGCCCAGGCCGAGCAACTGGTGCAGGCCTATCACGCGGCCCATCGCCGGCTGTAACTGATGATTTCGCGCGAAGGATTTGGCAAGACTGGAGTTGAACGTACGTTCCCCTATTGCTGCCCCTGTGCCGACTGAGACTGGTTATATTGCATAGCGGCTCCCATCCCGAACAACCCGGCTAAAACACTTTGCTGGTTTGCCGCCTGAATCAGCGCCTCAGACCCGTGGGGGTGAGTTGATTGAGCATTGGCAGCGCCACTTTGGGATGAGCTATCCCCGTTGCCGTCGTTGCCGCCAGACAATTGGACGTTGTCCCCGGTTGCAGAGGATTGGCTGTTATCTGTGCTGGTTTGAGACGGCTGAGACGTTCCAGTGGTTGGCGTCTGGCTTGCGCCGCCGATTTGCGCTAAAAGACCCTGGCGCAGGCCGGCGATTTCCTGTTGTTGTTCGACCGTCATCCCGGGCGTTGTAAAATCTGTATTTTGCAAGAACGCCGCGAGCGTCTCGTCGGCTGTTTGCGATTTCAGGGTCGATTGATTATTTTGCCCTGCGGCAGCCAATGCGGTTGGCGCTTCTTCAGCCCCTGGTTCTTCCGCAACCGGCGACTGCCCCAATAAATAGGCGGCCATTTGCATCTGCGCCTGTTCCGACCAGCGGCCGGGCGCCATTGCGCTCACTCCCAGCCGCTGTCGCATCATCGCATACGCCCGGCCCGTATTACCGCGCACGATATCCTCCACTGTCGCTTCGGGACATCCCGCCGCGCGAAGGTTCGCTATAAAAGCGCGGTATCCGTTGGTGGATGAAAGCTGGCTCCAACGGAAGGGCGCTATCACCGTCCGCGAGACCGGCGCGGGAGGTATCTCCGATTTAACCCGGGCCGCCGCTGGCGGTGTCGCCGGGCTGGAAATTGTGAGCACTTGTGGATGCCGCCAAAGGATCATCGTCCCTGCAAGGAGGACGATATTCAGGACAAGGGAAACTGTTAAGGTCGTTTTCATCTTCCACCGGTCGCGTCAATTCTAAAATGACATTTCACTCTTGCCGAGCATAATCCGGGCTGCCTGACAAGCTAAAACCGGCGCGGAGCTATGTCCGCGCCGGTCTTTGTCTCAAGTTAATTCAAAAACTCAATTAGAGAAGCGGAGCGGCATAGCCGGAATCGCCACCAGAGGGCTTGTCCGCCTGCATATATTCGGGAGAAATGATAGTGCTCTGCGTGGAGGCTGGATTGGCCTCACCGCCACCGAGTCCACCGGCATTTTGCAGCGCGCCGTTGGGCGTGCCAGCACCGAAGGATTCAACCGCAGTCGTCCCACCCAGGGCATGGGCAACCGTCTGAACTGCGCTGCTCTCGGATACGGTACCGTAGAGATGTTCGTGGCCCCAGAAGGAATACGTGCCGTTTTCAACGGTCGCGTCATTTTCAGGCACGCCATTCAGGGTCAGCGACCTGGCGCCAGCGGCAATGGCACTGTTTCCGTCTGAAATGCCGACATAACCGAGCAGCATCAGTTGGAAACCGGCCGAATCTTTTGCATTGGCTTCATCGCACTGGAGTTCGGCCGAGACGCCGCTGCCCGAGTCGAAGCCGTCATTGAAGATTTCGACGATGCCGCCCGCGGTGCTGACTGCCTCGACGGGGCCATTGGTGAGCACACCACTGGAGTTATAGCCGCAGTCGGCAACAACGAACTGGTCAACGTTATTAGCCGTGCCGTGCAATGTGTCCAACATTGTGTTTTGATGGGTGCCGGAGGCGCGATTACGGCCGACCGCATACACGTCGTCCTGATCGCTGGGATTGCCGGTGAAATAGAAGGCAATTTGAGAGCCGCTCAACAGGTTGTTCATTTGAGGGTCTGTTACGTTGGTCAGATCGTTCCAGGAGCTGTCTGGCGAGGAGTTTTTGCCCTTGACCCATTCAAACGTGACTGCGCCGACAATGCCGTAGTCTGTCAACGCCGGATACAGCGGGGGAGCAGTCAAAGAAACCGCCTGGCTGGTATCAGCCATCGAAAGGTCAGGATGTGCGGTAAACGTGGCCTGAGTGTTCGGGTTAAGGAAACCAGTAGGCTCCGGCGTTCCGGGAATGGTGGCGTTGGGATAGTAGCCCAAATCGTTGTCGACGCCGTTTGCCAGGCTTACGCCGTTTGGGGCCTGGAGAGAGGCCAGACCTGCTTCCGAACCGCTGAAGTCCATGCACAGGCAATAGGGCTGTCCACCAATCGTTCCGTAGGCGTCATAGGCGCCGGTGCTGCCGGAGGCAGTGCTGGGAACCAACGTGGGCGCCGAGTCAAAAACGCCTTTAGTGGCGGCATCGATGGCATTAAAGACATTGCCGCGGGCAGCGGTGGACCCGGTAATGAACACTTCGTTATAGGTTGTTCCATTGATCACGACGGTGCTGTCGGCATTGGCAATGCTTGCGGCTGAAATCATGCCCAGAGCGAGCAAGGCGCATGTGATTGGATTATTGATTTTCATTTTGTTCGTTTATTTTTGGTTGTTATTAGTGTGTGTTTGCAAATTCACTTAAGCAAGTTTGCCGCTCCATTTACGGCGCACTACGAGCATGAGCATGCCGAGGCCGCCGAGGACGCAGGTGGACGGCTCGGGCGTTGGCGTGACGTCATACACCGCGGAGAGGCTGTCACCCGACAGATTCAGCGTGACAGTTCCATCATAAGACCAGCCATTGTTAGACCGCGACGTATAGGAGTCCTCGTATATATCCAAAACGACGCTTTCGCTGGAGGAAATGGTCACCAGCGGATTGTCAGCATAGGCGCTAAAGCTGCTGATTCCCGCCGCGCCGACCGTCGTTGGATTTTCTGCAATATTGTAATAAAACGAAGTGGTTTGGCTTTGGGCAACTTCACCCAGCGTCAGGGACGTGCTGCTGACGGTGCTGGCGGCATCATGCAGGCCGGAAAGGGTATCACCTGGAGGCGTGGCAGAACCGGCGATCGAAGCAGTGCCAGTGCCGTTGTCCAATTGGGAGAGGATAACATCACCAGTGTTGCCTGGCGTAGAGCCGACAATGCCCGCATTGACCTGTCCGTTCGCCAATGCCGAGCCGAAAATGGAACTGAACGTGGTCCAGCTAAAACCGCTCACGTTGAGAGCCGTATTCGGAGTCGTTGGAAGTTGACCAAGGTCAACAAGGTAGTCATCCGACACTCCCGAGGCCTGACTGGTGAAACCCAGAACGAGGTCGTTTGCGTTGATTTGTGCTTGAGCCGCCGTGGCGCCCACAAACCCAAGGGCGGCAAGCAAGCATGCTTTATAAAAGACGTTTTTCATATTAATTGTTGTCTGTGTTACCGTGCCTTTAACCATTACCTCCCCACAGTCGCGTGGTTCAGTCCGGCCATCATACCGTTAATCCGTAGAAGCAGCTTCAAGTTATAGGACGCGTTTTGCCTGATTTGTGACACTCAGAAAAAAGCTCACAACTCATTTACTATAAGCATATTATGAGTATCGTGCGCGGAATCCACCCTCTGCAATGGTGCTTGTTGCAAAATTGTCACGTAGACATTTTGAACAAAACTTTCGTGGGGCGGACCGCAGTTGTCGTATCACAGTGCCTATGACTGAGCGTGAGCCGCCGTGAGTGTGATTGTCGCAGATTTGTAACAAAATTGTGCCTTGAATTTGTGACTTGCTATGAGGAGCATTCAGCCGTGCGAACCAAAAAAACGAGCCACAGGGCTCGACTCCGAAATCTTTTAGCCACCTTGTTCCTGCTCGGGACGGGCAAAGCCATGTGCCAAAGCACCAACGCCCCCAGTCTGGATAATCCACTTTTAGATTTGTTCGTAAAGAAGGGCTATGTGACACAGCAGGAAGCCGAGCAGGTCGAGTCCGAAGCTGAAGCACAGGCCCAACAGACCAATGCGGCGCCAAATTTTTCGCCCCGGCCATCTCCATGGACCAGCATTCCCGGTTTCAAAGATATGGAGATATACGGCGACGCCCGCCTGCGTTACGAAGACCGCGACGCGAAAGATCCCGTGGGAAATGAAATTGACCTTCAACGTTGGCGTTACGCCCTGCGGCTTGGATTGCGCGGAGATTTGTTCGACCAGTTTTATTTCGGTGTGCGGCTGGACACCGGTTCCAATCCGCGTTCACCGTTCGTCACGGCCGGGACTTCCACCTCTTCCAGCAGCACATACTACTACGGGCCTTTCGGCAAGTCCGAAGCCGGCGTCAACCTCGCCCAGGTTTATCTTGGCTGGAATCCCGAGGATTGGGTGAACATCACCGTCGGGAAGATGCCCAATCCGCTCTACACCTCCACCATGGTCTGGAGCAGCAGCATCAACCCGGAAGGGTTCGCAGAACGATTCAAATACGATGTTGGTCCCGCGCAATTCTTCGCGAACTTCGGCCAATTCCTGTATGATGATCTCAATCCCGCTATCGCGTCCGGCGGACTGGGATTTAACGGACTAATCGGGCAGCAGACGGATAACATTTTCATGTTTGCCTGGCAGGGTGGCGTCAAATATCGGGTCACTCCCGACTTCAACGCGGAAGTTGCCGCCACGATCTATAACTACATCGGCCTGCGTCAAAGCACTGAAAACAGCCTCAGCGCCCTGTCTCCTTACTACGGCGACCCCTACGTGGGAGAAGGCGACTATTATTTGGAGGGTGGCAATGTGGCCCCTGGTTCCAGCGGTTTTGGAACCGGCATCACCACTCTCGCCGGATATGGAAGTTTGAATTATCCGTTCAATCAGGTTGGGCTGGATGATTTGCAGGTCATTGAAATTCCCTTTGAGTTTGACTACAAGATCCCCGGCCCGCATCTGGAAGCCTGCTTGTTTGGTGATTTTGCATACAACCTGGAGGGAGCACAACGCGCCGAAGCGGCGGCGGCGGCCTACAACGCGGTCATACAAGCAAACCCGCTCAATGCCACTCCTGCTCCCACTCACACGCTCATGGCGCAGACGGGCGACGTAAAAGCCTACCAGATTGGAGTGGGCATCGGGAGCGATGACGTCGTCTATGGCCCGACGCAGGGCCTGGTTTTCGGCACGAGCGCGCCCCGGCACGCATGGGAAGTCAGGACGTATTGGCAGCATATTGAACAGTACTCGCTGGATCCCAACATCCTCGACACCGACTTCTTTAACGGGCTCGAGAATCTCCAGGGCATTTATGTGGCCGCATCCTATGCGTTCACTCAAGATTTTATCGGGACCTTCCGCTACGGCCGCGCCACCCGTATCAACGGTCAGCTCGGCACCGGCGGCAGCAGCATGGACATTCCCCAGATCAATCCGGTTAACAATTACGACATCTATCAGGTGGATTTGACGCTCGTATTTTAGAACGGATTTTTGGATTAATGGACGAATGGATGGTTGAAAAGCCGCCCGTCAATCAATTGCTTTATTCCCCTTGCGTCGCAAGACCAACCTTCGTGATATTTAACTGCTGAAGAATGTCCAGCACGTTGATCATGTGCTGGTAGTCCACACTGTCCGATCCATTGACCACGACGCTCGGATCGGGATCCTGGGTTTTGATGTCTTCAAGGCGTTGCTTCAGCAAGGTCATCGTTACGAGCTCATCGTTCAAGAACGTCTGGCCGCTGGCGTCCACCCTGATTTGGTTGATCTTGGGCTTGTCCTTGGTTTTGGGCGGGTTGCCGGAGGGCAGCGACATTTCCAAATTGTTCATCATCTGCGGCGTGGTGATGATGAAGATGACCAGGAGCACAAACACCAAATCCAGCAGCGGAGTGATGTTCAGTTCGCTCAACGAACTATGATGGCTGCGAGATGTCTTTTTCATTGGAGGAGCGATTCGCTTTCATCCTGCACGTCAAATCGAATGATGACTGTGGGCGGGAAATTGGTCGGCGGCGGCCGGCCCATGCTCGTGACGGCCTCAATGGCCTTGCGAACCGATTCGTCCCAGACGGTGTTCCCCGAACTTTTTTCCCATTGCGGATCGCTGATCTGCCCGTCGCGACTCACGCTCACCTGGATTTCATCGACAAACTTTTCGTCGTCAATATTGTCCGGGCGGCTCCATTTCGATTGGAATGCGTATTGGATCTGGCCTTTGTAGAGTTCCACCGGGTCGGACGACGTGGCCACGGCCTTGCCGCCGCCAAAATCAAACGAAGGCAGCACCGTAGCCGGGGGCGCGACGACGGGCGCGGCCACAGGCGGCGGGGCCTTGGCCTCCACGACTTTGGGCGCTTGCACAACTTTGGGCGGCGCTTTGGGCGGTTCGATCTTTGGCGGAGGCGGAGGCGGCTTAGGTTTCGGAGGCGGTTTTTGTTCCTTAATCATCCGAATGGTGATTTGCTTTAACTGATTGCCCAGAAAGCCCGAACGCGCCGCAAAATAAAACAGCACGAGCACCAGCGCCGCGTGGAAAATGAACGAGATCAGCAAATTCACTTTCGACGAATTGCGTTTTCGGCGCGGTTGTGACTGCGGAACCATGGTCTAAAGCGAATGCGAAACGCGGAATGCGGAATGCGGAATGGTCCGGTTCGCCCGGTTAACATCGTCGGCGGCTGCCGCACCTTGCTCCGCAGCTATTTTCATAGGACAACGTTTCACCCTAATTTGCGGATCCTGCCGGTGAATTCAGGGGTTCGGTGGCCAGGTCCACTTTGGGCACCGCGGCCTGCTGGCAGACGTCCAATACGGCACGCACGTCTTTGTACTGCACGTGCCCGTCGCCCCGCACGATGAGATTCAGGTCCGGGTCCGCAGTGCGGAGATTGATTAGTTCCTGGAGCATATCAGCGGGGCTTGTGAATTTAGCCTTGTTCAAATACAGCGTGCCGTCAGCCTGGATGGAAATATAATTGGCCTTGGGTGGCTGGTCTTTGAGACGTTTGGTCGCGGTGGGCAGCTTCAGCTCCGCATCGGTCACGGGCGGCAGCGTGGTGATAATGAAAATCACCAGCAATACAAAGGCAAGATCCAGCAGCGGCGTGATATTTAACTCAGTGAGCGAATGATGGGCGGAATGCGAACACTTTTTCATGGCGCGATCATCGCGGGAGTTTCAGGGCCTTTTAATGCGATAACAATCCGGTTGGCAAGCGCTTCATTCGCGGTTTGGAGTTCTTCAGACAACGGACGATGATCCACATATACGTGCTCGATCTGGTTCGCATAGCGGCTGGCAAAACCGTCGAGTTCCTGGGTCAAATGCCGGATGGTGGTGACCATGAAATTATAGCCAAACATCGCCGGAATCGCCACCAGCAGTCCCGTCACCGTCGCCACCAGCGCCGCCGCCACGCCGGGCGCCATGGCCGTCAGCGTCGCAGCATGGCTCGCCGCAATGCCGGCAAACGTGGACATAACGCCCCAAACCGTTCCCAGCAGTCCGATAAATGGTCCGCCCGCAACTGCCGTGGACAGCACAATCATCCCCTTTTCCAATGCAATCGCTTCGCTCCCGGCGGCCTCTTCCAAAATCACTTTAACCGCGTCAAACGATGACATGCTGATTTTGACCCTCGTGGACTTGGCCAGAAAATCGGTGTTGGTGTGGATAGCATTCGGGTCGGGATTAAAAGGCGTGGCATTCACCACCACGGGGTTGTTCTTAAGGTGATATGCCAATTCATCCGCGCCGCGAAGGTACAGTTGGTATGCGGGCGCGCCGTCAAACGACTTGTCTTCACCCTTGCGCTGGATGTCCAGCGGATCGCGCGTGGCCGCGTACGCGGCCATAAATTTCTTCGTGGCCTTGCTCGCGATCACCAATTGGCGGAATTTTGTCAAAATGATGGTCCAACTAAACAGTGACAACACCAGTAGCGTTAGAACCGTAATTTTGCCTTCCGTCGTGGCATTTTGAATGGCATACGCCGCCGCGTTGACGGCCAGAATAGGTTGAATACTGATCATGGTTTTTTCAGTTTATCGCACTGACGCCTTTATCAACGTTACAAAATTGTGACATATTTTGCCGCTCGTCCGCCCACTCCTTGCCAAATCAGAATCCGCATCAACATCAACCCTCCGCGCAACTCACGCCTAGACGCCAGATGCGGCAAAATCGCAGCTCAAATCACCTTAATCTTTTCCTGAGGCTCCAGTCCCAACGTTTTCTGGGCCGCCTGGATCAAGTCACGAATGCGAATGGCGTCGGGCTTTTTGTGACCATGGCTTTTCAGAGGGTCCGTGCCCCCGCTGGATTCAATCAGGATGTCGGACCAAATAAGCCCGGTCCGAATATGCACTGACGCCACCTTCGAAATGCTAATGCTCATTTCGTCATTGCGAAACCACGAGCGCTTCCGACGAACCACGGCTGTGTCCGTAATTTCTATGACCGTGGGAAATAGAAAATTCCCACGAGTCCACCGGCTTGCTTTAAACGTTTCCGACGCCATGCAGTAACGTCATCCATGTCAGGCGATTGAGCAACCTAAATTGTATAGGCAGCGCAATAGCAATAACTTGCAACAATCAAATTTTGGACGAAGGGCGACGCACGCGGTGATCGGAAACCTCTTAACTGATCTGCCATCCCGGCTCAATTTCAACATCGAGGGGCGTGGGACTGTTGCCTGCCAAGAGCTTTCGCTCGGCCAGGATGCCAATCATACCCGCGTTATCGGTGCACAGGCTTCTTTCGGCCAGCCGCAAAGTGAATCCGTTTTTCCTGCATGCGTTTTCCAATTGGCGGCGCAAGGCGCGATTGCAGGTGACGCCGCCCGAAGCCGTCACACAATTGACCGCGGTCCGGCGAGCCGCCCGAATCGTTTTTGTCACAAGCACGTCCACAATGGCCGCCTGGATTCCGGCGCATACATCGCGGATTTTTTGCGGCTCATTCAGCAAATGCGGATTGTCTCGCAAAAAATAGCGCACCGATGTTTTCAAACCGCTAAAGCTGAAATCGTCGTCCGGATCGGCAATCAGCGGCCTGGGGAAATCGAAGGAATTGGGGTCGCCCTGTTCAGCCAGGCGATCAATCTCCGGTCCCGCCGGATAAACCAACCCGAGGAGCTTGCCGGCCTTGTCGAAACATTCGCCGGCTGCATCATCCACGGTCGACCCGAGCACCTGATGCTTCAATTCGGACTTGACCAGGGCCAAAATAGTGTGGCCACCGCTCACGATAAGCGAAACATTGGGCACAAAAGCGTCAAAATGGCCAATCCAGGGCGAATAGAGATGCGCTTCATGATGATTAATACCCACAAACGGCTTTCGCAGGGCATATGCCGCCGCCTGCGCCGCCTTAAACCCGACGAGCAGAGCCGTGGGCAGCCCGGGACCTTGCGTCGCCGCCACGGCGTCCAGTTCATCCGCGGAAATACGCGCTTCAGCCAGTGCAGTCCGCGCCACGGATGGAAAATTCCTCAAATGCTCCCGTGCCGCGAGCTCCGGCACCACCCCACCGTACTCCGCGTGCAACGCTACCTGCGAAGAAACCACATTGGACAAAATCGCCCCTTCGCGGACAACCGCCACGCTTGTCTCATCACAAGAAGTTTCAACAGCAAGTATCATCTGCTTAGTAAATCGAGAACCGATTACCGATCAATGGAAAACTCTGGCTCCCAATAATCCAGGAATCCATTAATCCATCAATCCAGGAGTTCTTACTTGGCGGCCATCTTGCCCGGATTGGACATCCCGCTATAGATCAATATGCCTTTCAGCAAATCTTCCGCCCGGTCAAGTTGTGTGTCTTTGGTTTCTTCCACTTGAACGCGATTGGTTGCGTCGAGAGTATCCAATCCCCCGGGCGAGCGTTTGAGTATCAGCGCTGCTTCCTGCTCGTCCGTCATTGGCACGATAATGTCCGGGGTTATGCCGTGCTCATGAATCACCCGATGGCTTGGGGTGTAATATTTGGCCGTGGTCAGCTTGAGCGCGGAACCATCCGGAAACGGGAAAATGCTCTGCACCGAACCTTTTCCAAACGTCTTCTCACCCAAAACTACGGCGCGATGCAGGTCCTGCAAGCAACCGGTGACAATTTCCGCGGCGCTGGCCGTGCCCAGATTGACCAACACGACAATCGGCTCGCCTTTCAATTCATCTCCATGACCCTCGGCCCGCAGAAACGAATTCTCCCGCGGATCACGCCCCTCCGTGGATACCACCAGTTGTCCGCGAGGCAAAAATTTCTGGGAAACTTCAACCGCTTCGTCCAATAGTCCGCCCGGATTATCCCGTAAATCAATGATTAGCGCTTTCATTCCCTGCGATTTCAACTTGTCCAGGGCTTCCTGCAGTTCATCTCCGGTGTTGTCGCCAAATTCAGTAATCCGCACATAACCAATCTTGTCCGGCCCCAGCGGAAATGCTTTTTGGCCGTCCAGGTCCTTGACCATGTTCATGACTATGATGGAACGCTTAATGGTATATTCCTTCACCATCCCGTTGGAGGGGCGGACGACTGTAACAACCACTTTGCTGCCTGGTTCACCTCGCAGAAGTTTTACCGAATCATCGAGACGTTCTTCCAGGGGCATGTCTGCGACCACCTTGCCGTCCACCTTCACGATGCGGTCATCAGGCAATATCCCGGCCTGAAAACCCGGAGAATCGTCCATCGGCGAAACCACAGTGACATAGCCATCCCTCAACCACACGACCAACCCCAGCCCGCCGAATTGTCCCTCCGTGTCATCCTGCAATTCCTGATAATCCGACGGGTCCAGAAATTCGCTGTGCGGATCGAGCGAAGCAACCATTCCCTTGATCGCCGAATACACCAGCCCATGATAGGTCATGTTCGTGCCGTCCACGTATTCAGTGCGAATTTTCTCAAGCACTTCCTCGAAAAGCTCCACGTTTGAATAAGCCGAGTCCCTTTGCTCCTCCGCATGGGCCGAGGACGAAAGATATACATTCTCGCCCAGAATCAAATTCAACGCCAGCAGCACACTAACAAAGCCATAAATAAAGCGTCTTTTCATTGGACACATTCTACCATAAACGCCGAAGGACACAAAGCTTTTGGGCGCATCCCCGATGCTGATTATAGAATTCCAACACCCAACTTCCAGTGCAATAATTCCGCCGCCCGTGAATCGCAAACGCCGACAAACCTTCTGCACGCCGGACGCGGTCCTACCACAATATCGAAAAGTTGATCTCCTTAAGTCCCAATTTCCGCCGCAATTCGTCCTGTCTTTCTTCGTGGCAGTAGCATAGAAGGCATCCAATCCCCGCCCCCGTCAGCCTGGCGCCGCCGCCGCATTCGCGAACGATTTCCAAAAGCCGGTCAGTCCGGGGGCTTCGGCATTTGGACGATAATCGGCTCCGGTATTGCTCCTGCAGGTCCAGGGCCGGGCCAAGAAAATCCATGTCCCCATCTTTCCATGCATTCATCAACAGTCCCGGCAACTTCGCGATTTCGTGCAGCACAGATATACTCTTCGGGGAAAGAAAGTCCTTGATCGAATCCCGGGCGCTACGGCGGACGCCCGTGTCAAACAACAGCAACCGCCCGGACAGTTTTTTGCGCCAGGCGGCCGGAATGTCAATGCGATGCACGCTCACCGACTCGTCACGATGGTATTTGATTTCGGATATCCCCTTAAAAAGACACGCCACAGAATCCTGCCGGCCTGTGGCATACGGATCAATTCCGGTTTCCAGTTCGTAAGCGAGTTTGGCTACAGTGAGCGGCGAAAGCTTTTGTTTTCTGGCCTTCGCAAAGGCCATAACGAGCGCTGAATGAAACGCGCCGCTCGAACCCAGCCCGGTGCCCCACGGCAGGTCGGCCTTGCTCTGAATGTTGACCCCGGCCTGCCCGTTATTCTCAATCGAGACGTATAAATACTTGTCTATGGGGCAACAAATAGATTGCGCGCCATACTCCCGATAGTAGTCAGGGTAATCCGTCGTGCCGCCAACTAGCGGAATTCGGTATGAAACCTTTGCCTGAATAGTTTGCAATGCTTTTCTATTTGCTCCCATGTGTCAAAGGATATTTCGAGCTTTTCGCGTTGAATTCTGACCTGTTTCAATCCTTCCTGTTCAAGGACGGGCAGAGCCCGGTGTTCCGATCCGTCAAAACTGTCTTTGAGTCGTGCCAGTGTGCCGGGCTCGATTCTCCAGAATCCCAAATCCAAAAGCCCGCGCGGCGTATCGGCAAAGATGCCGGCATTGGGCTCGGTGCGCGAGAGAATTTCGATTTCCTCGGGAAAAATCATCTGGTCGGCCTGCCACACAATAATCGGTTCTGCCGGGCCAAACGCGGCGCCAAACTGAAACAACGCGTCCCCGGTGCCCCTGGGGTTAACCTGCGTAAAATACCGTAACTTTCTGCCCCGGTAAAAGTCGCCAAAATATTCAGCGATTTGTTCCTTCAAATAATTCACCACAACCACAATTTCAGAGCCTTCCGGAACGGCGAGAATGGAATACCCAAGAAGCGGCACCCCAAAAAAGGGTATCATGGCTTTGTGAAGATAATTGGAAAGCGGCTGCATTCGTTTTCCGCGTCCGGCGGCAAGGCAAACAAACATGCTGGAAATTACAAAGGAAAAAGGAAAAAGGAAAAAGGAAAAAGGAACGACACGGAGGTCCCTCACGTAGTAGCGTCAGAGCACTTCTATAACTTTTCCCTTTCACCTTTTTACTTTTAATTCCCAACGGTCACCACAACCTTAAGCGAATCCTCCGTCGGATGAGCGGCCAGGGCTACGGCATCCGCGGCTCGTTCCAGCGGAAAACGGTGCGTAATGAGTTTGCGCATGTCAAACTCGCGCGAAAAAATAAGCCGGCCCACTTCATCTTGAATCGTAAAATCCGCCGCGTAGCTGCCCATGAGGTCCTTTTCGTCCACGCATATCGAGGCCAGATCCAAAGGATACAAACCCGATGAAGGCGCGTGGCCGTCTCCAGTGGCAATTCCCGTTCCGGCACGCCTGGTGTGGGCGAAGAGCATAATCTGGCCGCCGCCGCGAACGAGTTGAACAGCCTGCCGAACGGCGGCGTCCGAAGGCACGGCAATCACCGCGGCATCGAATGGAGCAGAACGGTTAATCGAGACGCCTCCGCCGCGGGATTGTTTGGGAAAGAAATCTTCAGGCAGCGAAATTCCGCCATCACCGGCCCCGGCATGGACAGCCCATTTTGCGCCAAATTTTTTGGCGAGCTTAAGCCGGGATTCCAGAAGATCGGTTGCCAAAACGTGAACACCGCGCAACTTCAACAACTTCGTGAACATCAGCCCAATGGGTCCCTGGCCCGCGACGAGCGCCCGGTCGCCCGGCAGCACATTCAGCCGATTCACCGCCTTGAGAACCGTGTTAAGGGGTTCAAACATCGCGGCCTCATCGAAGGAATTTTTGGGAGGAATCTTTACGACACCCGGCAGCACGAAGGGCATCACACGCACGTACTCGGCAAACCCGCCCCCCGCAGGCTCGAACCCGGCAGTAATCCCGGTCAGCTTGTTTGTCGGACATTGCGCAAATGCGCGATGACGGCAAAAATGGCAGACCATGCACGGAACATGATGATGGAGCGCAACCCGGTCTCCGATTTTGAGAACGAACTTCGGCGCCGAAGGCGGACGAACCGTCACGCTCGGCTTGCCACCGCCAATCTTGACAATCGTGCCCGCGGTCTCGTGACCATAAATTCGCGGTGGCGGCAGGAGGCCGTAATGTATCTTCTTGATGTCAGTAGGGCAGACCCCGCAAACACCCACCTTGACCAGAAGTTCGCCTTCGCCAATTTCCGGCACGGGCACTGTTTCCAGGCGCAAATCATTCACACCGCGATAAACAATCGCGCGCATGGATTTCGGGGTCTCGAACATGGGAAAAGGGTAAGGAAAAAGAAGAAAGGAAAAAGGAAAAAGGAAACGGCGCCGTTAATTTTCTGTTTTCCCGCTAATTCCGGGGGATTATCATGATACGGTGAAGCGCATTATTCTGCCGGGATTGTTTATTGCAATATTCGCGATATCGCGAATCCCGCACTTTTTGCCCCCGGATTTCAGCGCGATTTATGCCCTGGCATTTTGCGCAGGCGTGTATTTCCGGGGCGCGCTCGCCTGGTGGCTTCCGCTGGCGGTCATGGCCGCCACGGACATTGGATTGAATGTTTTTTATTATCACGTTAGCCCTTTATCCTGGGATATGCTGCTCAATTACGCCATTTACGCAGGATTGATCGCGCTGGGCCGATGGATGGGAAAAGCCGCGCCGCTTTGGAAACTGGTGTTCAGCGGCATTTTGGGCGCGCTGCTCTTCTACATTCTTACGAACACCCTGTCCTGGCTGGAATACCCCGGCTACCCAAAGACCATTGCCGGATGGATCCAGGCCCTGTTTACCGGTCTTCCAGGTTATCCGCCGTCGTGGGAGTTTTTTCGAAACACACTTCTGAGCGGAGGCCTGTTTACTGCGTTGTTCGCCGGGGCCGCCAAAGTCACCGAGGAATCGCCAGCCGATAAAACTGCCGGCGCCGCGGAAGCCGAAACCGAAGAACCGGCGAATGAACCAGCCGGAAATTGAAAGTAAACAGCCAACTTTTTCCTTTTTCCTTTTCCCTTTTTCCTCTTTAATTCGGCATGGTCCACGTTGGCATTGGCTACGACGTCCATGCGCTCATCGCAGGACGAAAGCTCATTCTCGGCGGCGTTGAAATTCCCCACACCAAAGGCCTGGACGGGCATTCCGACGCCGATGCCCTCATGCACGCAGTCTGTGACGCCATCCTCGGCGCGGTCGGTGAAACGGATATCGGCCATTTCTTTCCCAATACCGACCCGCGCTGGAAAAACGCGCCCAGCAAAATATTCCTGCAGGAGGCCGCCGCGCAGGTTTCCAAACGGGGAGGCGCCATCGTAAACGTGGATGCCACGGTCATCGCCCAGGCGCCCAAACTTTTCCCGCACATCGCAGGAATGAAGAAGAACATCGCGGCGGCGTTGGGCATTCCTGAATCAAAAGTCGGCGTCAAAGCGACCACAAACGAGCACCTCGGCTTTGCAGGACGTGAGGAAGGGATTGCAGCCATGGCCGTTGCAAGCGTTAATTTGATGGATTGATGGATAATCCAATTATCCAACAATCCAGTTTTACACAATGCCCAAAGCCGAAATTAGCTGGAAACGTGTGACGGAAGACGGCACAAAACTGCAAGTCTACGCGCAACACGTGGGCCGCGAGTGGAAATTTTATCATCGCGGAAAACGCTTCGAGGTCTGGCAACCGGTTGAGAATCCTCCATTGGAGGATTGGCTTGAACTGCTCGACGCCGTTCAACGGCTCATCACCCGCCGCCGCTATCAACCCGACGACGAGCAGCGTTTGCGAAAGCAAATCCGGGAACGATATCCCGAGTCCGGCATGTGAGCATTGCCTGTTCCAGCTCTGTTTGATTTTTTAATGGCCGGCGGTTATGTTCCAAAAGGGTGCTTTTGAGTCTTCAAATTAAGGCACGGGATGAAAATTCCGGTTGAAAACAAAATTGTGGCCGGATTTGTGGTCACGGCCCTTGCGCTTGGGTTAATGGGCGGCCTGTCCTATCACGTCATGCAAGACTTCGTGGCCGCGCAAAGATGGGTCACCCGTTCCCAGGAAGTCATCGCCCAGTTGCAGGCGATGCTCGCTACGGTCGTGGAAACGGACACCGATCAACGCGGCTACCTGCTGACCGGCGACCCCGCATACCTGAAAGACCGCTCCGCCGCCCGCGCGAGAATCACCACACAATTGGAACAATTGAAAGAACTTACCGCGGACAACCCGGCGCAGCAACGCGCGTTGAGCCGGTTCGGGGACTTAGCACAAAAGGCAAATTCGCTGACAGATCACCGGATTACCGTATTCCAAAAATCAGGCCTGGAGGCCGCGCTGGCGGCGGAACCCATGAAAAACACCGAAGCGGCCATGACTCGCATAACATTGTTGACCGCGGAAATGTATTGGACCGAGGAAAAGCTCCTGGTTCAACGACGAGAGCAGGCCCGAATCACCGGAAACCGAATCGAATTGGCTGCGGTTTCAGGCAGTCTATGCGCCGGAATCATCGGCGGCGTGGCCGCCTTCCTGGGACTCAGGGACATCAGACGGCGCGCTCGAGACGAAGCCGCGCTTCAACAAAATGAAGAGCGCTTCCGGCTAATGGTTTCCGCAATCCGCGATTATGCCGTCATGCGGCTCGACCCCGACGGCCGCGTTGCAAGCTGGAATGACGGGGCACAACGAATCAATGGTTACACCACCGATGAAATCACCGGGCAACATTTTTCAATTTTCCACCCGCCCGAAGCGATTGAAAGCGGTATTCCGCAACAGCTCCTCACCTGCGCGACGCTGACAGGGCATTGCAATGATACAGGATGGCGCCTTCGAAAAGACGGTTCGCGTTTTTGGGCCAACGACACCATCGCCGCAATCCGCAATCCGCAGCGCGAATTGCTCGGATTCGTAAAAGTCACGCGCGATTTGACCGAACACAGGCGCGCCGAAGAAATCCAGGAGGAACGCGACCGCTATTTTGATTTGTCGCGTGAACTTATCTGCGTTTTGGGCTTTGACGGTTTTTTGAAAACCATCAACCCGGCCTGGAAATGGACGCTCGGCTTTTCCGACGAAGAAATCATCTCGAAACCGTTCATTGAATTGGTTCATCCCGACGACCGGGCGGCGACCGACGCCGAAACTGAAAAGCTGATGGGCGGAGGCGAGACGATTTATTTTGAAAACCGGCTGCGGGCCAGGGACGGTTCCTGGCGCTGGTTCGCCTGGAGCGCGCGGGCCGCCTTGCCTCAAAAAGTGATTTACGGCACCGGTCGTGACATCACCGAGCGCAAACTCGCGCACGAAAAAATTGAAAAACTGAACGCCGACCTGCAAGCCTATACAGGGCAACTCGAAGAAGCCAACAAGGAACTCGAGGCGTTTTCCTATTCCGTTTCCCACGACCTGCGCGCGCCCCTGAGGCATATTGACGGTTTCGTAAAAATGCTCGTCAAACATTCCGCGCCTCAGTTGGATGACCGTGGAAAACGTTTCCTGGATATCATCGCCGATTCCGCGCAACGGATGGGCTCGCTCATTGACGACCTGCTGGTTTTTTCCCGGATGAGCCGGGCCGAGCTGCGGCGCAGCAGGGTTTCCACCGATTCCCTGGTGCATGAAGCCGTGCAGGGACTGCAAACCGAAATTAACGGACGTGACATCAAGTGGAAAATCGGGGCGCTTCCCGAAGTGGACGCCGATCCGGCCATGCTGCAGCAGGTCTGGGTAAACCTGATCTCCAATGCCGTGAAATACACGCGCCCCAGGGACCCGGCAAAAATCGAGATTGGTTGCGCCGAATCCGGAAACGGCGAGTACGTCTTCTTCGTTCACGACAATGGCGTCGGCTTTGACATGCAATACGCCCATAAATTGTTCGGCGTCTTTCAACGGCTGCACCGCTCCGAGGAATTTGAAGGAACCGGCATTGGGTTGGCCAATGTCAGCCGAATTATTCACCGGCACGGCGGGCGCGTCTGGGCCGAGGGGCGGCCGGATGCCGGCGCGACTTTCTATTTTTCATTGCCCAAAACTCACACTGAAACCAAGGATTAAAATATGGCGCCATTAAAACGCATACTGCTCGCCGAAGACAACGAACGCGACGTCGAACTGACGCTCGCAGCACTGGACGAACACAACCTAGCCAATGAAGTCGTGGTCGCGCGTGACGGCGCCGAGGCCATGGATTATCTGTACGCGCGCGGCAAATTCGCCGGTCACGCCAACGGCCTTCCGGTCGTCGTGCTATTGGACTTGAAAATGCCAAAAGTGGACGGACTGGAAGTCCTCCGCCAGATGCGCAACGACCCTGAACTCAAACACGTCCCGGTAGTTATGGTCACTTCGTCACGGGAGGAACAGGATTTAGTCCATAGTTACGAACTGGGCGTCAATGCCTACGTCGTCAAACCAGTCGACTTTCAAAAATTTGTGGATTCAGTGAAAGAAATCGGCATGTTTTGGGCGATTATCAATGAACCGCCTCCGGGCACGATGAAACGTTGATTCGCCAATAATTAATTCATTTAACGGCCTTCAGACCATGGAGATACGAAGTCATTCTCAAATCGTGACTCGAACGAGCTTCCGTCACCTGGATTTAACGGGACAAAGCCTCCAATTTTGCTATTGTCGGCGCCGCCGCCTTTTAGCAGGATAGCAAAACGCCGCCGGCGGAAAAAATCATGAAAACATTTGCGGAACTGAATTTCCCGGGACGTCTCATCGCCGTCGAAGGTTTGGACGGGTCGGGGAAGTCCACGCAAATCTACCTCCTCAAACGATGGCTGGAAGCGGAAGGAATCAAGGTCTATTTCAGCGAGTGGAATTCTTCCGAACTGGTCAAGGCAGCCACCAGCAAGGGCAAAAAACGCGAGTTGCTCACCCCCACGACATTCAGCCTGATTCACGCCACGGATTTTGCCGACCGCTATGAGCGGCATTTACTGCCGTTGCTCCGCGCCGGATATATCGTGTTGTGCGACCGTTATGTCTTTACCGCATTTGCGCGCGATGTCGTGCGCGGCTGCCCTCCCGAATGGGTCCGGGGCAATTATAATTTTGCGGCGCTGCCGGACATTACGCTGTTTTTCAAAACCGATTTGGAAGTGTCGTTAAATCGTATCCTCGAAGGACGCCCCAAATTGAAATTTTTCGAAGCCGGGATGGACTTGAGGCTCTCGACCGATCCGTACGAAAGCTTCCGGATTTTTCAAGGCCGTATCCTGGAACAATACGTCGCAATGAGCGATGAATTCAAATTTGTTGTCATGGACGCCAACCAAAACGTCGAAAAACAGCAGTGCATCGTCCGCAAACTGGTGAGCGAGAAGATCGAGCTCAGGAAATTCCGGCGCCGCAGTCCCCTGCCCCTCCCTCCGGCAATTCAGCCGAACGAAGTCAGGACGCCGGAACATGACGAAGACCTGGCCGCAGCATGAATACTTCGGAACAAAAAAATGGACTCCGCTGTTTTTACGGGCACGGCATCCCCCGCGTAAAGCTCGAGGACCTGGCCGGAAAGCTGATCGTGGTGGAAGGCGCCGACGGTTCCGGACGCTCGACACAAATCGCCCGGCTTGTCGATTGGCTCGAAACGGGCGGCCATCCGACAGTGCAGGTGGGCTTGAAACGCTCCACCCTGGTGAGTAAAGAATTGGAATCGGCACAGAAAGGCAACATCCTGAGCCGCACCACTCTCAGTCTATTTTACGCAACGGATTTTGCCGACCAATTGGAAAATATCATTTTGCCCGCGCTTAAGGCAGGATTCATCGTGTTGGCGGACCGTTACATTTATACCCTCATGGCGCGTGACATGGTCCGCGGCATGGACGACGGATGGCTGAAAAATCTTTATGGCATCGCCGTCAAGCCCGATGCTGTATTCTATCTCTCCGTCCAGCCGCAGGAACTGGTCCAGCGCAACCTCTCCAAAAATGCAACTCTGGATTTTTGGGAAAGCGGCATGGACCTCGGATTCTCCCGCGACATGTTCGACAGCTTTGTGAAATATCAGACCACAATGCAGGGGGCATTTCGAAAATTGCAGAAAACCTACGGTTTCACGATCATTGACGGCAATCGGCCCGTCGGCTCAATCACGAAGGACTTGCGAAAGAAAATCCGCATGATTCTTGCGGAAAAGTAAACAAGCACAAACGGCTTCGCGTCAAGCCGCCGGACGATTGGTAGGGGATGACGGCGCCGTTGGCGGGGCAGTGGTGGATTGTTGCCGCCGCATCTGCCGCTGTTTTAATAATTGGTCAAACTCCCACTTCTGTTCAGGCGTCAAAACATCTTTGATCTGCTGACTGGTATCACGCCAGAGCAACTGAAATTGCGGCGCGTCCAATTTCCACAGGTCATGAGTATTTTGCTGCGCCTGCGCGATAATTTTCCGGATTTGCTCGGCTTGTTTAGGGGTTAAATTCAGCCTCTCGTTCAATCGCTGGACGAAATTAGTATTTAAAAGTCTTGGGCGCAGCTCCGGCGGCAAATTTTCATAGACAGTCTGACGGGGCCGGTGCGTCACATTCCTCACCAGAAGTCCGCCGGTGATGACGCCCGCGCCGAAAATCACGATGGTTGCGAGGATGACCTTCCAATAATTCACTGGGCCTGGTCGCCCTGATCAACCGCAGCCAGGAGCGTTGTTTCAAGATTTTGGGAAAGGTCTTCGCCCGAATTGCTCCCCGGATTGAAAAACGCCCACGCGCCGCACAACATCGCTACAACGACACACGAAACGGCGGCCTGCCACAATCCGCGTACCCACAATGCCGCATTATCCGTCGCATTCATCCCCGGGAGCCGGGCTATAATACGCTTTTCAAAGGCATAGGGGACACGGTCATCCGGCGCATTTGCGCGCGCCGCTGCAATCAGTTTCCGCTGAAGTTCAGTGACGTTCATATATTTTTAGACGCATTTCACGAGGCGTGGTTACAATTACAAATACTGCTCTTTTGCCATTTTTGAAAGGATTTTTCGCATTTCGGCGCGTGCCCGGAACGCCCGGACTTTCACCAGCGGCACGGACCAGCCGGTCAGCTCGGCAATTTCTTTGACGGAACGGTCTTCAATTTCCAGCAGCGTAATGACCAGTCGGGCCGGCGGGGAGAGCTTTTCCAATACCCGCTCGATTAACAACTTCGCTGCGTCGGCCTTCTCATTGACTGATTCCGGCGCCGCAACAAATTTTTGAAGCCAATCCGTTTCCGACTCGCTGAGGTCGGAAAAGGACGATTCACGATTACGTTGATGGCCGCGAAGGAAATCATAGCAGGTCCGGACCGTCATGCGCATGAGCCAATGCTCAAAGGGCGCCTCCCCGCGAAAACTCTTCAATTTTTCAAAGGCTTTGAGCCAAACCTCCTGGGCGATGTCTTCAATTTCACTTTCGCGCCGGGCATAACGCCGTGCTGTGGCAAAAACACGGGGCGAATACTTCTGCACGAGAGGTTCGAAGCTCGCCGCGTCGCCCTGCAACACAGCTGCGATTAATTCGGCTTCGCTTCGTTCCATCAAAAAAAAATTATGGACGATGATTCGCGAAGGATGAAGCGCAAACCTCCACGACCGCAAAAATTTTTACCTTACCCCATTAATTGACGATGGGCAAACCGTTGGTATCGGTCGGCAGCGGCGGGGGCATTTTCAAATGAACCTCAGGCGCCGGAGCTTCCGCCTCGTCCCGAAATCCAGCAAAATGGCCTGACTGGTAGCTTTTCAACTGCCCGAGTTGCTGCGCTGAAAGCGGCGGCTGCATTTGCGAAAGAGCCCTGGCAAAAATGACCGTCAGCTCGGCTTCGGCGCCGGCGGATTGCGCGGCATATTGCCGCGCAAGCTTCTCATCGAATTTGCCGCTGACAATTTGGTTTAACAGCGCCGCGCGCGACGAACGGATTCGTTCCTGCAAAGGCTGGATTTGGTCGCGTTGGGAGTCCATGTTCCGCACCAACGACAGCCGTTGCCCATCGGTCAATAGCCGCGCAAGCATCGGAAACATCCGCGCTTCCAGGCCCACCGAATGATTCGCCTGGCCGTAACAGCTTGCCGCCGCGATTGTTAAGAGGACCGAAAGCAGAAGGTATTGGAGCTTTTTCATAATATCTTATTGAATATTCAGACGCAAAACCGTGCATCCGAGTTACGCTTCCGGCTTCACAACCTGAAGGGCGCGTTCCAAAGCCTTCGAAAATTGAACTACGGCCTCGGTAATTCTATGAGGCTGCCTCCCGATGGACTCCAGCATTTTGTCAAAAGTTTCAGGCCGGCGGCGCATCATCTCGACGGCGGAAAGCATGAGGGCCACGTTATTGTTGATGTCGTGACGCAGATCGGCCAGGTTCCGCTTTAACTCGGCTACCTGTTCCGCGCTCAATGTGACAGGCTCAGACTGCGATGGCATTGGCAAACTTTCAGGGCAATTTGCCCTGAAATCAAGCCCGTAAAAAAGGAAAAAGCCGGAACCCTTACGGGTTCCGGCTTTTTAAAGACTGGCGGCTACCTACTCTCGCGGAAGCTATACAACCACTACCATCGGCCATGCAGTGTTTGACGGCCGTGTTCGGAATGGGAACGGGTCGGACCACCGCGGTATTGCCACCAAAAATTTGTAAAGAACACGCTCCGAAGCAGATTCGGCGGTTCTCTGAAAACTACACACAGGGGAAAAAAGGCAGGGACCACAATTCGCGAGTTGAAATTGCATTTCCAAAAGAAGGAAAAAGCAATCAAGCCGCACGACCGATTAGTACTGGTCAACTGAACGCCTCGCGGCGCTTGCATTCCCAGCCTATCAAACGGGTAGTCTGCCCGTGGTCTTCAGGTGCCTTGCGGCACGGGAAACAATATCTTGGGAGGAGCTTGGCGCTTAGATGCTTTCAGCGCTTATCTCTTCCGCACATGGCTACGCAGCGATGCCCCTGACGGAACAACTGCCACACCAGAAGTGCGTCTAACCCGGTCCTCTCGTACTAAGGTTAGAACCCCTCAAGTTTCCTTCGCCCACAGTGGATAAGGACCGAACTGTCTCACGACGTTCTGAACCCAGCTCGCGTGCCGCTTT
>DATJTK010000082.1:0-37603 GCA_035503455.1 Candidatus Sulfotelmatobacter sp. | reverse complement strand
ATGAACCTGCTTCGGAGCGCGGCTGTGTCGAAGACCAGCCGCAGCGCGTCGCAACGTTCGCGGCTGCTGCGGCTGGTGCCCCTTTGCCCCGCACACAGCCGCGCTCCGTGTGCCAATCGGTTCAGGGGTTCAATGCGCGAGTTTTCCTTGGGCGAATTCTCACCCTCATCGTCATCCTCAAAACCGCGCAATCGCCCGCCCCGCCCCGCGTAGCTTCCAAGCGAAGACGGGTCACAGCTCTGCCCCCAACAATCCATTTATCCATCGATCCAATTCCCAGAGGCCGTTTCCTCAAATTCTTCAATTTCCCCAATAAAACGCAATTTCCAGCCTCGTTTCCCCTTTGCATTCCCTATGGGCAAAAAATGTGCGCTATTTTTGCCAGAGGATTCGGTCTTCTTCCAGGGGGACTGAGACGTTTCGAAAATACGGGACTATGCGCGGGGTGTAATCTGTGGGAGTGCGGCTTGCGGGCACGGTGGCGCGATAGATGTAGCCATCGCCCGGGTTTGTGAGGGGCTGTCCGCGCGTCATTTCCTGCCGGACAGGGGGGTTCTGATAACCGCCATCGGCGTAAAGCTCGAGTCGCACTGTGTCCGGGTTGATATCGCCCAAAATGACTTCGACTTCAAAGTTGTAGTTTTGTCCGGCCTGCTGAATTTTCAGGTCGCCGAAGCGCAACTCGGGCCATTTCTGTTCGAGAGTTTTTCGCCAATAGACGACCTGCTGTCCGAGAGCGCCTTTATCCGCGACGCGTTCCCGGCATGCTGACGCCGCGGGCACATAACATTGTTCGGTATATTCGCGCACGGTGCGGTTCGCCGAGAAGGGAGCGGTCAGGCGGGCCATGCTTTCACGCATACGCGCGACCCAGGCTGCCGGGATGCCGTCCTGGTCGCGTGTGTAGAACTGTGGCACGACCTCCTGTTCGAGTAATTGATAGAGTTGGCCGGCTTCGGCAGCGTCCCAGGCCGGGTCTTCGCCGTGCTCGCGGCCATCGCCCAATGCCCAGCCCACTTCCGGAGTATAGGCTTCGGCCCACCAGCCATCCAGTTCAGACAAATTGACGGCGCCATTCACGAGGACTTTCATGCCGCTGGTGCCACTGGCTTCCCAGGGCCGGCGCGGTGTATTTAGCCAGACGTCCACACCCTGCACGAGGCGCTCGGTCAGGAGCATGTCGTAATCGCTCAAGAACATCACATGCGGGCGAATGGCAGGCCGGCGAATGAAATGAATCCATTGCTCGATCATTTCCTGGCCGGGCCTGTCGGCGGGGTGGGCTTTGCCGGCGATGATGAGTTGGACCGGCCGTTGAGGATTGGTGAGAATCCGGGAGAGGCGTTCCGGGTCATGCAGGAGGAGATTTGGCCGCTTGTAAGTGGCAAAGCGGCGCGCGAACCCAAGGGTCAAAACATTTGGATCAAAGAGACGCGAGGCCATATCCACCATTTCCGGTGGAGCGCCCCCGGCGGCCAATTCGCGGGCCAATCGCTGGCGGGCGTATTCAATGAGCAATTTCCTGCTTGTGGTCCGCAGTTGCCAGAGTTCTTTGGCCGACACGCGGCGGATGCCCTCTTCCAACGTCTCCATCTTTCCGAACCAACAGTTCTCCCCTTCCCCACTGGCTTTCTTCCAAAGTTCGTCGGCTGCGGCAGAATTCCAACTGGGTATATGGATGCCATTGGTGACGTACCCAACGGGCACTTCATTTTCCGGCCAGTGCGGAAACAGCGGGCTAAAGATGCGCCGGCTGGCCTGGCCGTGCAGGCGGCTGACGCCGTTGACGGCCCCGCTGCCGCGGACGGCCAGGTACGCCATGTTAAATGGCTCTGAAGGGTCGTTCGGATTGAGCCGTCCCAGGGCCAATAAATCCCGAATCGAAATGCCGAGCCGCCGGGCGCAATCGCCGAGATAACGCTCGACGAGATCCGGAGGGAACCGGTCGAATCCCGCGGGAACCGCGGTGTGAGTTGTGAAGAGGTTGCCGACGCGGGTGGCGGTGAGCGCAATTTCGAACGGTTGTTTTGACTCCTCAATGAAATCTCGAGCCCTTTCCAATACCGCAAAAGCCGCGTGCCCCTCATTCAGGTGACAAACCTGCGGCTGAATGCCAAGCGCTTTTAGAAGCCTCCAGCCGCCGATGCCGAGGATGAGTTCCTGCCTGAGACGCAATTCGGGTCCGCCGCCATAAAGTTCACTGGTGATGCCGCGATAGGCGGGGAAATTTGCGGCATCGTTAGTGTCCAGGAGGTAAAGTTTCGTGCGGCCAACCTGGACCTGCCACGCGCGCAGCCAAATCGAGAAGCCCGGCAGCTTGACTTCTATGCGCAGCCATTCGCCGTTGGGTTCGCGCAACGGCGTGATGGGCAATTGGCTTGGGTCATTGTACGGGTAGAGGGCTTCCTGTTTTCCGTCCTTGTTAATCAATTGGCGAAAATATCCCTGCTGATAAAGCAACCCCACTCCAATTACGGGCACGCCGAGGTCGCTGGCTGCCTTTAGCTGATCACCGGCGACGTTGCCAAGGCCGCCGGAATATATTGGCAGCGCCTCGCTGAGCATGAATTCCATGCTGAAGTAAGCCACGCAGGCCAGTGGAGAATTGGAATGATGCTCTTGAAACCATGTTGTGGCATTTGTCTCTTCCTTCCTGAGACTCACGAGATCATCGAGCTTTTTGCGAAATCCCGGGTCGGCCAGTGTCTTTTTGAGCCGGTCGCGCGACGCCGTTTGCACGATCACCCAGGGATTATGAGTCAAATCCCACAGGCTGGAATCAAGCTGCTGCCAAACTTCGTCGGCCAGGTGATTCCATGACCATCGCATGTCCAGCGCCAATTCGACCAAACAATCCATGCCTGGAATTTCCATGGGCAGGCCGCCAGAGCGCGCCTTTTCGAGGTGCATTTCACCGTTCATAACCACTCCTTTCGTTATGTTGAGATTTCGTCTAACTCGTGGTGGTGGCAATCGCGCCGTCAACAATGCTTTGCGCTTCTTCCTGAATGCGGCGCAAGTGTTCCATTCCACGAAAACTTTCGGTGTAAATCTTGTAAATTTCTTCGGTGCCGGACGGCCGGGCGGCAAACCATCCGTTTTCGGCGACGACCTTGACGCCGCCAATGGGTTCGTTGTCGCCGGGAGCGCGGGTCAGGATGGACTGAATTTTTTCGCCGGCGAGACTGGTCTGGCGAATCTGTTGAGGAGACAATTTTTTTAGATTCTCCTTTTGCTTCATCGTGGCGGGCGCTTCCAGCCGGGCGTAAACCGGCTCGCCCAATTCCCGAGTGAGGCCGCCGTAGATTTCTCCGGGATCGCGGCCAATCGTTGCGGTCATTTCCGCGGCGAGCAAAGCCGCCACGATACCGTCCTTGTCCGTAGTCCATGCGCTGCCGTCCCGGCGAAGAAACGATGCGCCGGCGCTTTCCTCGCCGACAAAGCCAAGTGAACCGGTCAGCAACCCGTCCACAAACCATTTAAAACCGACCGGGACTTCATACAGCTTGCGGCCGACTTTGGCGGCGATACGATCGATCATCTGGCTGCTGACGAGTGTTTTGCCCACGGCTGTTTCCCTGCGCCAATTGGCGCGGTTTTGAAACAGGTAAAAAATGCAAACTGAAAGATAGTGGTTCGGCTGCATCAACCCCGCGCTTCGGGTAACAATCCCGTGGCGGTCGTGGTCTGTGTCACAGGCAAAAGCAACGTCAAATTTGTCTTTCAGGCCAATCAATCGCTGCATCGCGTAGGTTGAGGACGGGTCCATTCGGATTTGGCCGTCCCAATCCACGGTCATGAAACGGAATGTCGGATCGACAATTTCACTGACAACGGAAAGGTCGAGGTTGTATTGGCCGGCAATCCGGCGCCAATAATGAACCCCGGCGCCGCCCAATGGATCCACCCCGAGCCTGATTTTCGAACCGCGAATTTTTTCCATGTCCACGATGTTGCCCAAGTCGTTCACGTAGGCTGTCAGGTAGTCGTGCCGACGCGTCGTGTCCGCGCGCAACGCTTTGTCCAACGAGATTCGCTTAACCTCCTTGAGCGAACTCTCAAGCAATTCGTTCGCTTTCTTCTCGATCCAGCCAGTGACCGCAGTGTCCGCCGGTCCGCCGTTGGGCGGGTTATATTTGAAGCCGCCGTCCCGTGGCGGATTATGCGAGGGCGTGATGACGATTCCGTCGGCGGAGCCATTTTTGCGCACGCGATTGTAAGTGAGGATCGCGTGGGAAATGGCGGGTGTGGGGGTGTAATCATCGCCTTGCGCGAGCATGACGGTCACACCATTGGCGGCCAGGACTTCGAGCGCGCTTCTCAAAGCCGGCTCAGAGAGCGCGTGAGTGTCCAGGCCAAGAAACAGCGGGCCGTTAATTTGTTCTTTTTTGCGGTATAGGCAAATTGCCTGGCTGATGGCGAGGATATGCTGTTCGTTGAAAGACCTGTCAAAAGAGGAACCGCGATGGCCGGAAGTGCCAAAGGCAACGCGCTGCGCCGGTACCGATGGGTCGGGCGTTTCGGTATAATAAGCGGCGATGAGCTTGGGGACATCCACCAATGCCGACGGCTCGGGCGTTTTTCCTGCATGGGGGCTGATTTTCATTTCTTAGATTTTTGCTCCTCTGCCAGCACTGATTTGCAAAGTTCGACCACGCGATCCGGTTCGAACCCAAAATGCTTTTGAAGTTCCTTCAGTGGCGCGGATGAGCCAAATGTATGCATGCCGATAACGCGGTCAGCGGAGCCGACATAGCGTTCCCATCCGAAGGTTGAGGCCTGCTCGACCGCGACACGCGCGGTCACTTTGGCCGGCAGCACCGTTTCCCTATACTCGATGGGCTGATGCTCAAAAATGTCCCAGGAGGGCATGGAAACCACGCGGGACCGGATTCCCTGCTTCATCAATTGTTCATGAGCTTCCACCACCAGGGACAGTTCACTGCCGGTTGCAATGAGAATGATTTCCGGATTTGCGCCCGGAGCATCCGCCAATATATAAGCGCCCCGGGCGACACCGGCGGCGGACGCGTATTTGCTCCGGTCCAGGGTGGGCAACGGCTGGCGCGACACGACGATAAGAGCGGGCTGATGCCGCAATTGCATAACGTAGCGATAAGCTTCCACCACTTCGTTGGCGTCCCCGGGCCGCAACAACACCAGTCCGGGAATGGCGCGCAAAGACGCCAAATGTTCAACTGGTTGGTGGGTCGGGCCGTCTTCTCCGTCGCCCATGGCATCGTGGCTGAATATCATGATCGTCGGTATTTCCATCAAAGCAGAAAGCCGGATGGCAGGCCGGGCATAATCGCTGAAAATAAAAAAGGTCGCTCCATATGCGCGGAGCTTTGAAAGCGACAAGCCGTTGACGATTGCCGCCATGGAGTGTTCGCGAACGCCGAAGTGCAGATTTTTGCCACCCCAGACGCCGGGCTCGAAGTCCCCTGCCCCGGGAAATTTCAGGAGCGTTTTGTTCGACGGACCCAGGTCCGCCGAACCGCCAAGGAGCCACGGTATGTTTTGAGCGAGGACATTCAGGACTTTGCCAGAAGCTTCCCGGCCGGCCATGCCTTTCGGGTCCGCAGGGAAAACAGGGAGGTTGCGGTCCCAGCCTGCGGGCAATTCCCGTTTTTGCATCTGGTTGATTTCGGTGGCAAGGTCCGGATATTGGGATTTGTACGCGGCAAACAGATCATTCCATTTTTTCCGGGCCTCGCTGCCCCGCCGGCCGATTCCCTGCTTAAAGTGGTCATAGACGCCATCCGGCACGAGGAACTTCGCGTCTTCCGGCCAGCCATAGTTTTTTTTCGTGAGGCGAACTTCGTCCTCACCCAGCGGTTCACCATGCGCCTCGGCGGTATCCTGCCTGTTTGGCGAGCCGTAGCCGATATGAGTGTCCAAAATAATGAACGTGGGCCGGCCTTTGGTTTGCTGAAAAACGGCGAGGGCATGTTCAATTCGCTCAATGTCGTTGGCGTCGCCCACGCGAAGAACATTCCAGCCATAACCCAAAAAGCGCGCCGCGATATCTTCGGTGAAGGTAATGTTTGTATTCCCTTCGATGGTGATGTGATTGTTATCGTAAATCCAGCAGAGGTTATCGAGACACAGATGGCCGGCGAGCGATGCCGCTTCGGACGAGATGCCTTCCATCATGCAGCCGTCGCCGCAGACGGCGTAGATGTTGTAATCGAAGATTTGGAAATTGGGTTTGTTGTAACGGCTGGCCAGCCATTTTTCGGCGATGGCCATGCCGACGCTGTTGGCAACGCCCTGCCCGAGCGGACCGGTGGTGGTTTCGACGCCCGACACCCAATGGTATTCGGGATGGCCGGGCGCTTTACTGTTCAATTGTCGAAATTTGCGGATATCATCAAGCGATACGGAAGGTTTGCCAATATTTTCGTACTCGGCGTTTACCGCCTGAACGCCTGTGAGGTGCAGAATGGACCAGACCAACATCGAAGCGTGTCCATTGGAAAGGACAAACCGGTCGCGGTTGGGCCAGATGGGGTCCTGTGGATCAAAGCGCATTTCGCGATTCCAGATCGTATAGACCAACGGCGCCAGCGCCATGGGCGTGCCCGGGTGGCCGGATTTGGCAGCCTGAACGGCGTCAATTGAAAGGGTACGAATGGTGTTGATTGCCAATTGAGTCATTTTGTCGTCCTGCATAAAACTCCTTTTCGGGTAAACAGCCGCTAACTCTTTTCGGTTTCAAGCGCTGCGACCTTTTGCAGGCGCCGGACATGACGCGGAGCATTGCTGAATTCGGCGGCCAGAAATGCCTGGAGCAAATCCCAGGCTGCCTCGGGTCCCTCAATTCGCCCTCCCAGACAAATCAGATTGAGATTGTCATCTTCGACTCCCTGCCTGGCCGAAAAGTGGTCCTCGATCAGGCAGGCGCGGACCCCTTTGATTTTGTTGGCGCAAACGGTAGCGCCAACGCCACTGCCGCATACGGCTACGCCCCGGTCTACTTTGCCGGCGGCCACCGCCTGGCCGAGTGGAATAATGAAATCGGGATAGTCATCATCGGGAGCCAACTGGCGAGCGCCAAAATCCACGATTTCGTTGCCGGCCGCGCGAAGTTTTGCGACCAGCTTTTCCTTCAGTTCAAATCCGCCATGATCGGTTGCGATACCAATGCGCATAGAATTCCTTTCTCTTTTTGGTTTGGATAAATCGGGGTCACTCGCGGCTGCGCGTTCAGTTATCGCCACAGCAACATCCTTTCGGATGCGACTTGCCGGAATAGACGGATCACCTTGATTCAGGCGTTGAAAGATATCCCGCTTGTCCGCCCCGGTGATGAGCCACAGGACGCAACGGGCGCGATTAATGATGGGATAGGTCAAAGTCATCCGTTTACGGTTCTGATAAACTCCTGTTATCGCAACATCGCGGTCGGTGACATTTAGGACCGGATCACCCGGCACGAGCGATGCGGTGTGACCGTCCGGGCCAAGTCCCAGGTGTACAAGGTCCAGGACCGGCGGTGAACCTGCGATTTGCTCGAGCGTCCGGGCATAACGCGCGGCAGACTTCTCCAAATCAGATTCGTCCACCGGCATTGCATGAACTTGCGAAGGCACCAGGGGAACCCGTGAAATCAAGGACTGCTCCAGGTGCGTCAGGTTTCGGTCCGGATCATGTTCAGGAGCCACACGTTCATCCACCTGCACCAGGTGTACGGAATTCCAGGGCAAGCTCTCTTCGGCGAGCAGGCCGAACATGCGCCATGGAACATGCCCGCCGCTAACGGCCATGACGAACCTGCCACGGGCGGACACGGCTTCAAGGGCTTTACCCGCGATAAATTTCGCCCCGGCTCTGGCTGCTTCGTCGGCATCCGCCTGGATTATCATTTTCATAGGACTAAGCGCTCACAACCGGGTTGTCCCATCCGCCCGGAGGTTCAACCGACGTGCCGGGCCATGTTTTTGGATTATATTCAGCGACCGGTGTGTCGCTCCCCAACACCGGGTCAACAATCCGCCACGCCTCCTCGACGTAATCTTCGCGAGCGAACAAGGTGGCGTCCCCGGCCATGGCATCCGTCAACACCCGCTCGTAAGCTTCCATTTCTCCACGAGCAGGATGGTGGCTGGCGAGCATTTCGGACAATTGGCAAACGGATTCGTTCACGGGCGACACGATATTGACGCCAAAAGCTCCTTCAACGTCAGGACTGATTCGGAATCGGAAGTAATTAGATTTCAAATCATAGCTGGTGTACATCGTTGGCGGCTGGCGCAACCGGACCATAATTTCAGTGCAGGTCACCGGCAGACATTTCCCGGCGCGAATATAGAAAGGGACGCCACGCCAGCGCCACGAATCAATTTCGAGTTGCAACGCTGCAAAGGTTTCCACTTTGGAATTGGGCGCCACGCCTGGTTCATTTCGATAACCTTTGAACTGCCCGCGAACCAGATTCTTCGCGTCGAGCGGCGGTATCGCCTTAAGCACCTTCACCTTTTCATCCCGGATGGATTCGCTGTCAGTGCGGATGGGCGGTTCCATGGCCAGATTGACCATGACCTGGAAAAGATGGTTTTGGACCACGTCCCGGATAGCGCCAACCTGGTCGTAAAATGAACCCCGGCCCTGGACACCAAAATCTTCCGCCATTGTGATCTGGACACTTTCTATGTGGTGCCGGCTCCAGAATGGTTCGAGCAGGGCGTTGCCAAAACGAAAGAACAGCATGTGATGCACGGGCGCTTTTCCCAGGTAATGGTCGATGCGGAAAATGGACTCTTCATTGAAGGTTTTTAAAAGGATCGCGTTGAGAGCTTTGGCCGATTCCTGGTCACGACCAAAAGGCTTTTCGATGATGACCCTCGCGTCGCCATTGCAGCCGGTCTGTGACAGGTGTTCCACTACCGTGCCAAATGCCGCCGGCGGAATTGCGAGGTAATGAGCTGCCCGTTTCGATGCGCCCATTTCTTTTCGCAAAGCTTGAAACGTCTCCGAACTGTTGAAATCGCCATCGACGTAACGCAGAAGGCTGTTCAGTTTTTTAAACGCGTCCGCATCCAGCCCGCCATGTTTTTCCAAACTGTCTTTGGCCCGTGCCTTGAGTTGGTCGAGGTTCCAGCCCGCCTTCGCCACGCCGATGACCGGCACGTTGAGCGTGCCCCGCTTGACCATGGCCTGCAGGGCCGGAAAAATTTTCTTGTACGCCAGGTCTCCCGTGGCGCCGAAGAAGACGAGAGTATCGGAATGGGTATTGTTCATTGTACTTTGCCTCCTTTTTTCTCGAGATGCCCGCCAAAGCCGAAGCGCATGGCCGAAAGCAATTTGTCCTGGTAATCGGCTTCGCCGCGCGAGGCAAACCGCTCGTAAAGGGCAGTGGTCAGGACGGGCACCGGGACGCCTTCGTCAATCGCCGCCTTGATGGTCCAGCGGCCCTCGCCGGAATCGGAGACGCGGCCGGCAAACTTCGTGAGGTTCTGGTCCTCAACGAGAGCGTTGGCCGTCAAGTCGAGCAACCACGAAGCAATCACGCTGCCGCGCCGCCACACTTCGGCAACGTCGGCGAGGTTTAAATCGAATTGATAGTGTTCCGGATCACGCAACGGCGTGGTTTCGGCGTCGCTTTCCGATTGTTGCTTTCCGACATTGGCGGATTTGAGGACGCCCAGGCCCTCCGCATAGGCGGCCATAATGCCGTATTCAATCCCGTTGTGGACCATCTTGACGAAATGACCCGCGCCATTGGTCCCGCAATGGAGATACCCCTGTTCGGCTGTGCCGCCGAGTTTTTCACGGCCGGGTGTGCGTGGAACATCGCCGATGCCTGGGGCCAGGGTTGCGAAAATGGGATCCAGACGCTTCACCACTTCCTTTTCGCCACCGATCATCATGCAGTAACCGCGTTCCAGGCCCCAAACGCCCCCGCTGGTTCCCACGTCCACGTAATGAATTCCCTTGGGCTCGAGCGCCTTTGCGCGCCGGATATCGTCCACGTAATACGAATTGCCTCCGTCAATGAGAGTGTCTCCGCGTTCCAGCAGCGGCAGCAACTCTTCAATTGAGCCATCCACGACGGCAGCGGGAACCATCAGCCAGACCGCGCGCGGTTTTTGCAGTTTGCTGATGAAGTCCGCGAGCGAGGACGACGCCACCGCACCCTCTTTAGCCAGCTCAGCGATAGCCTCCTTCGAGCGGTCGAAAACGACGCATTGATGTTTGTTGCGGATTAAACGCCGGACCATGTTGGCGCCCATGCGCCCAAGTCCAATCATACCGAGTTGCATAGCACTCTCCTTTCTTTATCAGAATCAGGTTCTTGTTTATTTGATCGCGGCGCGCAAATGCTTCATGCCGGCCGCTATACCGTCGCTATTACCGAAAACGGACGTCCCCGCCACGAGCACATTTGCGCCGGCCTTGACGCCCAGCGGGGCCGTGGTCGCATCGATTCCTCCATCCAATTCCAACTCACAATCGCGGGTGACTTGATTGATCATTTTGCGGACACGCTGGATTTTCGGCAGCGTCGTATGGATAAATTCCTGATGGCCGAAACCGGGGTTCACCGTCATCACCATGACCGAGTCAACATCCGGCAGGACTTCCTCCAGCACCGCCGCGGGCGTGGCGGGATTAATCACCACGCCGCGACGTTTCTTTAACGTTTTGATCCGTTGCAGGGTGCGATGCAGGTTGTTGTTTCCTTCCCAGTGAACGAGAAACGAATCGGCGCCGGCTGCCACGAACTCGTCAAAAAATGCATCCGGATCCGTGACCATCAGGTGTACTTCCAACGGCAACCGCGTGGCGGGGCGCAGCGCCTCCACCACCACCGCACCCAGGGAAATATTGGGTACAAAATGACCGTCCATCACATCCACGTGGATGCGATCCGCGCCGCAACGCTCAGCCTCGGCCACTTCCTCGCCCATCCGGGCCAGGTTGGCGGCGAGAATCGACGGCGCAATTTTGACGGCCGGTTTCATCGGGTGGTTCAGGTCATGGACGCCTCGTAAATGCTTTGGATCGCGGTGTCCATCTCCGCGTTAAACTCCTCGTCAGATTGATTTGCTGAGAGGCCTTCAGCCAACGCTCGCGAGAAACTTGCAATGACGCCATGATTCCGAAAAAGCCGATTGTTGCCTTCTTCCCGGGAATAACCTCCGGAAAGCGCCACCACTTTCAAAACCCGCGGATGCCGCACGAGAACGGTGTAGAAGTCGTCGAGTTCGGGCAGAGTGAGTTTGAGCATGACCAACTGGTCCGAGGGCAGATTATCGAGCTTTTCGAGAATCGCCTTCCTGAGCATCGACTCAGCCCCGGCTTTATCCGGACAATGAATGTCCACTTCAGGCTCTATGATGGGCATGAGGCCCGCAGCGATGATTTGCGCGGCCAGCTCGAACTGCTGGCTGACAATTGCCTTGATGCCGGCCACATTCGCCTGGTTGATCAGCGAGCGCATTTTGGTCCCGAAGATTCGTTTCGAATTGGCCTTGCTGAGCAGCGCGGGCAGGTCCGGCATGGGCTTCATCAGTTGGACGCCGTTGCTTTCCGCGACAAGGCCCTTGTCCACTTTCAAAAAGGGCACGACGCGTTTTACGTTCCAGAGATAATCCGCCGACGGTTTACCTTCAATATCCCGATCCATGGTGCCCTCAAAAAGAATCGCCCCAAGAATTCGGTCCCCGTTGAAGGCGGGGGTGGTGATCATGCGGGTGCGCATTTGATGGACGAGCCCGAACATTTGTTCTTCGTTGGACCATGCATCCTGCTTGATACCGTAAGCCATAAGGGCCTTCGGCGTGCTGCCGCCGCTTTGGTCCAGCGCGGCGAGGAAACCGGGCTGCGTTTTGATTTTGCGCAGGTATTGATCTTTTAGTTTTGGCAGAGTCATCATGCTCCTTTCATTTTTCGGTAACGGCGGATGAGGTTGTTGGTTGAACTGTCATGTTTAAGTTTGGGTTCGGTCCCGCTTTCCAATTCGGGGATGATGCGCTGGGCGAGGGCCTTGCCCAATTCCACGCCCCATTGATCGAATGAATTGATGTTCCAAATGACGCCCTGGGTGAACACGCTGTGCTCATAAAGCGCCACCAGCGCGCCAAGACACTCCGGAGTGAGGCGCTGAGCGAGAATCGTGTTCGACGGACGGTTGCCGTCAAAGACGCGATGGGGCACCAGCCAATCGGGCGTGCCCTCGGCTTTGACCTGCTCAGGAGTTTTGCCAAAGGCCAAAGCCTCGGCCTGTGCAAAGACATTGGCCAGCAACATGTCGTGATGCCGGCCCAGCGGCTGGAGCGCGTGCGCAAACGCGATAAAATCGCACGGAATCAGGCGGGTGCCCTGATGGATCAACTGATAGAACGAATGCTGGCCGTTGGTCCCGGGTTCACCCCAGAAAATCGCGCCGGTATTGTAGTTCACCTGCTGCCCGCCAAGGGTCACATGTTTGCCGTTGCTTTCCATGGTCAACTGTTGCAGGTAAGCGGGAAACCGTTTCAAATATTGTTCGTACGGAAGCACGGCAACGGTCTGGGCGTCAAAAAAGTCGGTGTACCATACATTTAAAAGGCCCATGAGGACCGGCAGGTTTTTCTCAAATGGGGCGGTCCGAAAATGTTCGTCCATGGTGTGAAAGCCATGAAGCATGGCGAAGAAATTTTCGGGTCCGATAGCCAGCATGGTCGAAAGCCCGATTGCCGAATCCATCGAATAACGACCGCCGACCCAGTCCCAGAACCCGAACATGTTCGCCGTGTCAATGCCGAAGGCCGAAACCTTTTCCGCGTTTGTGGAGACGGCGACGAAGTGTTTTGCCACCGCGGATTTGTCGCCGCCCAATCCTTTGAGCAACCAATCGCGAGCTGTCTCCGCATTGGTCATGGTTTCGAGCGTGGTGAAGGTCTTGGACGAAACAATAAACAGCGTTTCCTCCGGATTGAAACCAAAGACCGCCTCCAGAAAATCAATGCCATCGACATTGGAAACAAACCGGCATGTCAGATTGCGGTCGCTGTAATACCGCAGCGCCTCGTAAGCCATCACCGGACCAAGGTCGGAACCGCCGATGCCAATGTTGATAATATTGCGGATGGGTTTGCCGGTGTGGCCCTTCCACTCACCGTTGCGGATGCGATTGGCGAAGTCCGCCATTCTGTCCAGGACCTCGTGAACTTCGGGCATGACATTCTTGCCGTCCACAAGGACGGTGGCGTTTTTCGGCGCGCGCAGAGCGGTGTGCAACACGGCCCGGTTTTCTGTGATGTTGATTTTCTCGCCGCTGAACATTGCATCCATCCTGGCGCGCAGGCCGGCGTCCTTTGCCAGTTGCAGCAGCAGCTTCACCGTTTTTTCGGTGATACGGTTTTTGGAATAGTCTAAAAAGAAACCCGCGCCTTCGGCGGTGAACCGTTCGCCCCGTTTGGCGTCTTTCGCGAACAAATCCCGCAAATGCAGCTTCTTGAATTCTTTGCTGTGCGTGCCCAGCGATTTCCAGACCGGCAGCCGAGCCAGTGGTTTGACTGTTTTCTTCATGTCCTTAGGTCATTTTTGTTTTATGATGTGCAATGGCTTCTCTCGTCCTGCGAACAGGCGGGGAGACTGAGTTGGTTGAATCGCTATTTGAAGGCCACAGGCGAAATCCGCCAAGAAACGCATGTTCGTTGCTTCCGGCGCGGCAAAGCGGCGGAAGCTCTTTCAAGCGGGCAACGTTGCCTCCTCCCAATACAACCTCGTCCGGTTCGAGCGCCGCAGTGAGACGCGCCGTGACATCGGCCACCAATTTGCGCCACTTTTTCTTTCCGTATTTTTCCAAGCCCCGGATGCCGACATAATCTTCAAAAGTCGATCTCCGATAAGGCAGGTGCGCCAGTTCCATGGGGAGAACATGGCCTTCCACAACCATCGCCGAACCCAAACCCGTGCCCAAACCCAGGAACAACATTTTGCCGCGACGATAGCTTCCCAGGGCCTGCATTGCGGCGTCATTGATTACTTTAACCGGGCGCTTGAACGCTTTCTTGAAATCGAAGCCGATCCATCCCTTTCCCAGGTTCCACGGTTCCACCACTGGCCGATTCTTGCGGACAGGACCCGGGAATCCGATGGAAACGAAATCATAATCCCAATCCGCGACCAGTTTGCAAACGTCCGAGACCATTCGTTTTGGAGTTAAGTGCGCGCCCGAAATAACACTCCGATGGACCTTCTGTCCCGTGGCAAGAACCTTGACATGCGTCCCGCCAACATCAATGACCAGGATATTCATCATTTTCGGGATTTTTAAGCCGCCTTTTTGAGAGTGGTACTCTTAGACTCGATAACGTTCAACAGGTCGGTCCAGGATTTGACGAACGACTTTGCGCCCTCGTCCTGTAATTGCGCAGCCAGAGCGTTCACGTCAATGCCGGCCTGGGCGAACTGGGCCAGCGTCTTTTCCGCCTCCGAGCCATCCCCGGCCATGGCCGGGCCCACTTCACCATGGTCGGAAACAGCCAACAGAGTGCCCTCCGGCATTGTGTTTACGGTGAACGGCGCGGCCAGGGCCTTGATATAGAGTGTGTCTGAGGCTTTTGGATCTTTGGTCCCGGTGCTGGCCCACAGCAGCCGTTGTGGGCGGGCGCCGGCGTTGTATGCCCGCCGCCAGCGCGGACTGGATAACAAATCAAGATACGCCTTGTAGGCGCGTCCGGCCACAGCGATACCCAGCCGGTTGTTTAGCGCCGGGGGCACTTTGCCCGCCACAGCGGCATCCCAGCGGCTGATGAAAATCGACGCCACTGAATCAACCAACGGATTTAACCCGGCGTCGATGCGCCGTTCGATGCCGCGCAACCAGGCATCCGCCGCGGCAACGTAATGCTCGCGCGAAAACAGCAGTGTGACGTTGACCGGCACGCCGGCAAAAATCGCTTCTTCGATGGCAGGCAGGCCTTCGGGAGTTCCGGGAATCTTGATGAATAGATTGGACCGGCCCGCTCGCTCGGACAAATCGCGGGCTGCTGCAATCGTCTTCGCTGTGTCGTGCGCCAGCAACGGCGAAACCTCGAGCGATACCCAGCCGTCCAGGCCATTTGTCCGTTCGTGGATGGAACCGAAGAGATCGGCGGCGCGGGTCAGGTCGTCGAGCGCCAGGTCGAAAAAGAGGTTTTCACCGGAAGCCCCATTGTTGAGCCCCTGGATGATTGCGGCATCATAGGCTGCGCTATTTTTGATGGCATGGTCAAAAATGGTTGGATTGGATGTCAGTCCGGTCACCGAGAGTTGGCTGATGTAACCCTCAAGTTTGCCGTTGTTCAACATCTCGCGAGTGATGTTATCGAGCCACAGGCTCTGGCCAAGGTTATGCAATTGTTGGGTCGCTTTCATATTTTAAACTCCTCAATAGTTTTGTTCTCCAAATGACTTGTGTCATTCCACAAACGGATTGCCGGTTGGGATAAATTGTGCTCATATCCCAGCACACTCAGACTCGCCGTGCTTGATGCCAGATATTTTCCGGCAACCGGTTCAAGCCCAAGCCAACGGGCCGCCAGCACGCGCAGAAAATTTCCACTTGAAAATATCAGCACGTCACCTTTGATGGCGCGCACACGATTTAACACATTATCCGCCCGTACGCAAACTTGAATCACAGACCTCCTCTATGCGTCGTTCGATCCGCCCGGCTCAATTCGTTCGTGTTTTGCCCCGGATCGCCTAATTCGCTATCGCTATTCGTTGATGTCCCAATGCCGGTGAGAAGAATACGTGGGCGTGGCTATCGAAGCGCCCCATCGCATGATCTGGCCCGGTTTTCGTATTTGCCTCCTATCGATAATGCGAGATTTTGAAGACGCGGGGCCAAATATTCTTAAAAAATTTAGTGGTCGGTGTTGCTGACTGCTATACCGGCACCGCTCCGGCGCCAATAGGATCAGAGCGTCGTCCCTGAGCGCATCCAAATTCCGCCTGAAATAACCCTCTGGTACGAGGAGTATTTCAGGCGGCGAGTTGCAGGCTTGTTTAGGCGGCCAGTCCCATTGGTTGACTCAAAAATGGGTTCGGTTGCATGAAGAACCCTTGAGGCACAGGAGGACCACGCAGAGCGCTCAGATATGAAAACGCGTCGGCATTGAAAGCCGCCAGGATCGGCAGACCAGCGCCAGTGCGGTCAGCGCCCAGGAACGGCAAAGCGAGGGCGTTTTGTTTAACCAACTCGAAGAGGATTTCCACTCGAACAGCCGATCTCTGTTTGGCCAGGCCGGACTTGAATGCCGGGTGATGAGCCAGGAGGATCGCGGCGAGTCCTGTGACGTGGGGGGCGGCCACCGAAGTACCGTCCATGACGTCGAACCCATCCCCGGGAACTGTCGAGATGATGGCGACGCCCGGGGCGCAAACGCCAACCTCCGGCCCGTGACATGTAAAGTTGGGAGAAAAGGTTCCGTCGAGTGTTTGCGGCCCGGTAATAGTCAGGGCGTGAGAGCTGTCCATTGGAAAGTCGCTTTGACGGCCGATAGCCGCGACCGCCAGGACGTGTGGCGATCTCGCCGGATACTGAACGTCGCCGCCGGTATTCCCGGCCGCGGCGATGCAAGCGATGCCGCACTGCCTGGCTTCCATGATTTTCTGCTCAACCAGGAACGAGATTTCGTCTGCGCCCACGCTCAGGTTGACCAGGTCGATGCCTTGTTCGATGCATTGATCGAGGGCGCCAATGAGATCACTGAAGCGACCGCCCGGGAAAATCTTGAAGACGTGGATTTCGGCGCCCGGCGCGAATCCACGCATGGAGGACCCTCGGGCCGGCCGGGCAGCGATGATGCCGGCACAGTGCGTACCGTGGGAGAATGGATCCAGCGTCCAACCCACGGGTCTGCCGCCGTCGGTCACATCGATACCTGAGGTGATATGTTGCAAGGAGGGATGAGTATTGTCGCAACCCGAGTCAATAATAGCGATCTTCACGCCGTGGCCATCTGCGGGGCCGGAGCCATTAACCTGGGTCATCTGGCCCTGCATCATGAATTCCTGCCCCCAACTGAGGAAAGGTCTTTTGTTGTAGCGCGGCAGCGTCTCGCTGAAGGCGCGCAACTGGATGACGTTGGGCATGTCCGGGCGCAGCTCGACGTTGCGCAGGACAAGATCCCAATAATCCTTTCTCGGCTTTACCACAACCGCCTCGGCTTGACCCGGTTGGAAGGTGTAGAGGGGTAATTCAACGTGACCGTCGTCATCGCTGACTCCCTGGGAGGGCAAGCCGACGCCAAAGACCAACACCGTGACTCCGGGCACCGGCTTATCGTCAACTCCCACGATCTGGATGCGAACCGGGGAAGGTTTGAGACCCTTGGAATCGAGGCGGGCGGACGCGGAGTTGGCGATTAGCGCCTGTTTAAGATTGCTGACAGCGCCGTAGGAGAGCGCGGAGTCGTGTTCAACAATTAATTGGCCGAAACCGTTGGCCGATTGCAACCGCAGGGCCTCTCCTTGTTCCGGATTGAGCCGGGCAACAAGAATCTCGGGGCCTCTGGCCACGCCAGCCAGGGTTGATAGCGGCGCCGCCGGAGAACGGCCCTGCAGCGATTTTACCGGTTCGAATTCTATGCCTTGCCCTTTCAGCAGGTTCGCCACATTCTGCGAGCCAACAGACATCAGGCCGAAATTGGACATAGCAGGCCGTGATGCGATGAGGTATTGCCGCTTTTGTTGGCTGAGATAAAAGCGCTTACGGGTGGGATTCGGCCCTTTTTCAACGTTAGATTTGGAAGTGCTCATAATAAAAAAATCCTTTGTGTTTGAAAATTAGATTGTAAGAATTGAAGTTCACAATTGATTCGGCAAATGCAGCCTGCTCAGACGAAATAAATCTGCACGACAAACAACAAGTATGAACCTGGTTGCCCGCAGTGTCTTACAGTTAAGACCATGGGAATGAGATGATGACCAGCCTCTTCGCAAACTCAACTTCGCAGACAGTTGATCATCATCCCAAACCCCAGTGGCCAATATTTGACGAATCCTGGTCACGGATTATGCAAACGCGAAACGCGGCGAACCGGCAAGCTGCGTCTGCATACCCAGGGGAGCTCCCGCAAACGGATTAAGCCCGCGGAGCCCCGGCTGGCTCAGGTAATTGCCATAACCGCCTTGCCAACCCCAGGGTTGAGAAACGGCGTACTGCCCGAAGGCATTCCAAGGCTGTTGTTGGCCGATGCCTCCGGCGAGGGCTTGCTGCGCGGCTTGCTGGGCAGCTTGCTGGGCCGCCACCTGGGCTGTGAGCGCGGCTTGCTGAGCCATCTGTTGGGCGGCTTGATGGGCCACCTGTTGAGCTGTCAGCGCAGCTTGCTGGGCCACCTGTTGGGCAGCCTGCTGAGCGGCTTGCTGGGCCACCTGTTGAGCTGTCCAGGCGGCTTGCTGAGCGACGTGTTGGGCTGCCTGCTGAGCGGCTTGCTGAGCCACCTGCTGGGCCGTGAACGCGGCCTGCTGGGCCACTGGCTGAGCTGCCTGCAGCGCCGCCTGTTGAGCCACATGCTGCGCAACCTCCGCCGCTTGTTGCGTTGCATACTGGATCGCTTGAATTGCTTGAGGCGGGCCGAAGAGTTGGCCGCTTGATCCACCCGGATAGCTGCCATACTGTGGAATGCCCAACGCTCCGCCGATGCCTAACCCGATTGGGCGACCCGGTTGCCCGAGGAAACCAATCCCGCCGATCGGCTGGTTGCCCGACCAACCCTGACCCCACCCATTGTCTGGAACCTGATAGGGGTAGGCCAGCGCTCCCGGAGAAGCGAACTGCCCTTGAGACCATGAAGCAATATTTCCATCCATAATACACCTTACACCTTTCATACTTTTCTTGTTTCTTATCGTTGTTGTTTCAAGGCATCCACCGAGAGTATCCGTGCCTGGCATCCACTTAGCGCAGCTATGGGACGCTACTTTGTGGTTGACTGTGATTGATATGCCGCCCGTGTGGGGGAATTACCCGCCGCTCGACGACGCGTCCGTGGGGTGCTTACCTAACAGCGTGTGCCTTGTCCGCGATAGAGAAGTTCCAATATCCAGTCCAAAGAAAAATGCGAAACCTTTATTATTCATAGTCGCCTGATCCCTTTGCTTAAATTGCCAATTGGGGGGAGTACAAGCAATGGGCGTGCCGCCAGCGATTCAGCGCAAAAATCAGGGCTTTTCCGAGGTTGCTAAAATCGGCCGGCCCGAAAAGCCCGCAAAATGCAAGCGTGGTTGTTGCAGGTTGCAAAACAAACTCGGGCCGCGTTCCAAATCGCCTGGCGTTGCGCTGACTGCATTGCACATTTTTTGGGCATCGCCCTGAGAGTCGAGGCCACACCCACGCATGCTTCCATGACGAAGTTCGCACGAATTCGCATTTGAAATTTTCGAAACACGACCTAACGTCCATATTGGGTCTTAGGGACCGTTGAAGTGGGAAAATCGTTTGAACCAAGCGAGGGAAGTTATGAGCAACGAACAAACGCGTTTGGAAAAATCCGGCAACGCCGACACACCCTGGAAGAAATGGGGGCCTTACCTGAGCGAGCGACAGTGGGGGACGGTGCGCGAGGATTACAGCGAGGACGGCAACGCGTGGAATTACTTCAGCCATGAGCAGGCCCGCTCGCGCGCCTATCATTGGGGCGAAGATGGGCTGGCCGGCATCTCGGATGACAAGCAGCGGCTCTGCTTCGCGATCGCGCTGTGGAATGGCAAGGATCCGATTCTAAAGGAGCGGCTGTTCGGCCTGGGCAATGGCGAGGGGAATCACGGCGAGGACGTGAAGGAGTATTACTATTACCTCGACAGCACTCCGACCCATTCGTACATGAAGTATCTATACAAGTATCCGCAGGCGGCGTTTCCGTACAATCAACTGGTCAACACGAACAGGAGCCGCAGCCGGCACGAATTCGAGTACGAACTGATCAATACCGGCGTCTTTGACCAGGACCGTTACTTCGACGTGTTCGTGGAATACGCCAAGGAATCGCCCGAGGACATCCTCGTGCAGATCAGCATCTACAATCGCGGCCCGGAGGCGGCGGAGATTCATGTGCTGCCGACGTTGTGGTTCCGCAATCGCTGGTCCTGGGGCCGGGACAAAACGCGGCCCTTGCTTCAAGCGGTGCCAGGAATGGAAGCGGTGAAGGTGAACGAAGTTCATCTGGGCGAGCGCCACCTGTATTGCGATGGCTCGCCGTCGCTGCTGTTCACAGAGAACGAAACCAACAACGCGCTGCTGTTCCACGGGCAAAACCGCAGCCCGTTCGTGAAGGACGGCATCAACAACTTCGTCGTGCATGGACAACGGGACGCGGTAAACCCGGACCGGACGGGCACGAAGGTCGCGGCCCATTACCGGTTGAACGTGCCGCCGGGCAAGTGCGAGACCGTGCGGCTGCGATTGACTCCCGCGGCGCCGGGCCGCGACGGTGACGTGTTTGGCAAACGCTTCGACCAAATCCTGCACACACGCCATAAGGAGGCCGATGAGTTCTATGCCTCGGTGATTCCCGAATCGCTCGATGCGGACTCGGCAAACGTCATGCGCCAGGCGCTGGCGGGGATGATGTGGACGAAACAGTACTTCTACTATGACGTGCATCGCTGGCTGGAAGAACGAGGCAGCGATCCCTACCTGCCGTCGGGCAAGGTCCCGCCGCGCAACGGCCAGTGGCATCACATGTACAACGCCGACATTATCTCGATGCCGGACAAGTGGGAGTATCCCTGGTACGCCGCATGGGACCTGGCGTTCCATATCCTGCCGCTCACGCTGGTGGACCGTGAGTTTGGAAAGAAGCAACTTGGCCTGATGCTGACCGAGAACTACATCCATCCCAATGGCCAGATCCCGGCGTACGAGTGGAACTTTGGCGACGTCAACCCGCCGGTGCATCCATGGGCCGCCATTTTTACATACAGTATGGAAAAGACGCAAACGGGCAAGGGTGATTTGGATTGGCTCAAACGCATCTTCAAAAAGCTCCTGCTCAACTTCACCTGGTGGCTCAACCGCAAGGACCGCGCCGGCAAAAACGCGTTCGAAGGCGGCTTCCTCGGCCTCGACAACATCGGCGTGTTCGACCGCAGCTCCCCATTGCCCACGGGCGGTTACCTAGAACAGGCCGACGGCACAGCGTGGATGGCGCTCTTCAGTTTGAACATGCTGGAGATCAGCATGGAATTGGCGCTCCACGACGCCACTTATGCCGATATGGCCCTCAAGTTCCTCCAGCACTTCGTATCCATTGCCTCCGCCACTGTTCACGCCGGCTTCAATACCGGAATGTGGGACGAAGAGGACGGATTCTTCTACGACGTTCTCCGGTTGCCGAACGGTCAGGCGACTCGACTCAAGGTCCGGTCCATGGTGGGTCTGCTGCCATTGTGCGCCGTCACAGTTTTCGAGGATGGGTTTCGGTTGAAATACCCCTGGGTGATGGAGCACTTTGGGGGGTTTCTCGGGGCACGTCCCGAATTGAAAGCGTTCATTCACGACCCGGTCAAAGACGGCGTCAACAATCGCCATATGGGCGCGATTCTCGACGAAACCAAGCTCCGTCGCGTGTTGTCGAAGATGCTCGATGAAAACGAATTCCTAAGCGCCTACGGTATCAGGGCCCTGTCGCGCTTTCACGCCGATCATCCCTATGTGTTCAACGTCGGTGGCCTCGATTACCGGGTCGGCTACATGCCGGCTGAGTCCGACAATGGGATGTTCGGCGGCAACTCGAACTGGCGCGGCCCAATATGGATGCCTGTTAACGCGTTGATCATCCGCGCGTTGCTCCAATATTTCGCCTTCTACGGAAATGATTTCACCGTGGAATGCCCGACCGGCTCCGGACGGCACATGAACCTTTACCAGGTGGCCGAGGAAATCTCGCGCCGCCTTGAGAGCATCTTCCTCAAAGACAAGGATGGCCATCGGCCGGTCAACGGCGGCGAGAAGAAGCTTCAGGAAGACCCGCTCTGGCGCGACTACATCCTGTTCTACGAATATTTCCACGGCGACAACGGCGCGGGCCTGGGCGCGAGTCACCAGACCGGCTGGACCGGCCTCATTGCCCGCGACATGCACCTGTTCGCGACCACGACGGCCGGCCAGGTTCTCCAACTCGGCAAGGGCGCCGCCTTTGTTGAGGTCAAACCGGAGGGAACGAGCAGCCGGATTGCAGGCCGCAGGCAGAAACAACCAAAACAGAAACAACCAAAACCCGCGACACCCTCAATCCATCTGGCTGAATGATGGTTTGCGGGAGGAAACGGACAACGAATCGAGGATTGACAACCATTGAGCAAAACCGCCCAAAAGACGCCTCTTTATCCTTCGCTGTATCAAATCAACACCCGCGTCTGGTTGATCGCACTTTCCCGCCAGTTGGGACGGCCCGCGAAGCTGGACGACATTCCGGATGCCGAACTGGACCGGATCGCCGCGACGGGCTTTGACTGGATCTGGCTTTTGAGCGTCTGGCAGACTGGAAAAGCAAGCCGGCTCGTTTCAATGACCAACCCGGAATGGTGGAAAGGGTTCCGGGAAACCTTGCCGGACCTCACGGACGCGGACATTCCCGGTTCCGGCTTTGCGATCAGCGGATACACGGTCGATGAAAGCCTGGGCGGGGACGCCGCACTGGCACGCCTGCGAGAGCGTCTCGCCAACCGCGGCGTACGGCTGATGCTCGACTTTGTTCCCAACCACACAGGCCTGGATCATCCCTGGGTGGAGGAACACCCGGAATACTACATTCGCGGCTCGGAACCGGATCTGGCCCGCGCCCCGAAGAATTACACCCGGGTCAAGCGCAGGAGCGGCGATCTTTTGCTTGCTCACGGTCGTGATCCGTATTTCGACGGTTGGCCGGACACGCTGCAACTGAACTACGGTAACCCGGCCACGCAGGTGGCGATGACCGGCGAGTTGCTGAGAATTTCCCGGCAATGCGATGGCGTGCGCTGCGACATGGCCATGCTCGTTCTGCCCGATGTGTTTGAACGGACGTGGGGCGTTCAGGCGCCGATGTTCTGGCCGGAAGCGACCCGGCGCGTGCGCGAACAGGCGCCGGGCTTTTGTTTCATGGCCGAGGTGTATTGGGATCGCGAATGGGACATGCTGCAGCAGGGTTTCGATTACGCTTACGACAAGCGTCTCTACGACCGCCTCCGCGATGGTCACGCCCGCCCGGTGCGCGAGCATTTGCGCGCCGGCCTGGTCCGATTCCTCGAAAACCACGATGAGCCGCGCGCCGCAACCACGTTTCCCGCCGGACAACACCAGGCAGCCGCCGTGATCACTTTCCTTTCACCGGGACTCCGCTTCTTCCATCAGGGCCAGTTCGAGGGCCGCCTCAAACGCATCTCCCCCCATCTCGGCCGCGCCCCGGAGGAACCAGTGAGCCGGCCCCTCAAGGAATTTTACCGGCGCCTGCTCGACTTGTTGCGCCTTCCGATCCTCCGGCAGGGACAATGGCAGTTGCTCGAATGTGTCCCCGCGTGGGACGGCAACCACTCCGTCGATGCATTCATCGCGTTCGGATGGCTGGATGCCGGCGGCTCGCGTCTGCTCGTGGCCGTGAACTACGCCGGCCACCGGAGCCAGTGCCGGGTGCGGCTGCCCTTCCCCGATCTCGGCGGACGCCAGTGGCGCCTGTGCGATCAACTCGGCGACGCCGTCTACGAACGCGACGGAAACGACCTTCAGTCCTGCGGCCTCTACCTGGACGTGCCGCCATGGCAGGCTCATGTCTTCGAGATGACGGCCATACGTTGACCGGAAAGTCTTTGGGCAAGTCATTTAACCACCGCCGCAGCGAGGCCACCGAAGGCGCGTTTGCGACTGGTTTCGTGGCCGTAGTTCAGGTGTTCGCGCAAAAATAAACCGTATCCATCCATGAGCGCGGCCACGTTTTTCTTCACGGGCGGCTCACTTGAAATCCAAAATGTCACGGGTTCACGAACGGCTTTCAGGAAGGCTGTGGGCAGGAGGAGGAGTTTACGATGTAGCCTGGTGGCCGCATCGGTGCCGTAATCGAACACGACCACGCTACCGGGCGCAGTCGTGGCAATCGTACGAAACGTTTTCTCCATCGCCTCGCGGCTCAGATAATACGTCACACCCTCCCAAAGAAAGAACGTAGACTTTCGCGGGTCAAAACCAGCAGCAGCCAGGTTATCAAGCCAATTGTCGGTCAAAAAATTTGCGGTGACGAATGTGACACCGCGTGTATTCACTCCGCATTGATGCAATAGCTCGCGCTTGAGTTGCTGGGTCTTCGGCAGATCAACTTCAAAACAACGAATCCGCGCGTTGTGTTGTAGCTGCACGGTTCGCGTGTCGTAACCGCCGCCCAGCACGACAAATTGTTCGACGCCGGGCAAATAGCGCTCAATCGCGGCGTCGACAAAAGTCGACCGTACGGCCGTCGAATGCCGGACCAACGGAATTCCCTCATAGGGATAGCGGAGCATTTTCGGAACGAACCCGGTCAACCGATGGCCCAACAACACGGGAAACGCCGCCGCATACAATCCTCCGTAGCAATGGTTCGGAAGAACCTTCATCAACTTTGCGCAGGCCTCATCCCGCCTTAACCCAAGTTGATGTTGCAGCCATCGCATCGTCATAGGGGACAATGCGGTCGCGGAGACTCCCAACTTGCGACTCGATATAATCAAGTGGACCGTGTGCGGGATTACGATAACCAACCAAACTGGAAAGAAGGCAATGCGGATGAGGCCAGACAACAACGCCGCCGCGAGCGAATAATTATTTGATCGTTCTATTTCGGATGTCCTCAGGTCTGGTTGAACCCTTGAATCGCTCATCGCCCTATATATGTGCGCCCATCGAAAAAGGTAACAAAGATTTTTATCGCACAATGTTTCAGTGACACGGCGACGATGATCCCTTGACAGCAAAGCCTGGCAATGGACGGAAAAGTAACGAGTAAGACATGGATTCACTACTCCGACATTTGCCCCGGCGGAACGCTTATATTTAACTTGAACCAGACTGTAAATACAAATTGGGGCAGCAAGGGAATGCGCAACCATCCTACGACAGCACAATGACAGACGGAACGAATCTTCTCTTAAATCACCTCAGGGGAGATTTTGCATGCAACCGACGATAGGCGCTGGGGGTCAACCCGGTCTTTTTTTTGAACAGGCGGGAAAAGTAATACACAGATTCCATTCCGCATTGTTCGGCAATCTGATGAACCGGCATGTCTGTGCGATCCAGGAGATCAGCGGCCTTGCGCAACCTCGCTTCCAGGGCAAATTGGCGAGGAGAGAATCCTGTCTCGGCTTTAAACAAGCGCCGGAATGACATGTAGCTCATATTGAGGCGCAAGGCGAGGTGATCGAGATTTTCCCGAGCCGGCTCGCATATCAGCCAACGCTTGGCTTCACGGATGATTTCCGGTATGGCGCGGCCTTCCTGGTTTTTCTGTTTTAACACTGAAAGCAAACGCGCTATGGCCTGGGTTGCAAAAGTTCCCAGAATCAGTTCGTATTCGGGCGGCTCATTGCGCAACACTTCGATGGATTTAAGGAACAGATCCAGAATATCGTCATGCAAGCCAATGTGATGGACGGGCCGCTCCGGTGAAAACTCCCCGCGCAACATGAGGTGGCGAATATGATCGCCGTCAAATTCGAGCCAATATTCATCCCACCCTACCTCTCGCAAAGGGCGATAGCGATTCAATATGTGAGGGAATAGCACGAACAAATCCCCCGCACGAATTGGGAGGGTTCCGCTGGGTTTCGAATCAAACTCACCGGCGCCACGTGTGATATAGACAAAAGCATAGGATGGAAATACCCGACCCGGTGTCCACGGGTCTCGATAACCGGGAGGATGGACATCATTATAAGGGGAATAAGCGATGTTTGGCGGAATAACAGCGAACCCGACATTTTTGACATAAGCGCCCGAAGATTTTACGCCCAGGCTAATCGGCATATAACGGAACCATGTTTTTTCGTCTTTGGATTGTGCAGCATTAGTCATAAGGAGGCGTCAACGGGTTTTTCAACCATTTATCGCCCGCGTGAACAAAAAATGCAAAAGAAAAGAACAGTCTGTTCATGGAGTAAAATTCAAGCGCTGCTAGACTGAGGTTAACAAATCAAGCCCGATAATTGAACGATATGCGCATTTTGGCTTTTTTTCGGAGGGTTAAGCGATGGCGAGTGGCCGGGAAAAGGCGTTATTTAGAAGAATTGATTTTGTATGAATGCCTGATTCTGTATGAGTGCCAACAGGAATCGAAAAATGCAAATTGTGGACGTTCTGTCAGGTGTCGGACGATGGCGGCATCCCATTTCAAATCATCATCCATGGTCAAGCGCTTAGACGCATGGGCATTTTTGCCAGAAAGGCGATGAGCGTGACCACAGTCGAACAGCAGCGTTTAAAACCGAAAAATAAAAACCAGAACTCTTAATTGAAACCCGAATAGCAAAAACGTATGAGTACCAAAGCATTTTTCAAATCATTAACCGTTCGCATTCGATTGTGGGGCGCGCTGTCGGTGATGGCAATGGCAGGCATGCGTGCCACTCACGCGGGTTTGGTGGGCGAATATCAGACCAATTCCGCCACCCTCCACCTATGGCATTTTGATGAGGCCAGCGGCAATCCGTTTGCCTATGACGCTGTTGCCTGGAACCCACAAAATGGTTCCAACATTTTTGGCTCAATGACATTAAGCAATGTTCCGGGACCAAACTGGACCACTGCGCTGGGCCCCTATTCGACGAATGGCGAGCCTTCCCTAACCAATGGGCTTGTGGATGTCAGCTATTCGAATTGTGCTCTATTTCCCGGTGAATGGGTCATGCCATGCACGACCAACTCCGGCGGCAATGGCCTCATCCCATACGCGAACGACCCTTACACGAATATCTGTAATTACTACAATATTACTAATGGCGCGTTCACGTGGGAATGCATGGTTAATCCGTCGGTGTCGTTTGTCAACGGCGGGACACCCGCCAGCGTCCAGTGGTATGTCATGTCTGGTTATAGCACCGTTGGTAAACTTGGTCCGTTAATCTTGTTTGGCGGCAGCGGATTGGTTTTATTATCTGAGGGCGGGTCGTCTACGACTGTGACTTTTCCTCTTCCAACAAGCGGCCCGGACGAGGTGGTGACGAATCAGTGGTATCATTTGGCAGTTAGTTATTCAGGATACTCTTCGGGTTTGTTTACGATGTATTGGACTTTGATGGATCCCGCCCGGACAAATTGCGATATCCTGGGAACTGTTACCGCAACCAAGGCGAATTTAGCCACCGAGGCGGGAGACCCGGATTTCAGTGTTGGCACTCATTTCAGTCCCGGTAACGGCGCTATTGGCACCTCGACGTTCCCGGGCCTCATTGATGAAGTCCGCCTCAGCGATCAGGCCTTGAGTTCGAACCAAATGTGTTTTAACAACATCACTGTTTCAGAGCCGCCATCGCTTGTTCCCAACGGTTCAACAAACATGCTCGTCGCCTATAATGGCACACTCACGGTGAGTCCTCTGGAGTATGGCTCCATGCCGGTCACGAACACATGGTATCATATTGTCAACGGAGTCCCGGTCCAGGTGTCAAACCCGACAAATATTTCTTTATTGACGATTAGTCCGGCCAACAACACCGCAGCCGGCACTTATATGCTGGCGGCAACCAATGCCTACGGTGGCACCAATTTCCTTATCAACGTGACAATCAACACCGCGTCCTTCGATGGCCTTTTCAATAGCGGCGCGGATAATTACGGCAATGCCCTATCGTATTATGCGCCGGGTTCTCCTGACCCGCACTATGTTTTCCTTCAGAATCCGGCCTTAACCGTCTTTCCGACAAATTGCATCGTCTGGAATACCAATAATCCCACAGACTTTAATAACATGAATTTGACAAATGCGGCATTTATTGGGACGGCCGAAGATGCGGGCGCCACTACGGGGACCTACGAATACCAAACCACTTTCGTGCTGGACTCGGGCTCTTCAAACAGTGCGTCGTTGTCGGGCACGATTGAAGCAGCTGGACCGGCGTCCGGCTCCTCTATCACATTTTCCCTCAATGGACAAACCACCAATATTACTGCCACTGCCGGCCCCGTTGACTCGGAATCGTTCACAATTACCAATGGATTTTTGGATGGTTCCAACGTGCTCGATATTACAATGTCCAGTACTGCAAGCGGCATAGTTGGCTATGGTATTGAGTTGTATGATCTGGCTGGCAGCAGCTTTGCCTATACAAATGCGCCCGCCATCCAAAACCAGCCAACGAGCCTGGCAGTGCCTTACGGCTCCACGGCGCAATTCTCGGTCCTGGCCTTCGGAGCGCCCACCATGTCTTATGTATGGCTTACGAATGGCCCGGCTAAAAATAGCGGCGGCGTCCCCGTGACTGCATTGGCTTCGACGAACCGGGTTTTGACCTTTGTTGCTACGAACTTCCCGTTATCGGCAGTAGCGAACAATCAGTACACTAATAATTACTATTGCATCATCAGTAATAGTGTCGGTTCAGTTACGGGCGCCGTGGCGGAACTGACTGTCACTATACCTCCACTGGTCCTTAACTCGGTTGGCGTGCCAATTTGGAATCTGACCAACAACGAAACCAATATTGTGATCTATTTCTCGAGTGCGGTGAACCCAGCCACGGCCACGACCGCCGCTAATTACTCATTGGGCGCCGGCAACCCTGCGGTCGCCTCTGCTGTCCTCGGCAGCGCCCCGGGCGAGGTCATTCTCACCCTTTCTTCCTCGCTGGCCCCGGGCAATAGCTATACACTCACCGTTTCAGGCGTGACATCCGCAGTGAACGCTACTTTGGTTCCCGCGTCCCAGTCATTGGCAGTGGGGACGTATCCAACCAATGTGGCTCTTTGGCTCAAGGCCAGTCAGGGCATCGTTTCTGACGGCTCCGGTGGCGTGGCCCAATGGAACGACCTGTCAATCAACGGAAATAATCTAACGATTTCTCCAGGGGCCGGCCAGGGTGATCCGCTGTATGTCACCAATGCCTGGGGTTATCCGGCTGTCCGCTTCAACACCGCCAACTATAGCTATCTGGGGGCTCCTGACGGCGGTGCAGCTCCCAGTCTCGAGATCACTGGCGATATGAGTGTCTTTGCCGTGGTAAACTTTGCCACTCTGGCCGGCCGCACAAATGGTGAAGTTCTTTCAAAAACCGGCTCTGGCAGCGACGCACACCTCCCGGCGTCTTACGACTATTACGTTGGCGGTTCATCCTCAACAAACGTTATCTTATACCGCGGAAATGGCGCGGGCCAGCAGGCATTTGTCCCGTCGACCCAGCCGCCACCAACTGGCGTTCCGCAGCTCCTGGATGTTGTGATGCAGGGAACCAGCGTCACTCATCGCATGGATGGCAACGGGAATGGCATCGGCACTCTGTCCACACTCATTGCCGATGGGCAACAGCCCTTGTATCTCGGCATGCGATCCGATGGCGCTCAGGGTCTGACCGGCGACATGCAGGAGCTGATTCTCATCGGAGGGGCGCTTTCCTCCAGTGACGTGTCAAACGTGGAAAATTACCTCGCCGCGGAATATAACCTCCCAACAGGGACAAATTCCTTCGCATTAATTACCCAACAGCCGGTCGCCAGCACCAATATCGACCAGAACACGACCCTCACCGTCCCGGCTGACGCCTCTGGCACCCCGGCAGCGGCACTTCAATGGTATGACATCAACAATGTTCTGCAGGTTGGCCAAACGAATGCCACGCTGGTCATCAGCAATGACATGGCCAGTGACAGCTATTACCTGGTGGCGACCAACATCTATGGTTCCACCACTTCCAGCGTTGTCACAGTCACCGTGACTAGCGGCCTGAACGTCAACCTGGGGCCGCCCAGCGTGACGGTGTATGCGGGCCAGTCGTTCGCCTATACGGCACAAGCCTCCGGCACATTCCCATTCCATTACCAATGGGATAATGGCGTCTCTTCGGCGATTTCTGGCGCGACCAACGCCAGCTATACGGCCACTGCCGTCTTCGGCAGCACGAGTTATTACTGCACCGTCACCAACGGCTACAATGGCATTACCAGCACCCAAGCCGGACCAGTGTCGCTGGTTGGCATCGCAACGCCCACGACACTATATCAACAGGAGATTTTGAGCAATAATCCAGTCGCCTTTTGGCGATTGAATGAAGAGCCCGACAATGACTCCGGCGACAACGGAACTATCGCCAACGATTACTCAGGCGGGCACAACGGCACCTATGCGAACGTCGTGCTCGCCATACCGGGCATTGATACGGCGGCGGACCCTGACACCGCAACGCTGTTTGGAAGTTATTTGCCCACCAATAGCTACATGAGCGAAATCAACAATTCCGGTAACGGCCTATTGCCGATTAACTTTGCGGAGCCGGCGGGCGGCAACGGCGAATTCTCGGTGGAAGCCTGGGTATGCAGTAGCAATGCGCAGACAGCCGGCGCCGGGATTGTCACAAAGGGCTATGGCGGCGGCGGCGAGCAGTTCGACATGGATGTGTTTGGCGGATTCCGATTCATTGTTCGCGACGCCTCAGGCGGGGTTCATGGCCCCAGCCTCTCCTCGGCGCCGGCGGTCGGCCAGTGGTATCACGTGGTGGGAGTATTCGACGGCGCGAACGGCGCGGTGCATCTTTACACCAACGGTGTGGACGCCGCTGACACCACGGGCTTTGCCAGCGGATTGGGCGTGCTCACGACCACCACGACCAACACCCTGTTGCCGCAGACGGCATTGGTGAGCATCGGCGCGCGCACTTCCACCGAGGCCGTAGCCAACTATGACCTGAATTTCAATGGCAACATCCAGGACGTGGCGCTCTACAACTACGCCTTAAGTCCGCAGCAAGTGCTTACGCACTATTTGGCAAGTCAAGGCATTGTCTTCAGCATTGCTCCTACGAACATCACAGCCTCCTACTCGTCGTCGTCGTCGAGCCTGACTTTGTCATGGCCTGCCAACCACACGGGTTGGACACTGCAGGCGCAGACCAACGGGTTGTCGGTGGGGATCAGCACGAATTGGGTCAATGTAAGCGGCTCGGCAGGCGCAAATCAGGTCGTCATCCCGGTAAACATGACTAACGGCACGGTCTTTTACCGTTTGATTTACGCACCCTAGAAAGTCGGATAATGACAAGAACATTTCATATCAAAACCATACAAAAACCGACATGTCTAACTGCTATCAGGCCGGGCCCCCTGGATGATTTATCAAGGAGGGAAAGCCCGGCCAATAGTAGATTCACCTCGGGCGTGAAGGCTTCAACGGGTGCCTTCACGCTCATTGAGTTGCTCGTGGTCATCGCCATTATTGCCATTTTGGCCGCGATCCTTCTGCCGGTCTTGCAGCGCGCCCAGGCAAGGTCAAAAATGATCTACGACCTGAACAACTTCAAACAATTGCAGCTTTGCTGGCATATGTACGTTCTGGATAACAACGATTATTTGCCCCCGAATTTTGGCAATATCACCAGCGGCGCCTTGTCCAATTCCTGGGTCGTCGGCAACGCCCAGACGGATTATACCACAGCCAACATTGAAGCCGGAATGCTCTATCAATACAACCAGAATGCCAGGATTTATCAATGTCCAGCCAACACTGTAACAGTTACAATAACAGGCACACCGCCCCCACCCTATCATCATGGTCAACAGGTGCCGCAGACGCGGACTTGCGAGATTGACTTCGCTCTGGGCGGAAATACCTCCGGAGGTCCCGGGGCGTCGCCGTATACGATCACTTACAACGGCTTTCCTACATTTAACTCCTACCAAAAATTTTCCCAAATTCCGGCCACCCAGGTTGCTCAAAAAATCGTGTTTGTTGACGTGTCTCAGGCTGACCTGGACGAGGGTGCCTTTGGGCTGTTTCCTCTGGCGCCGGCTTACCAGAACACTGCCAACGACTGGTGGAATTTGCCGTGCAACCGTCATAACAATGGCAGCGTATTTTCCTTCGCCGACGGCCATTGCGAATACTGGAAATGGCACGGCTCGGTTGTGAACAGCGCCGCAAACCAACAGGGAGCTTCTCCGGGCAGCCCGGGAGAGAGTTTTACGGCTGACAGTTCAGACGACCTTCCCCGGACCGAGGGCGGCGGCGCGCAATATCCTTGATGGATTCCAGATCGGCACAAGGGTTGCGTCTTTCGGTTAATCAATATTACGAAATGAAATTTTTTTTTATCCTCCTCTTAATTCCGTTTTGTGCTTCCGCAAAGAGCCTTTATTCAGTTCACCCGCTTTCGGAAAAGGAAGTCCAGCAAACTTATATCAATATTCTAAGCGACGCCTGCCGGTATGCCGACCGGGACTGGACCAATTCATCGTTTGACCCGGCGGCGGGGTATTGGGGAGATGGAGTAAGCAGCGGGAATGAAGGCATTCGAACCATTGGCAGCATGGTGTTGGCTTGTGCAACACTACTTAAATATGACAACAGCCTCAGCCCTCAAGAACGGCGCGACTTAATGGATAAAACCACTGCAGCGCTTTGTTACGTCACCGCTACACATTTCACGGGCAATCAAAAGTGTACCGACGGCAGGCAGTGGGGAGGCATGGATAGACCGGGGTTTAAGGCGTGGCAATCGTCTTTTTGGACAAGTTCGTTCGCGTTCGGCGCATGGCTAATTTGGGACAAATTGGACCCGGCTTTACAGCGGAACATTGAACGGGTCGTGGGTGCGCAGGATGACCTGCTGGCCACAGGCAACCCCCCTGTAAATCTATGGTCAGACACCAAAGCCGAGGAAAACGGCTGGAATGTGCCTTGCCTGGTTTTGGGTGAATTGATGTTTCCTTCCAATCCGCACGCAGCGCTTTGGCGTGAGACCGCGCACAAATACATGATGAATACGCTCTGCACAGCCGCCGACACCAACGACACCAGTCTGGTCGATGGCAGGCCCGTCAACCAGTGGGTGCTCGGCCCAAATTTGCAACCGGACTATACCCTTGAAAACCACGGCTTCTTTCACCCCTCCTATGTCGGATGCAGTTGTTATTTCCTGACCCAGTCGGCGCTTTATTATTCTTACGCCGGCCAGCCCGTTCCGCAAGCAGCCACTCATCATCTTCTGGATACATGGAGGATGTTTCAGACAATTATTTTACCCTGGGGGGAGACGGCCGATCCTCAAGGAATGGATTGGGAGTTGCACGGCCTGCCTTTTATCAATCTCTACGCTGCCCTGGGTACGCATGGAAAAGACTCATTCGCCGCCCGGATGGAGCAGATGAGCCTCCAATACCAGCGTGCCTGGCAAATCATGTGCCATGGAAGTCTTGCTCTTCCCGGCTCGCCTTTTGGAATCACACGCCACGCAATCAACGCTGAAGAAGCCTCCTATGGTTTCCTGGCTCACAAGATTTTCGGACCCTCCGCCAAGCCTTTGAGCGCGCGCACAGCAAATGCCGGGGAAGCAGGCGTCCGGGATTATCCTTATGTGGATTTTATCGAACAGCGCACGCTTCAAAAATACGCCTCATTTTCATGGAAGAACAAAATCATGGGGCTGCTCATGCCGATTGAGGATCATGCGGACAATCCGGAATTTATAGTTCCCATCGCGAACGGATTCATCGGCTCCTTTCAGGTGGCTGGCCGGGGCGATAATGGAAAGGCAACAGTCGTTGAGCATTCCTGGAAGAAAACGGCTGACGGCTTTGAAACGAGCGGAACCCTGCTGGACAACAGCGGCAGGCTCAAGCAAACGCTGAAGATGTTTTCCATCGGCAGCCAAACTGTCGTCTATGAAGACAGGGTCATCGCGCTCACCAATGTCACGGTGCGAAGTGAACAAGGCATGCCAATCGGCATTGAAAATGATTCCCTGACTGGAGGCACTCGGACGCTTTCTGACCAGGACGGCCAAACAGTTTTTGACTGGCAAAAGCCCCAAAAAACCCTTGCCATTCCAGGTTTGTGGGCGAACGTGGATGGCCGGCTGGGAATCATCGCGATAAGCGGATCGGGAATGACGTATGCCCAGGCTGCCGGCTATTCGCGTGGCATTTCGGTCTATACCGACATTCTGTATGGTTCCTGCTCCACTCACGCCCGGCAATTTAAAGCGGGCGACGAAGTGTCACGCCGCGTCGCGGTCTTTCTCGTGGAAGCCACACCAGGAGAAACATCAGACCTTGCAAAATCATGTCGGATGGAAATGACGCGAGACGGGCAGGTGTTGCATTTTAGACAACCAGACGGCAAAAATATGCGCATCATTTTATTTAATCAAAGCGTTCTTGCATTTTAATATAGCGATACAAAACAGACGTATGAAAACACGGAATAAAATCGTTGAAAATATCTGCTCTATTATTCCCGGTATTTCATGCTTTGGCACAGTGCGGTGCGGAATGATTCTTTTCATAGCGCTTTCCGTGAACTCTGTTTCAGCCACTCCGCCGCCCGGCTACAACCTCCAATGGTCGGACGAGTTTACAAACAATTATTTAAACCCGGCCAATTGGGAATATGCCCGGAACGGCTGGCGCAACTCGGCCTACGATACGCCGGCGGCGGTGAGCGTGACCAACGGCTGTCTCGTCATCACAACCTACACGCAGGGAGGCACGAATTTCACGGGATTCATTGATTCGCAGAATTTGATGATGAGGACCTACGGCTATTACGAGGCGAGCATCGAGTTTTCCAACGCCCCAGGCCAGTGGTCGGCATTCTGGCTGCAATCGCCATGGATGATGAATGTTTTGCCCGATGGTTATCTCGGCAATACCAACAACGATCCGACCAACGGCGTTGAAATGGACATCTTTGAGCACATCGATGTGACCAGCAGCGGAACGCCATATAATAATGGCGGCGACAGCGCTTTGTGGTGGAACGGTTATGGCCCCCAGGAGAAAGGCGGGGAAGTTTATAGCACCGGCAATCTGGGCGTAGGCAGCGGCTTTCACACGTATGGATTATTGTGGACGACTAATAGCTATACCTTTTATGTGGATGGCAATGTCACGGGAACGTCAACATCCGGAGACATGATTTCAACGGCATCCCAGTTTATCCGTCTGACTTCGGAAATTGAATCCAACAGTTGGGCCGGAACTGTGCCGCCCGGCGGCTATCCCAGCCAGGCCAACAGCCAGATAAAAATGTACGTGGATTACGTCCGATATTACTCGGCAGCGCCGGTCATTAATCAGGATTTGCCATCCAAAGTATATGTACCGGCGGGCAACCCCTACACGTATTCAGTGGGCGTGACTGGTCCCGCGCCTTATTCGTACAGTTGGTACGGCCCCATCCATGTGGTGCTCGGGACGAATTCAACTTATGCGGCCCCGGCCGGCATAGCAGGCACGACACGCTCTTATTACGTCATAGTCACCAATGTCTATGGCGCGGTCACCAGCACGGTTTCGTCTTTGACTTTCGTTCCCATTCCTTCCTTGACCAACTCCTGCGCGTCCAACGCCCTGACGTTAAATTGGCCCGCCGACACCACAGGCTGGCTCTTACAGACGCAAACGAATAGTCCCGGCGCGGGCATTGGGACAAATTGGACAACTGTAAGCGGTTCCGCCCTCACCAATTCGGCAGTCATTCCCATCAACCCAACCAACGGGAGTGCTTTTTACCGGCTAGTTTATTAAAGTGAAGACATCAATTCGTGGAATGGCCTAAAAGCTCAATGCCATCGGTGAAATAGGTGGTTGTATTCCCTTCCCACCAATCCAAAAAAACGAAATAAAAAAATTTCGGTCCCTAAATCCCCGCGCCAGCATTGACCTTTTTGGGGGTTCCAAATCCAGTTCTTGTACTGCGCCCGAACATCTGAGAAATTTGAATTGTATCAAAGTAAAAATATGTCCACGGCCATCAATCTCTTACCGCGACCAGACGCCAGATTGGAAGAAGCTCGGAAAATGGAAACAAAGCCCGCTGTAGCGTTTTGAAAATAAATTGCTTATAGTTCCGGGAGTGAAGTTCAAGTATGACTTTTTCGTACCAGGCGGCTGTCGCCGCACCGGTTCGCTGATCCCCATACTTCTGGTGGCCGCCGTTCTGGCATGCACCTGGTTGTCTATTACGGCCGGCGCCCAATCTCTTATCTGGAACGAGTCGGACGTCAATGAAATGTGGAACGGATACCTCAGCGATTTCTATAACAAGGATGGAGCCGGCTACTACGTTTTTAATCCTCAGGCGGGTGACGCCACCATTACCGGTTTCTGGGAGGAGGCCGAAGAGATCGAAATGGCCGAGGACGGCTATGACTGGGCGACCAGAGAAAACAATAGCTCCGCCAATGCCAGCGACATTGCGAGCAACATCAACGAACTCTGCGCCGGATTTGTCGCTCACAACGGGGCTCTTTGGTTCGCGGATAGTTACGACGACGATAAAAATTGGGCTGAAATCGCCTTCGCGAGGGCCTACCAGATTACCGGGAACAGCAGCTGGATCAGCGCGGCGACAAATAACTTCAACTATGTATGGAAATATGGGCAGGTGAATGGAGAAACCAATGGCAGCTGGGGCCTGACACAAATAACGAATACGGAGCGCATGTACGCAAACGTCAACTTCACCTTCGTGATCGCCGGCTATCTTCTGTATGACATTACAGGAAACAGCATTTATAAGTCAGAGGCCGACGCCATCTATGTCTGGGCGAAGGCGAATCTTTACGTTTACAACCACTTGCCGGCCAAAAACGGGTCGAGTAACGTGTGCAGCATGATCTACAACTACAACAACACGGAGGTTGGCGGTTCTATACAAAATAGGGACTGCATGTACAACTACGGAATCGCGATTCGGGCGGCATGTTTCGAAAACGACACCAACGTGGCTCGAACCGTCGCCAACTGGATGATATACAACGTGGATGCCGACACAAACGGGGACGGGGTCCCCTATGCCGGAACCTGTGACGGCTACAACGTCCTCCCGGATTACGGAGCGGGAGGCAACAACGGCGACAATGACTGCGGTTACGACGGCATCGGGCTTCGCGGGTTCGGGGTTGCGCTCATGGACGGCGTGCTGACCAACCCCGACGCATTGCCATTTGCGCAAGCCAATCTGCAATCCGCCTGGAACAATAGAGGCTCGGATAATGTGGAGTGGTGTGGCTGGACGACGTCACCCTCGGGGACCAAATATTCCTGGGGCGACAGCGCCGCGATGGCCGGCATGTTCGATATCCCCGCGCCGGATCGGCCACAATTGGCCGTCACATTGTATCCTCCTGACCTTGTCCTTTCCTGGTCATCGTTTTCGACCGGTTTTGTCATCGAGACAAATTCAAATTTGAATACGACCAATTGGGCTTCCGCCGGTTATCTCATTTCCACAAGCGACGGCACCAACCAAAGCGCCACCATTCCTGCACCCTCGGGGAAATTATTCTTTCGTTTGGCGCAATAGAACTTCTGAGAAAAACCGCGGCCTAAACCAGGTAAGAAGCAGGCCGAGTGTGGAGCGGAAGAGTGCCAGTCGCGCGGAAGCAAAAATTCTTACTGACAGTCGGGGACTTTTTCAGCGTAAGCGCTTAGAATCACGCAAGAATTTGGAGGCGAGGGTCGGAATCG
>DATJTK010000081.1:0-70370 GCA_035503455.1 Candidatus Sulfotelmatobacter sp. | reverse complement strand
CCGCAGCGCGTCGCAACGTTCGCGGCTGCGGCGGCTGGTGCCCCTTTGCCCCGCACACAGCCGCGCTCCGTGTGCCAATCGGTTCAGGGGTTCAATGCGCGAAGTTTTCCTTGGGCGAATTCTCACCCCGGCCCTCTCCCGATGGGAGCCCGCTGGGAGAGGGAGAATTGTCGGCCGATGATATCGATCCGCCAATCCACTACGTCGCCTTGCGTTGCCTGCTCACCTCATAGAGAAAAACCGCCGCCGCCGCTCCCACATTCAGCGAATCCACCTTTTCGGGCATGGGAATGCTGACGGTTTCATCGCAACTCTCCAAAACGGATTCAGAAATTCCCATCCCTTCACTGCCAAATACAACGCAGCAATCCTTTGAAAAACCGGCTTGATACAAAGCCTTGTCGCCGCCGGGATGAGCGGCAACGCAGTGAACGCCGCGCTTACGCAATGTCTGGAGCGTTTCAGCCAGGGTTTTGCGAGCGACAGCTCCCGAAGCAGTTTTACCCAATTCCACAACCGGCAAATGAAATATCGCGCCCATCGAATTCCGGACCGCCCGCCGCAAAAACGGGCTGCTGCTCGTTTCACCCACAATGAGGGCCTGAACATGAAACGCGGCGCAATTGCGCACGAGCGCGCCAAGATTCTCCGAACTCGTCAATCCATCCACAGCGGCCAAAAGGCGTGGCGCGGGAGCATTCTGTAAAATCGTCTCCAGCGGCGCCGGCGCGGGAATCTTGCCGACTGCCAGCACACCCTGAAACATCGTAAACCCGGTCAACGTTTCGAGCCATTCCTTCTCCGCAAGATAAACCGTGATGTCTTCCGGCCGCGCTTCAAGCAACGGACGAAAGTCTTCCAACCAGCGTTTCCAGAATACTGCTGAAACTACGGTAAAATGGCTTTCCAACAACCTCCGCACCACCTTTTCGCCTTCCGCGACGAATATCCCTTGCGTTTCATGCTCGACCGGCCTGCGCATCGTCGCATAAGGCCGCAGTTCCGGCGCATCAAACGAAGATATTTTCTCAATCCGTATCATGGGTTCGTTAAAGCGTTGAAGAGTTGACCCACCTTTGCCTGGCTTTGGCGCGGCGAGACCGTTGAAGCGGCCCCTCCTTAGCTTGCAACCAGGATTCAAAGTTGTTCATGCCGCCGCCATTTCCAAATTAGCGCCCGCTGGGTTTTCGCCGTCAGCTTGAAATCTTCCGAAATCCGCAGCCCCTCGACCCAAAAAATCCTGCTTCCCGCCTCAGCCACAACTAATTGATGACGGGTCTGGCGTGGAATCCTGGCATTCGTAAACAAATCTTGCAGTTTCGCATCTGATGCCAGGCCAATCGGCCGAAAACGGTCCCCTGCCCTCCAATGGCGCAGGACGATTTCCGGGCCGGCTTTATCCGCGTCAAAAAATTCCAATCCATCTGCGCGCTTTACTTTGCCAAAAGTTTTTCGCGGAATTCCCAATCGCCAGTTCAACTCCACGCCATCAAATTCGACGCGCCCGGATTTGTTCAGTCTTGCGGCAACGCTGCGGTCATTAAATGCCGCCGTCTGCCGCTCGCACCGCCTGACGCAACCTGTTGCATCGCGGACAAGCGATACCCGGGCGCCGACCGCAACCGGTTTATCCGCCGATCGCCGAATCGACTCAACGAGCTCAAAATCCGGCGTTACCTCGAGTTGAATCATCTGCAACCTCAAAACCTGCCGCTGAATCGCCTCAGGCAAGCTTTCGAAATCAGCTTTGATATAGGATGAGCCTTGAGCACCGCCTCCTTCTTTACCACTCCAGAATGCCTGCCGGCTCAGCCACGCACGCGCCAGTGCGGCGATTAAATTGGATTCCGCCGCCGCAATATCCATGAACCTCAGAATCGTCTTATTCAGGCCCGGCTGATAATGCCGCCGCAACAGCGGCAGTAATTCATGCCGGACTCGATTGCGCAAAAAATCGACCGAATGGTTCGTCGCGTCTTCCCGGTAGCGAACCCTGTTTTCCCGCGCAAATGCTTCCAGCGCGCTTCTCGGAACGACCAATAAAGGCCGAACAAGCGAAATTCTTTTATCCACTGGCGACGGCGACCGCCATTGCATCCCTCCCAGGCCGCTTCCACCGGCGCCTCGGAGCAGCCGCAGAAAAAAAAGCTCCACCTGGTCGTCCGCGTGATGCGCCAGCGCTATGGTGTTTGCGCCGTGCTCGCGGGCCGTCCGCGCCAGAAATTCATGCCGCAACCGGCGCGCCGCCATTTCAATTGAGATTTTTTCCTGCCGCGCAACCTGCTTAACATCTGCGGACGAAGAAAAAAACGGTAATTTCATGGATTCGGTGGTCTTGCGGACGAAGGCTTCATCAGCGTCGCTGGCCCGTCCCCGCAGGCTATGATTAAAATGCGCCACGGCCAGTTTCCAGCGCCGCGCGACCGCCGGCGTTTTAAGCGCATGAAGCAAAACCATTGAATCCAGGCCGCCGGAAACAGCCACAAGAATTTTTATCCCCGACTCAGGCGACCGCAGGCCTGGAAGTGCCGGCAGAGTTTTGGTCGCGGAACGCCTGGGCATTTCAACCTCGCAAGAATTGTCCAATCTCAACCAATGGCAGCAATCTTTCTTCGCGATTTTTCAAATTCCGCAGCCTTCCCGTGGAATCATTTTCGACTTTGACCGTGAAACCCGCCTTTAGCTCCTGGGCTCGCTTGAATTGCTTGTCCGCTTTGGCCGGCGTCAACGCATACTCGACGCTCATCCCAACGGCACGCAGATCATGGATCAGTTTAAGCGATGCCGCCCGCAAATTTTCATCTTCAATCAAAACAAAAACATCCACGCCCGGCTCAAACACCGGCAGGAGTTTCCGCTCGGCAAGCAATTCGCGCAATACAACGTCGCCCATGCCAAACCCAAGGGCCGGCATATCAACTTTGCCGCCGCTGATCAGCTTCACGAGATTGTCATAGCGTCCGCCGCCCGCAATGGCCCGCAAATCGCTATTCAAGGCAAAGGCTTCAAACACGACTCCCGAATAATATGCGAGTCCGCGAATGACGTGGTAATCCACTTTTACAAATTCCTGAAGTCCTCGCGCGCGCAGATTTTGTAATATGGTTTCAAGTTCTGCCGTCGGCTTTGCGGCTTCAATGAATTGATTTACCTCCGCCAGCGAAAATCCGAGCCCGGACAACTTCTTTTCCGTTTCATCCTTTTCTGCCCTTTCCAGCTTGTCAATTACCTGAAAAAATTCGTACGCCTTTTCCGCGCTATTTCCGCTAGTCGCGCGATGCTGTTCAAAAAACTCCTGCCACGCGTTCCGGCTGCTCAGGCGAATGACAAAGTCCGCTTCGGTCAGGCCAAAAGAGCGCAGGGTGTCAATGAGCAGGGCGATTAATTCGGCGTCCGCAGCCGGGTCACTTTCTCCGATAATATCTGCATTGAACTGAAAGTGCTCTCGCAAACGCCCCTTTTGCTGTCGTTCATAGCGATAAAGTTGCGGAATGGCGAACCATTTGATTGGTTTCTTGTACTGGCGCTCGTGGGCGGCGACCATGCGCGCGAGTGTCGGGGTCATCTCAGGCCGCAATGCCAACTGCCGTTCGCCCTTATCGGTAAAATTGTAAAGTTGCCCCACGATTTCATCGCCGCTTTTGGTCGTAAACAATTCAAGCGGTTCCAGAGGCGGGCCGTCATATTCCTTGAAATTAAATCGCCGGGCCGCATCCCGCCATTTATCAAAGATATATTGGCGCGCGGCAGCGCTCCAAACATCGGCGTGCGGCAATGGTTCAGGGTAAAAATCACGGAAACCAGGCAATCGTTCCATCTCCTCAGAGTAGAGAATTTACGCCTCCAATTGAAGCCTAAAAGCTTCGCAGCAGTGCGGGTGGGACGCATCCCGCTCTTAATGCACGGAATTCGCCGGCCATACGGGCTCGGAATCATTCCGAAATCCGCGGTCCGCAATCGGCATTACGCCTTCGCCGGCAGCTTCAAAACTTCTGACCGCATTTCCTTCCCCGCCCTGAACTTGACTGTCGCGCGCGCCGGGATGGGCACATTGTCTTTGGGCTGGTTCGGATTGCGTCCCACGCGAGGCTTGCGGATTTTGACCTCAAAAACCCCGAAATTCCGCAGCTCGACTTTGTTGTTTTTGGCCAGGGCCTCGGAGATGTAGTCCAATGTCTTTTGCACTACGTCAAAGACCTGTTGTTGGCCAAGGTTGGTTTCTTCGCTGATTCGCGTTACGAGATGCCGCTTAGTCAGAGTCATAGTTCTTTCTCTTTTCTGATTTATAGTTGTTTAGTGCCAAAATCAATTCCCGTTCACACGTTAAACCAACAAGGTAAAAAACGAAAGACCGCGCGCCAACCGGCCCGCGATCGTTCTCCCAAAACATATTTTTAAGCCTCATGGGTCCTCATGTTCCGTTTTGATTCATTCTTCTTATACACAGAATACACCGAATTACGCAACAGAAATCTTTCGCTTCCTTTTCCGCCACAACAGGTAGTGGAGCAGGCGTCCCACCTCCCCGTCCGGCTGCGTAACCCGAATCGGGGAGTGTCGCATTCCCGCGATTCTCAGGCCGGTTGCTGTTGAGTCAGGCAATGCAATGACCCAAATCCCCACACCAAATCAACCGCATGTATCCCAATCACCGCCCGGTCTCGAAACAACTCCCCCAAAATCCCCAACGCAACACGGTCGTTGGCATCATTAAACGTCGGCACAATCACCGCGGAATTGCAAATGTAAAAGTTCGCGTAGCTTGCCGGCAACCGCGTGCCCTCAAAATATAGCGGCGACGGCATTGGCAATTCCACCACTTCAGGTTTCGAGCCGTCTTCCAGCCGCAAATCTCCAATTCGCTCCCAATTTTCTTCGAGAGGACGAAAGTTGACATCACACGGGTTCCTTTCTCGGACAAGCACGAGTGTCTTTGCGTTCACAAATCGGCAAATGTCATCCACGTGGCCGTGCGTGTCGTCTCCAGCCGGACCTTTGGCAAGCCAGAAAATGGTTTTGACCCCCAAATATTCCTTTAACGTTGTTTCAATTTCCGCTTTGCCGAGCCCTGGATTGCGCACCTGAATCTTCGGGTGCAAATAACACTCCTCGGTGGAAATCAACGTTCCGGATCCATTCAATTCGATCCCGCCGCCTTCTATCACGAATTGTTTGCCCCTGGTTTCCGCATGGAACAACTTTTTCCCCAGGATACGCGCCGCTGTTTCGGGAACTTTCGTGTCTTTGCGCCAATTGTCGTATTTGGCCCACCCATTAAAATGAAAATGAACGATTGCCGTTTCCACTTTGCGGCCGGCCGGCCGCTTGACGAAGATTGGGCCAGTGTCACGCGTCCAGCCGCGGTTCGTGGGATGCGTGACAAACTTGATCTTCTGAAGGCTTACTCCCGTGCTCTTCAGTATCCGGCGGGCCATGCTTTCGTCTGTCTTGTTGCGAATGAGCAAATGGATTTTTTCGCCCGGAGAGATCTTGCGGATCATTTCACCGTAAACCCAGGGAATGGTTTCAAATTTTCCCGGCCAATCGTCGGCATTATGCGGCCAGCCCAGCCACGTTGCCTTATGCGGTTCCCATTCGGCCGGCATGGAAAATCCGGCGCGCGCGGGCGTCATGTCTCCGTATTTTTTCCCATTCATAATATTTCGCGCCAGAATAAGGACTTCAACCGGTTTGTTCAATGACGCAGACTCTGGCGGTATTCAAAAAAAATCTTCTGAAGGCTTAACTTTGTTCTTGGAAGATTAATGAACCTGAGCGATAGTAGGATAAGGTTCCTGGTTGACATGAAGTGACCAGACCGGCTATCGAATGATTTACAGGCAAAACACAGATAGTTTAATCGGTAAGATTCCTGCGGTCGTTTCTCGGTTGTTTGGAAAATTGCTATATTTTGGATTAGGGTTGGGACTTCTTTTCGCGACCCCGGCTATGGTTTCAGCCGCGGCGCTGGGACCGGTTCCCGCGCTCAGGACCCTGGCCATGCACGCGGGCGTTACGTCCGCCGAAATTCAGCGGGCCCTCGATCTTTTGACCAACGGCGGCGAAGTTCTGCTGCCGCCCGGGAAAATCAAAGTCAGCCAGCCTATCATTCTCGATCACGATTCCGAGACCCTCTGTGGCGCGTCAAACGAAACCACCATCCTGTATCTGATGAACGACGCCAATTGTCCCGTCATCATCATGGGCCAGCCCGTCAATCGCCCCATGCAAACGATCCGGCATCTGTGCGTCAGGGATTTGTACATTGACGGCAACCGCCAGCACCAGGAGCGCGAGCTCTGGCGGGAAAAGGGCGAAGGCTCAGAAATCCGCAACAACGGCCTCACCATTCAGAATATCAGCGATTCGCTTGTTGAAAATGTGACCGCCACCCGATGCCGCTCCGGCGGCCTTGTGACCACGCTTGGCGTACGCCGCCTCACCGTCAGGAATTTCAACTCTTTCAACAACGAATTCGACGGCCTGGCTTGTTATCTGACCATGGATTCGGTCTTCGAAGATCTCAACCTCCATGACAATCCGGGCGCGGGCATTTCACTCGACCTGGCCTTCGACCATAATGTCATTACCAATGCGGTTCTCGCCGCCAACGATCTCGGCATTTTTATGCGCGACAGCCGCAAGAATCATTTTGATAATCTGTCCATTCGCAACAACCGGGATTTTGGCGTGTTTATGGCCCAGGCCTTCGAAACCGTGGATCGCGGCCCGCAACCCGAGCCCGATACCGAATGCACCGACAACTCCTTTTTGGACCTCGTGGATGTCAAGAATGGCCGCGCCGCGTTCCGCGTCAATGATGTATCCTGCACCAACAATGTTATCATTGACCCGAACTTCGGCGGAACGGTTCGGGCCCTTTCCACCCCGACCCCAAACCTCGTAACGGTCAAATAGGCAATAGTCCTCGTCCGCGAAACGCGAACGTGTCGTGGTCCGCCGTCGAACCCGTGTTGCCATAGCCACGGCGGGCCAGCCACCCTTAGTCCCGCAAAGTGAGACGAATGCGGCTTATCGTCCTCAAAATGTGAATGGAACGCTTAATTTGCCCATTTTTCGCTGCTTTTTCCCCTTCAATTTCCCCAAAATGGCAGCAAATATGCTTACTTTTGCGGGTGATTTCGTTTGAAGGTATAAATTTCAAGGCTCCGTTGCGTCCGGTCATTCGCCTGCCAGTTTTTAAAGTTGGCAAATGCCGGAACATTCGTATTGTGGATGGCGCCAAGTTCCTTAAACCTAAACGAATGAGCAAGAAGAACAAAAACCAATCCGCCGGTCCTGTTTCCCAGTTTATCCGGCACCATTACAGGCACTTTAACGCGGCTGCCCTCGTGGACGCGGCCGACGGCTATGTCGCGCACCTCGACGCTGGGGGACGCATGATGGTATGCCTGGCCGGCGCCATGAGCACCGCCGAACTGGGCCTCTCCCTGGCGGAAATGATTCGCCGGGACAGAATCCATCTCATCACCTGCACGGGCGCAAACCTTGAAGAAGACGTTTTCAACCTCGTTGCCCACGACTACTACGAACGCGTTCCTCATTACCGCCAGCTTTCCCCAAAAGACGAGGAAAATCTCCTCGACCGCCATCTCAATCGCGTCACCGATACCTGCATCCCCGAAGGCGAAGCCATGCGCCGCATGGAAAAGGCCATGATCGAAGTTTGGACCGATGCCGATAAACAGGGTAAACGCTTTTTCCCTCATGAGTTTTTCTTTCAGGTTCTTCGCAGCGGCAAATATAAAAAATTTTACCAGATTGATCCCAAAGATTCCTGGATGCTTGCCGCCGCCGAAAAAGACCTGCCGGTGGTCGTCCCTGGCTGGGAAGATTCCACGCTGGGCAACATGTACGCCGCCGCTGTCATTCGCGGTGATGTAAAAAATGTCCACACCGTCCGAACCGGCATCGAATACATGACCTGGCTCGCCGATTTCTATACGCGTACGACGCAAAAAAGCCCGCTGGGCATGTTCCAAATCGGCGGCGGTATCGCCGGTGATTTCCCGATTTGCGTCGTTCCCATGTTGCACCAGGACCTGCGGCGCGAAAACGTCCCCCTCTGGGGCTATTTTTGCCAAATCAGCGATTCCACGACCAGCTATGGAAGTTACAGCGGCGCCGTGCCAAACGAAAAAATCACATGGGGCAAGCTTGGCGTGGATACCCCAAAATACATCATCGAATCAGACGCAACCATTGTCGCCCCGCTCATCTTTGCCCGCGTGCTGGGTTGGTGATTTTATTCCTGATGAATTCGACGCATTTCCAAATATTGCTGGTGGAAGACGACCGGGATATGCAGACAATGCTGTCGAGTCTCCTGGAACAGGACAACATTGCCCCGCGCGTGGTCTCGAACGTCCATCAGGCCGTCAAAGTCATGCGCGAAAAGGCGCTTGACCTGGTTTTGCTCGACCTTTCCCTCCCTGACGCAGACGGCTTTGAACTCCTCCGCCACTTGCAGGAGGACCCTTTGATCAATAAAGCGCCTGTCGTTATCCTGACGATGTCGCAAAGCCTTAAGGATAAAATGCTGGGCTTTGAATTGGGCGCGGCCGACTACATCCTAAAATCGACCGAATCTTCCGAGTTGCGCGCCAGAATCCACGCCATTCTTCATTCCAAGCGCGAGCGCGACAAGCTTGTCGAACTCAACCGCGAACTGGCTGCCGCCCGCACCGCCGCGGAATCCGCGGCCCGCGCCAAAGCCGAGTTTCTCGCTTCCATGAGCCATGAGATCCGCACGCCGATGAACGGCGTCATAGCCATGGTCGGCCTGCTCATGGAAACACAACTGACCGCCGAACAGCGCGGCTATCTCGAAACCATCCATGCCAGCAGCGACGCTCTGTTGACTATCATTAACGACATTCTTGATTTCTCAAAAATTGAAGCGGGCAAACTGGAATTGAATCCTCACCCGTTTGACCTCCGGGCCGGCATCGAGGAAACCATGGACCTGATGGCCGCCAAAGCCTTTGAGAAAAACCTCGACCTCGTCTGCGACATCGCCGACGAAATCCCCGAAACAATTGTAGGAGACCCCCTTCGCCTGAGGCAGGTTTTGACAAATCTCTTAAGCAACGCGATTAAATTCACGAAATCCGGTCATATTTACCTGACAGTCAGGACGATTGCTTCAGATATCGGGACGGACGGAAAAACCAATGCACGCCTGCAATTCTCAGTCACAGACACCGGCATTGGCATTTCGGCCGAAGGGCTGGCGCGGCTGTTCAAGCCTTTTGTTCAAGCTGAAGCCGGAACCGCCCAAAAATTTGGCGGGACCGGCCTCGGACTCACTATCAGCAAACGGCTTGTGGAACTGATGGGCGGGAAAATCTGGGCCGAGAGCGTTGCCGGCAGGGGTTCCACTTTTCACTTTACCATCGGCGCGGCAACAGAAGCCCAGGCGGCTCCGTTCGGACTGGCCGGCCGCCAGGAAAAACTGGCCGGCCTGCGCATTTTGATAGTAGATGACAACGCCGCCAGTCGTTCCACTCTTGAGGACCGCTTTGGGCGTTGGGGAATGACGTGCGTGAGCGCCGAAAATTCCACTCGGGCCCTGGAAATATTAAAGTCCAACGCAACTTTTGATCTGGTACTCATGGACGCTCAAATGCCCGGCGGCGACGGTTTCACTCTCGCTGCGGAAATCCATCAATTGCCTTGCGTGGGATTGTTGCCCATCGTCCTGCTCGTGCCCCTGGGTGTTCGCCTCGAAGCTCCCCAGGCCGTTCGCATTCCCTTTATCAGTTACGCGGCCAAACCCGTCAAAACCAGCCAACTTTTTGAGGCCATCCGCCGCTCGCTGACCAATACAAAAGCGCCCACCGAAAAGCTTCCCGGCCCGAAAACCGATGCGCGCAAAGCCCCGGCCCAGCCACTTCAAATCCTTCTTTGCGACGACAATTCGATCAATCAAAAGGTTGCCATGCGCATTTTACAGCAAATCGGTTACAAACCCGATGTCGTCGCAAATGGTCTGGAAGCTCTCGACGCCCTGGACAGGAAAAAGTACGATTTCGTATTCATGGATGTCATGATGCCGGAAATGGATGGCCTGCAGGCCACCCGCGAAATCCGGGAGCGTCAAAAGGCCGGCGTGTCCGAAAATTATAGATCGCACATCATCATCATCGCCATGACCGCCCAGGCCATGCAAGGGGACCGTGAAAAATGCATCGCGGCGGGCATGGACGATTACCTGGCCAAGCCGATTCGTCCCTCCGATGTCAGCAATATGATCGCCAAATGGACCACCTCCAAAAACTCTTCACAACCTGCTTCTGCATCGGCTAGTGTCGAGCTTTCAACCCCGGATGGTCCGCCAGTTGAGATGGACCGCCTGGCCGAGCTGGCCGACGGCGACAAGAACACCCTCGACGAACTGGTGGACCTGTTTAACAAACAAACCACAAGGCAACTTTCTCAACTGGAGGCCGCCGTGCGCGCCAACAAGACCGAGGAAGTCCGCCATCTGGCCCATAGTTGCAAGGGCGCCAGCGCGACCATGGGCATGGCGCGGCTCGCAGCCATATTTTTTGAACTTGAAAAAATGGGCCGGGCCGGCTCATTGGACGGCGCCGAGCCGTTCCTCGCCGCCGCCGCATGCGAATTCAAACGCGTCCAGGAATTCCTGGCCTCCAAACCAGCATTGCCGTCCCCGATGCCTGTCACTGTTTAGACATGAAAAAAATCCTCATCATAGAAGACGACGAAATCCTGGCGAATATTTACCGGAACAAGCTCGCCGTGGAGCATTACAATGTCGAGGTCTCCAATTCAGGCGAGTCCGGCCTGGCGCTCATGCGCAGCTTCAAGCCGCACATGATCCTGCTTGACCTGCTGCTTCCCCAAATGCAGGGGGTCGATGTCATCCGGCACGTCCGGTCCGAAGAAGATTTTGCCAAACTGCCCCTCATCGTTTTCTCGAACACGTATCTGACAAATCTCATCCAGGAAGCCTGGAAAGCCGGCGCCACCAAGTGCCTTTCCAAGGCCCGCTGCTCGCCCAAGGACATATTGGAAATCGTGCGCCAGACCATCGGCGTTGCTGACGCCGTCAATCGCACCAGTCCAGCAATCGAAAGCAACGGATCCTCGGCGGCGCATGTTCTCGAGCCGTCCTCCGACGTCGAATTTCAATCCGAACTCCGCAAGACATTCATCGAAAGCCTGCCCGCCACTCTCGTGACGTTGCGCGCCTCGCTTCAGAATCTGTTCCGCGCCACCGACGACGTAGGCCGCCTGAAACACATTTACGACCTCCATCGGCGGACACATGCGCTTTCCGGCAACGCCGGAATCGCCGGACTCTTTCTCATCGGCCAACTGGCTGCCGCTCTCGAAGCCTTGCTCAAAGAACTTTACGAAAAGCCGAAAAACATCAACGCCTCGTCCCTTCGTACTATCGCCGCGGCGGTGGATTTTCTCGGGTTCCTGTTTCAATCCGGCCTGGGGCCCGAACGACAGGAAATGCCTCCGGCGAATATCCTGGTGGTGGACGACGAAGCCATCTCGCGCCGCGCCATTATTTATGCGCTCGAAAAGACGCAGTTACCGTCAATTGGCGTGGATAATCCGGCGGAAGCATTCAAGCTGCTTGCTCAAAGGGAATTTGACCTGGTCTTTTTGGACGTGGACATGCCCGAAATGAGCGGTTTCGAACTGTGCGCCAAGCTTCGGCAATTGCCGCAACACAAGAAAACCCCGGTTCTCTTTGTAACGGCCATGAATGATTTCGACAGCCGCACCAGTTCAACCATGGCCGGAGGCAACGACTTCATTGGAAAGCCATTTTTGTTCATAGAACTGACTGTCAAAGCCCTCATGCACGTCATGCGTGGCAAGCTGCAGCCTAAAGCGGCATAGAGAATTCCAGAGAAGGCTTTCGTTCACGAAAACGCGAGTGTGGGTTTTGAAATGGTGAACGAACGTGTGACCGATTTGGCTGGCATGCCAAAACAGCCGGTTTTTATTGGTGAATTTGAGGAGTTTTGCAAACGGCCCGGACGAGTTTTGGGTGAACGAAAGCAGGTTTTGGCGTTGTTTTTCGTTCACCACGCAACCCGTCAGCCAAACATTTCCTTTGCCATCGTTCCTTCAGCGACTTTGGTCACGCTGCCAGTCATGCGAATTGCGAATTCATCACCAATCTCAATCTCGATCTTTCCACCGGGCATGTGGACGCTGACGTTCCGGTCGACGAGGCCCAGTCTGTGGGCCACCGCCGCGGCTGCGCTGCTGCTGGTTCCACTGGCCAGAGTATAACCGGCGCCCCGCTCCCAAATCTCGATCTGAATATTCCCGCGGTCCATTACCTTCATGAACTGCACATTCGTGCGGTTTGGAAAGCGCGCGTGAGTCTCCAGCAACGGCCCAATATTTTTCGCTATGTCCGCGCTGATCCTGGGCAGCGGCAGAACGCAGTGCGGATTTCCAATGGTCGCCGCGCAAAAATTGTATCGTTCGCCACGGAGATGAATCGGCTCATTGATAACCTCCCGCCGGGGTCCGGCCACAGGAATTTCGTCGCTCCAAAAGCTCACCTTGCCCATCTCCACCCGTACAATCTTGCCCCGTTGCATGACCGTCGCCCGGGCCACGCCCCCTGCTGTCTCGACCGAAAATTCCTCGCTGCCCACGAGTTTCTTGTCCCACAAATAACGCGAAAATATCCGCAATCCGTTCCCGCTCTTTTCCGCTTCGCTTCCGTCCGGATTGAAGATTCGCAGGCCAAACTGGGCTTTTTTTGAAGGCAACGGCCCCGCCAGGATCCCGTCCGAGCCTACCCCGTAATTCCTGTGGCAAATCAGTTTGATTTGCTCCGGCGTCATCGACGCGGGCAGGTTCTTCGGATCAACGACCAGGTAATCGTTTCCCAGCGCATGATATTTCGTAAACACTAAAGGCATCTGTAAAATGTGTCTGAAAACGTTAAAAATTGAAAATGCATTTTAATGAAAATCCTCAAAAACGAAGCATCTGCCATGCCTCTCAAGGTTTTCCGAGCCTCAATACCAAGATCAAAACCGTGAGCGATTGAGGCACCCAGACCGAGTGACAAAGATGTGTGCCCCTATTATAAGGAAACGAACGGGATTGGGACGAGAAAGTGCAATTTTATTGGGAAATTTCAAGAAACAGGCTGAGAAAGAGGAAACGAGAGATTTCGGGCGAAGGGCAAAGATGGAAGAATGTTTTTGAGCCACAGATAGACACAGATTGGCGCAGATGTAATCCAGGACGATGCGTGTGAGTGAAACTGGCGGCAAGACGGCGCCAAGCCTGAATCCCGATACAATCGGGAGACGCCTACGCTACGATGATGATGAGAGGTTGGAAAGTCCGCTACATCCGCTACACCGTTGATTTCCAATGGCTTAACCCGTTACATTTGCCGCTACATAGCCGCTACAATCCGCTACATTTGGCGGATACTTGCCGTTAAAGAAATAGTGCGTCATCGGCTAAATTTTATTATTTTGTAGCAACATGAGTAAGTTGCTTCTGATAGATGATGAGGAGGACGTTCGTTATTCCCTCCAGCGGATCTTCGATTCACCGGAGATTGAATTGGCCGCAGCGCCATCCGGTGAGGAAGGGTTGAAAATCATCCCGAAATTCAAGCCGGACCTTGTGCTAATGGACGTGCGCATGGGTGGCATTAACGGTTTGGAAACCCTCCGCAAAATCCGCGCGGGTAATCCCAAACTGCTGGTCATTCTGATGACCGCCTACGGCACGACACAAACCGCCATCGAGGCGATGAAGCTTGGCGCTTATGACTATTTGCTCAAGCCGTTTGATGCGGTAAAAATCAAGGAATTGGTCGCCAACGCCCTCAAGGCGGCTCGCGACATGAAGCAGGTCGTTTCCTACCAGCCACTCCTCGAATCCGAAGATTACGAATTGGGCATTGTCGGCCGGAGCGAACCGATGCAGCAGGTTTTTAAACTCATCGGCCAGGTCGCCATCAGCGACGCCACGGCTCTCGTGACCGGCGAAAGCGGCACGGGCAAGGAACTCGTCGCCCGCGCCATCTATCACCACAGCCATCGCAGCGATCAACCGTTCCTGGCCGTCAATTGCGCAGCCATCCCCGAACAACTCCTGGAAAGCGAATTATTCGGCCACGAACGCGGCGCCTTCACCGGCGCAACCAACCAGCGAATCGGAAAATTTGAGCAATGCAATCACGGCACCATTTTTCTGGACGAAATCGGCGACATGACGCCCGCCACTCAAACGAAAATTCTCCGCGTCCTCCAAAGCGGAACATTTGAGCGCGTGGGCGGCAATCAGGCGATTTCCGTGGACGTCCGCGTCATCGCCGCAACGAATAAGCCGCTCGAGCAGGCCGTCGCGACGAAACAATTTCGTGAAGATTTATTTTATCGCCTTAATGTCGTGCGTATCCAGGTCCCGCCCCTGCGCGATCGCCGTGAAGATATCCCGTTGCTGGTGAATTATTTTCTCGAAAAGATCGGGCGCGAACAACAGCGCTCGCCCAAATCCATCGCCGCAACCGTCATCCGGACGCTGGAGAAATACCATTGGCCCGGTAATGTGCGTGAACTGGAAAATGCCATCCGCCGCGCGCATGTGATGGCCAAGAGCGATGCAATTTTGCTGACCGATTTGCCGCCGGAAATGACCGGCACGGCTCCGCCGCCCGTGACCAGCGCCGCCTCGGCGGCGGTGGATGATGCAGCCGGGCTTGCCAGACAATTGTTTCAATGGGCAAAGCGGGAGCCCAAGCTGAAAATCATTCCCGCCGTCGAACGCGAGCTGGTCATCCAGGCGCTTAAGGAGACAAATGACAACCAGGTGGCCGCTGCAAAATTGCTTGGCATCACCCGGGCGACGCTACGCAAACGCATCGAAAAGTTCGGCATCCAGCGCGAATTAAACGTCAAATAGGCCACTCTTCCTATGCCTGCCCAATACGATCAATTGCTCGATGCCACGATTCGCCATCTTGAAAGCCTGAAGTCCCGCGGTGACCGATATGTCACTGCATCACCGGAGGCGCTCCGCAAACTATCATTGCCGGCCAAACCGTCCCCCTCCCCCTCGCAACCGACGGGAGGCAAGGCGGAACAATCATCGAACGAAAATCGTAAAGCGATGACGGATGCAATGAGTGTCCTCCGGGCGGCGGGTTCGGGAACACAGGACGCAAGTCTTGCGCCCGGTTCTCAATCCACCATTCCGGCGGCTGCGGCGCACGCCGTTCCGCGACCCGCAACCGAAAAGACCGCCGCGTTTGCCGCGTTACGGGAGCGTGTCCTGGCTTGCGTCAAATGCACGCATCTGGCGTCATCGCGCAAGAATGTCGTCTTTGGCGTTGGGAACATAGACGCGCAATTGATGTTTGTTGGCGAAGCGCCCGGGGCGGACGAAGACACGCAGGGCGAACCCTTTGTCGGGCGCGCCGGTGAATTACTCACAAAAATCATCCAGGCCATGGGCCTGCAACGCGGCGACGTCTATATCGCCAACATTTTAAAATGCCGCCCCGATACACCCGGCCAATCCGCCGGAAACCGCAAACCCACCTCGGACGAAATGGCGACGTGCGTGCCCTATTTGCACGAACAAATCGATCTCATCCGCCCACGCGTCATCGTCGCGCTCGGCGCAACAGCCATCGAAGGGCTCCTGGGCAAAACGATTGGCATCACCAAAATGCGCGGGCAATGGAACACGTATCGCGGCACGCCTCTCATGCCGACCTATCATCCCGCGTACCTGCTTCGCAACCAGGCCGTCAGCGAAAAACGCAGAGTCTGGGAAGACATGCTGGCGGTGATGGAAAAGCTCGAAATGCCCATCAGTGACAAGCAGCGGAATTATTTTACAAAAGGATAGAGCATTTTGAAAAATGCTCCAGCCGGCTACTTTGTCGATTCCCACTTCGTCTGCGCCACCTTTAATTTCGGGTGGGACACAAACAGATGCCAGACCACGCCTTGAAAGGCTTCGCTATGGGGGGTGACGTGCGTTGGATTCACAGTGGGAATGATGACACAGGCCGTTGCTTCTTTGGCCGTGTAACCGCCGTCCCGGCCAACGATGCCGATGACGGATGCCCCGGCCTTCTTCGCCAATTGAATCGCGCTTACCAGATTAGGGCTCACGTTCTTTTCCAGATTGCCGCCGCCGACGGAAAAGATGAGGAGGCCGTCTTTCGAATTGAGCCGCGAGCCTTTCAACCATTCGGCAAAAATGGTGGCCCAACCCTCGTCGTTGGTCCGCGCCGTTAATTCTGAAACATTATCGGTCGGCGCGTAAGCTTCGAAACCGCAAATCTTTCGGAAATCATTTACGGCATGGCCGGCATTGCCTGCGCTGCCGCCGACGCCCAGGATAAAAAGGCGCCCGCCGCGTTCCCGAATCTTTGCCAATTCGTCCGCGCATTTTTCGATGGCATCGGCGTTGAGTTGCGCCGCGACCTGCTGGACTTCCGAGATAAATTGTTCGGTGAAATTCATTGTTAATCGTGCGGGGTTTGGAGTTATGTCTTCAAGTTTTGAACCCGCGAGAAAAAATAATCGCTGGCTCCCACCGGTTTGTCGAGCCATTCATTTCCGAGCGTTTGCTTGATGCGGTGCAGGGCAGCCTTCGAGTGGGCTTCAATAATGAGGTACCGGGCGCGTTGAAGCGTTTGTTTCGCACCGGCCAGGACATCGCATTCAAAACCTTCGACGTCAATTTTCAAGACCAGGATTCGGCGATCGGGAAGAATGGAATCCAGGGTAACGACCGGGACCTCGAATTTCAATTGCCCGCCAGCTTCGGGGTCCAGGGACGCCGTGTCATCGCTTTCGGAACACGCGAAGAAGGATGTTGTGCCACAGTAATTGGATACCGCCTTATTATGAAGGACCACCGACGCATGCGTTTTAGCGCTCCAATCTTCAATTTTTTTTGCCATGCGAGGCAAAGGTTCAAAAAGGATAAACCTGGTGTCAGGCCGCATGGTCCAGACGAAATGGGTGAACAAGCCGGCATTGGCTCCGACATCCACGACGAGCGGCTCGGTTTCAGTACGGAGAGCGTTCACCCATTCGGGAGCGCGGCATTCGCCTTCGACGAAAAAACTCCAATAGGAAGCCAACTGGTTGGGTGTCTCGACTAAAAACCCATCGCGAGTCACAAATGGCCGCTTTAATGTATGCGTGGAAAAAAAATGAAAACGCGCGCTCAAAAGCGACAGCGCGCTGCCCGGATGCGCCAACAGCATCCGTGAAAATCCCGGCACGCTGGGAAAGAAATGCGCGGCAGCCTGGGACCATTTGCTCGAACTCATGGAAGGCTCCCTTTCGAGTTTTTTTTCATGCGTTGGGAGCACGAACCGCTGTTTTGCCATCTCGCTCCATTTTCGAGGACGAGGACGAGGACGAGGACGATTGGCGGGTTCATGGAAAGGTTATCTTATAACCGGTGTGTGGTCCTTCAAGTAAATTTCCAATTCCGCAAGTCCGGCATGAGAGCCAATTTCGTAAAAGCGCTCGGCCACTTCAAATCCAGCGAGCTGTCTTTCCCGAACGAGTTTGCCCATGACATCGGCGAGGTCGAAAGGCTGGTCAGGGGCGTAAGCGTCAAACACCGAGGCTTTGAACAGGCTCAGCCCGTAGTCAATATACTGCATCTCAGGCGACTTATTCTTTTTGTCATAGACCTTGATTTCGCCGCCGGCGAAGACAACATTGCTGGCGTCGAACTTTCCGTCATTGCGAAACACGGTCATTAATCCGGGCTTGCCACTGTGATGAAAAAACTCCGTTATTGGGGCGTAGTCAATGGGCAGGTACGAATCTCCATAGAGAATGAAGAATTCCTTGCCGAGCAACGGCAACGCGCGTTTTATGGCCCCGCCAGTACCGAGAAGTTTCGGGCCTGCTGCGGCTTCGCTTTTACCCGGCGAGTCAAAGGAATAATCCAATTTGATTCCAAACGCTTCGCCGCCGCCAAACTCCTGTTGAATCATTTCGCCCAGATGGCCAACGCAGAGCACCACCCGGCGTATGCCGCGCGAACGAAGGAACTCGATCTGGTGCGCGAGAAATGGCCTGCCGGCCACGGGCACAAGAGATTTCGGGATTTTTTCGGTGATTGGGCGCAGGCGCGTTGCCAGTCCGCCGGCCAAAATCGCAACCGGGATTTCCTCGACGGCACTCATGAAATGAGGAGCTTGGTACCTTCAAAATCGAAACGAAAGCGGACTTCCTGCAGTCCGGCTCGCGTCATGGCGTGACGCAATTTGACCTTGTCCTCGGTGTAAAACATCAGGAAGCCACCGCCGCCGGCGCCAATTAACTTCCCACCGAGCGCGCCACTGGCCATTGCGAGGTCATACCATTCGTTAATCTTCGGATTGCTCATGCCGCCGCTGCGCTGTTTTTTTCGTTGCCAATGAACGTCCATTAACTGTGCAAATGCAGGCAAATCGCCGCTTTCCAGCGCGCGCTGACTTTGGAGACCCAGGTCTTTGACAAAATGAAGGTTCTCAATCATCCCCTTGTCATCAGACTTCGATTTTTGGTCCTGCTCCTTCAGGATCGCGGACGCGCTTCGGGAATACCCGGTGAAAAACAAAAGGAGGTTGTCTTCAAGGTTGTCCCGCGTTTCTTTGGATAGCTTCAACGGCCACGCCTCGACCTTGCCATTTTCCAGAAATTTAAAACACGTGATGCCGCCGTACGCGGCGATGTATTGATCCTGTTTGCCGATGGGCTCTTTGAGGCGATCCAATTCCACCTCACACGCCTGCGCCGCCAATTCCGCGGGATGAACCAGGCTTCTCTTGTGGGCGTGCAACGCCTTCAAGAGTGCAGTGGTGAAGCTGCCCGAGGAGCCCAGTCCCGTCCCCGCCGGGATATCCGCCATGGAAGTCAACTCGATAGAACGGCCGTCCATGCCAAGCAAGGCAAACGACTCCCGAAGTATGGGATGTTGGAGCCTGGATGCGTCCGGGACTCTTTCCAACTCGGAATATTTCACAATCAAATCCGGGACGAATGTGTCGTGCAGGGTAATATAGACGTATTTATCAATGGCGGCGGCGATCAGGAAGCCGCCAAATTTTTCATAATAGGACGGCAAATCGGTTCCGCCGCCGCCAAGTGTGACACGTAGTGGTGAACGCGCAATAATCATGCTTATTTTGGGGTTCGTTCGTAAATTGCTTCAACGACTTGAAGCGCCTGCCGGACCTGGGCCAGGCCGGCGTCCGGTTTCCGCTTCAGTTCAACGTCTTTCTCAAAAGCCAGCATCTCGTTTCGCCAGGATTCGTCCGGTCCGGGAAATTCATAGATCTTTGTGTCCGGGATGCCCATTTCCGGTTTCATTTGGTAATGAAAGAGTTTTTCGAGGCCGTAACTACCGCCGATGCCGTCAATGTGCAATTTTGTGTTGCGGCCGTAAATTTCGAATGAAAAAAGGTTTTTCCATTCGGTGCAGCTCACGTGCAGCCATGCCGTTTGGCCTTTGGCGGTTTGCAAATCCAGAAATGCGTTATCGTCCACCGGCATGTCCCAAAAATAGGTTGCCACGTGACCCGCAACATTTTTGAACTCTCCCAAAAACCAGCCAGCCAGGTCAATCAAATGAATGCCCTGATCAATCAATTCGCCGCCCCCGGCCAATTTTGGGTCCGCGCGCCATTCCTTGTCATAACCGATACGACCGCCGTGGCCGTATCGCGCGCGGATAAACATCAATTCGCCCATCACGCCGGAGTCAAAGATTTCGCGCGCTTTGAGAAAGGCCGGATGAAAGCGGTGATTAAAACCAACCCGCACGCAAACCCGATATTTGTCCTCCAATTCAATTAAGGTTTCGATTTCGCGCACGGAGATTCCCGCGGGTTTTTCGACGACAACGTGCTTTCCAGCGCAAATTGCGGCATCCGAAATCACAGCCAGTGTCGAATTTATGGCAGCCACGATGACAGCATCCACAGCGGGATCAGAGACGGCTTCATTAAAGTCCGAAACGGCGCGACCCGTCTTTGCGAGTTCCACGAGAGCCTGTGCGCGGGACAGATTGGTATCGCAGGCCACAACAAGCTGCGAACCCGCCGGTAACGCTGCCAGCCGCTTTTTTCCAATCAATCCGCAACCGATGATGGCGTATTTCACTTGTCCCCCCATGTTTTGCCACGGTCTTTCGGGACAATTCGACGCAATGTGTAGATATCGCCACCCAGATCGTTTTTGAATTTTTGAAGGTTTTCCCACGGGTCCCACTGTGCGCTAATGAGTTTGCCAGTAATGCCATCGCTTTCAGCGCTCGCCAAATAGACGGCCAGGCGCGCTCCGAGATCGAGCGGGACCGAGCCGTCTTCCGCCCATTTCTTGTTTTTAGCGAAAAAGTCAGCGCCGACTTTTTCGGGGCCGGCCTCGAGCACCTGTTTCACCAACCGCGTTTTCAACGCGCCCGGCGCGATTGCGTTCACATCAACGCGAAATGGTTTCAATTCCTCGGCCAACGTTTCGGCCAACCTCACTACAGCCGCTTTTGAGGCAGCGTAGGAACTAATGTTTGGCAAGGGATTGGTAGCCCCTCCCCCGCTGATGACAATAATTTTGCCGCCGCCGGCCTTCTTGAAATGCGGAATCCACGCGCGGCACGGCAGCAAAACGCCGAAGAGGTTGATCTCGATCGCCCGCCTCCAATCATCCAGGCTTACGGACTCGGTTGGGCCCATCGGCCCGTAAATACCGGCGTTCAGGACCAGGGCCCGAAGCGAGCCGAACTCACCCGAAACAAACGAAGCCAATTCATTTACTTGCGCCTCGCTTGAAACGTCACATGTCTTCGCTAAAACACGTTGTGACGGAAATTTGGCTTTGAGATCATCGTGCGTTGCCGCCAATTCCGTCTCATTACGCGCGCAAATGCAGACATTCGCGCCTTCACGCAAAAAGTGTCCAGCGATGGCCTTGCCAAGGCCCTGACTGCCGCCGGTAATCAGAGCATTGATGTTTTCAAGTTTCATTGAGAGCGTCCGACTGAGTAAAGTTTGATGCCGGCAATGCCTTTCAGTTCATTTTCCAAAAACCGGTTCGCATCCACAAATATCCTGCCACGCATGTGAGCAATAATTTTGGGCCAGTCCGCCTGCCGAAATTGCGGCCATTCCGTACAAACGGCAACGGCATCGGCATCGCGCACGGCTTCCGAGACGTCGGCGCCGAGCGAAACGGCGTCAAGCTCAACAGGAAGACTCTTGATCGCCGGGTCAAATGCGCTGACCACGGCCCCGGCATCCAGCAGACGTTCGCATAATTCGACCGCTGCGCTGCGGCGAAGTGTATTGGTATTGGTCGTGTAGGTCAGCCCGAGAATTCCGATTTTCCTGCGCTTCAAATCGCCGAGGCCGGATTCCAGTCTCCTATACGCCCAACCGCGGTGCATATCGTTACTGTGCTTGATTGCAGGAATGACGGAAAGCATTTCGCCATTCATTTCGGCAAGTTTTGTCAAAGATACGACGTCCCTGGCCAATGTGCCCCCCGCAAAGGGGCCACCGGGGCCCAAATAGGCCCGTGGACCGATGCGCGCCTCGGATTTGAGGCCGGCTGAAACCTCTTTTGCATCAGCCCCCACGTGCTCACAGAGACGCGCGATTTCGTTGATGAAGGTAATGGAAAGAGCCAAAAAAGAATTCAGGGCATGCTTAACCATTTCGGCTGATTCCGTTCGCATGAACAAAATCTGCTGGCTAAATGGAGCAAACAACCTTTGAAGGATTTCTTTTTTCGATTCGTCGCGGATTCCAACCACCGCCCGGTCAGCCTTTTCAAACGAATCGATCGCTTTTCCCAGGCGCAAATTTTCCGGTGAATATGCAAAGGAAAATTGGGGAAACTCCTTTTCCAATCGCGCACACGTGCCGACCGGAAGCTGGGCAGAGATCAAGACCAGCGCACCCGCCGCCAAATGGGCGAGCGCTTTGCGCAGGCGCTCCAGGACGAATTCAACGTCCGATTCATCGTCATCATTGACCGGAGTGTCGTAACACAGCCAAAGCACATCGGCATTCGCGCAGGCGCTTTTTGCGTTACCGGTGAATGAAAGTTTTTTTGAGGCAATTCCGCCGGAGATTAAGTCGTCCAACCCGGGTTCGAAAAGGGGCGCCTTTCCCGCTTTTAATTTTTTGACGACACCTTCGTCAAATTCGAGACCGGTGGTCGTAAAATGTTTCGCGCAGCACGCGGCCGTCACGCTGCCAAGATGCCAGAGGCCAAGGACAGCAATAACCGGGACGCCAGGCTTTGCCGGAGCCGGCTTCAGGACGGGGTCTCCCCTGTTTGAGCCCCGAACCCGTCGCGGGCCACGCGTTTTGTTTATCGTCGTTCGAGCGCCCATTGATTTTCTTGCAGCCATTTGAGCGTCCGGGCGATTCCCTGTTCAATCGTCAACGACGTTTTCCAGCCGGTGGCGCGTATTTTTTTTGTGTCGAGGAAAATAAATGGATTATCGCCGACCCAGCCACGCTTCCCGCCACTGTATTCGACTGTGGGTTTTAGCCCCAGGGTTTGGCAGATCCAACGAATGGAGTCGTTCACCTGTGAGAACTCTTCGGCGCCGAGGTTATAGGTTTCCACACGATGTTTTGCACTCGCGGCCGTTTTAAGGTTAATCACGTGAAACATGGCGTCGATGCAATCGCCCACGTAGAGATATGATTTGCGCTGCAACCCGTCACCGAGGACTTTCAATTTTCTCGGCTCGGCAACCAGTTGCTTATAGAAATCCAGCACATGTCCGTGAGTGTATCGCTCACCCAGAATGGACACGAACCGGAAAATATAGCCTTCAAATCCGTATCCTTCGCAATAGGCGTGGATGAACCCCTCGGCGGCGAGTTTTGAAGCGGCGTAAAGCGAGGTTTGGACAGGAAACGGGGCGTCCTCCGGGGTGGGGATTACTTCGGCTTCGCCGTAAACGCTGCCTGTAGAACTAAAGGCGAGCCGCTTGACGCCGCTGATGCGCATTGCTTCCAAAACGTTGAAGCTGGCAAGAGCATTTTGCTCAAAGTCCTTGCCCGGATGGTCCAGGCCAAAACGAACGTCGGCATTGGCAGCCAGGTGAAAAACGAAGTCACATCCGGCCATTCCCCGGGTGAGTTCGGACACGTCGAGACAGTTGCCTTGAATCAGAGTAAACTTCGGATTCTTAACGGCTTCCGCAATGAATTCTCTCTGTCCTGTGGAAAAATTATCAAACCCGATGACGGTTTTTCCATCTCTTAAAAGGCGGTCAACAAGATTACTGCCAATAAAACCCGCAGCGCCAGTGACAAATATTTTATCCATGCAAGAGCGGCGAGTATAATATACGATGTCAAACCACGCCAGAACTTTTGAAAAACCGGGCGCGTCAGCGTCCCCCGATAGCAATCACCATTAGATGGCGTTGCAGATTTGAATAGTTGACGGTCAACTCCTGTGACCGCTTGTTGCTTCAGTTTTGGACGATTATTTTACAGCTACACGGTCGTCCTTCGTCCGATTCTCAAGCCATTTACGATTAATCGGCTGGTAAAAAGTGCATTCCTCACAGGTTTTTGGCCGTTTACCCGTGTAAAAACCGCTGATCAAATTCCACGCCTCGTCGCTCTTTGAAATTTCCAGAAGTGATTTTTCCCTAATATTTCCCACCACGAGGTCGTCATTATCATTCGTGGTAAGGCGGCAACCGCAAAGTCGGACCCTGCCGTCATGGCGAACCGCAAAACTAAAAAGCCCCTTGCATGGCACGTCCAGTCGTGGCGGCAATTTCCGCATACGCATGAAGCCTGTCAGATTTTCGGGTTTAATAGTACCGCCCCAATTGTCGAAATCCACCGTGAAATTAATCCGCACACGTTCCGACAAATACGGTTGAATTTTCTGCGCAAAATCAGAAGATCGAATAATTTCGCTTGGCTTCTCATGGTTGCGGAAGCGGATCACGATTCTTGAGGGTTCGCCTTTTGACTTATTGTATGCAAGCAAGCGATGGACATTTGCTATGACCTCATCATAATGTTTTACTCCGTATATTTTCCCATAAACATCCCGATTCGTGCCCTGAGTGCTAATGTATACCTCAACCCCCATGTCAACCAGGTGTTTATAGATCTCACCCTTATTCAAGAGGATGGCATTGGTTGTCAGCGATGTCGTCCTAACCCGCGCATGATTTACGGCGTAATCCACCTTTTGGAGGAGACCTGGATCAACCAGGGGATCGCCGACTACCGGCGTCAGATCCACACGTTCCCCGCCGAAAGCCGCCCATTCATCCACGGCCTTCTTAAAAACCTCAAACGACATCACTCCCGTCTCCAGGGTTTTATTGGCCACCACCTTTGGATACGCACAAAAACTGCATTTAGCATTACAGATATTTGTAACACCTGTCATGAGGGAGGAAGCCTTTGAACCCATGCCGCGATGGGCAAAAAGGTCTTCGGGTGTCACATGTCGCCGGGAGAACCGCCGATACTGGAACGCTCGAAAACAATTTTGAACATAAAAGGCGCCCCAGTAAACAAAATCAGCTGCGGTTCCATTTGTATGAACGAAATGGTATATCTTCCAGCTGATTTTGCCTGCGAATTTCTTCATTCTCACCTATAAGCTATCCAATTGAAGGCGCCGAGTCAAGTTCTCTTTGGCTGGCCAAAGCGGGGCTTGAATCTCTATCGCATTCAGTCAGAATGACATCGTGCCGAGCGATCTGGAACAATTACCACTAGTGACCTTCATCATACCAACCCTGAATACCGGGGCCATTTTGGAGAATTGCCTGGCTTCCATTGCGAGACAAACCTATCCGCGCGACCGTTACGAAATCATCCTTGCGGACGCACATTCCACAGATGATACACGGGATATTTCAAAGAGGTACGGCGCCATTGTCCTCGATGACGACGGCAAAAATATGGAGGAAGGAAAGCGGCTCGCGTTAAAGCGCGCGGGTGGGCAATTCATCGTATTTGTGGACGCGGACAATGAAATCACGCATCCGGATTATCTTGAATTGGCGGTCAAAGCGCTCGACGCCAATCCCCAGGCCCTTGGCGTGGAGAGCTATTATTTGCCCTCTCCCAAAATGAGTTCGTTTTGCGCTTATTTGTCGCATTTGCTGCATATCAGCGACCCGATTTGCTGGTTGATGAGCGCAAATCCAAAACTTGTCGAACGCGCCGACGAGGTCGAACGCTGGAAATTGCCGGAAAATACGTTCTCCTATCCCCTCGGGGCAAATGGGTTTGTATTTCGACGCGCCGATTTGGAATCGGTCAAAGCGAACGAGCATTTCCAGGACACACACGTTGCGCTTCATCTCATGCGCGCGGGCAAGCGCGAATGGTTGCGGATTCGCGGCCGCGGCGTTCATCATTATTACGTTCAAACCCTGTGGAAGTTTGTGCAAAAGCGCCGGCGTGCCACCGTTCATTTTCTGCAGGTACAGGAAGGAGCGAAGGTCAATTGGATGAGAGAGCATCCGCCCGTACCGCTTTGGCTGGCGGCGCTCTATTGTGTCACATTTGCCGGCCCGTTATTCCATACGGCGCGCGGCGTCTTTCGCGACCGTGACTGGCGCTGGCTGTGGCATTTGCCTGCCTGTCCTGCAAGCGTCATTGGCAATGCCTGGGGTATTCTGACCTATAAACGGCGCGGGAAATCCAAAAAGCTGGTTGCGGACCTGCAAGTCAAACAGACATTAAAAAAATCAAGCGCCGATTCCGAGGGCGAGGGGGGCGGCATTCAGCCCCCGCCGGAATCAAAAATTGACGACATCGAGACGCCTAACGACCCCTAATCCTGGCGTGGTCCAAAAATAACTACACAATTGCGGCAACGGATTTTGAGCCACACTAGGCGTTCTTTTCCAAGGCCGCCCATGAGGGAGGAAGATTCCTGCGGATCTCAATTCCTTCAAAAGGCTTGCCCTTTCGTGCGCCTGCAGCCTTCGCCCAGACGGCCATTTTGGCGACGCCCTCCTCCAACGAAACGTTCTTTATCAGGTCACCGAAATGATTCCGGACTTTTGCATGAGCCGAATACGCATGAACAACCTCGTTTCGGGCCTCAAGATGTCTTACGTCCGGTTTGACGCCCATCGCTTTTGCGACAACCCCGGCCAGTTCGTTCACTGTATACGGCTTATCCGCGCCCACATTGAAGACCTGATTATAACTTTGGAACCGGTCGATGCTCGCCGCGATCACTGGCGCAACATCATCAATGTAACTAAAAGCTCTCGTTTGATTGCCATCGCCAAAAACGGTCATTGGCTGGCCTTGCAGGATTTGATTCATAAAAATGCCAATGACATTACGATAGCGGTCGCCGATGTTCTGATATTCGCCATAGACGTTGTGCGGACGAAAGATCACGTAATTGAGTCCAAACATCTCATGCGATTCCTTCAAGTCCAATTCAACCGCATGTTTGGCAATGCCATAGGGGTCTTCAGGGAGCGGGACGGAATCTTCGACCATCGGCAATTGGTTCCTCCCATAGACGGCGATGGACGACGTAAAGACAAAACACTTTACACCGTGGTTCACAGAGGCATTTATCAGGTTCACACTGCCCAAGAGATTGTTGGTGTAATTAAAATGCTTGATGAAATGGCTCAAACCTTCCGCGGCGTACGCTGCGAGGTGAAAAACGTAGTCGAAGCGATGTTTGGCAAATAACTCCTTTACACGAGAGGTGTCCACGACCGAGCCTTCGACAAATTCGACGCCCTGGGGCACGTAGTCTCGAAATCCGCCGCTCAAATCATCCAGGCCCACAACCTGATGATTTGCCTTGAGCAGATGCCTGCAAACGTGTGAACCAATGAAACCAGCAGCCCCTGTCACCAAAATCCGTGAATTCATCCGTAAAGTTTAAGAATTGCCGGGGTCCATTGGCCAGTTTTTTTTGCCGGCAGGCTTCACTGACCGCACCCGCTTTATTGAACGCATTCGCGTCCTTGACACTCTATCTAAAAAAGCCATAATAATGGTTTCGCTTTGAATCATTCACATCGTGACATGAAAACCGCCAGCACTGCCCCGACGAGGCGATTTGCCGTTGCATTTCCCTTATTTCTGGCAGTGCTTTTAGCCGCCCTTTTCTGGAAAAGCTTCCTGCCCGGCTATGTTCACTTCTCAAACGACGGCCCCCTGGGACAGCAAAATACTGCGTGGTCTCAATTCCCCGGTACCCTGACAGGAATCTGGGTCGACCTGAACGACATCGGCCAAAGCGGAGCCACCGCGTCGCTGGGTGTGACGTCGTTTGCATCGTGGTTTTTGGGGCCAGTCGGGTATTCCAAGTTTTACCCGCCCATTGTCCTGTTCATTTTGGGAATTGGCGCCTGGACCTTTTTTCGCCAATTAAAGCTTTCACCACTTGCGTCGACGCTCGGCGCGCTGGCAATTGCCCTGAATTCCTGCTACTTCGGGAATGCCTGCTGGGGCACATGCCCGCAGGAAGTCGCGATAGGCATGGTGTTCTTTGCCCTGGCGCTGGCCATGGCAAATTCGGGAGAAACGCGCCCTTTGATTTACTGGTCGCGGCTGGCGCTGGCCGGATTGGCCGTCGGCGTCAGCATTATAGAAGGCCTGGACAACGGCGCCATCCTGAGTGTATTCGTCGCCGCGTACGTCTTTTTCGCCGCTCTCATTGAAGAAGGCGCGCCCATTTTAACGAAGATCTGGCGCGGCATTGGGCGCGTTGCGATCGTCGCTGTATTTGCTGCATTCATTTCCGTGCAAACCCTCATCGCAGTATTTGGAACGTTCATTTCGGGCGGGTCCGGCGCCGGGCCGAACCAGATTGCAGAAACTCCGTTGGAACATTGGGACTGGGCGACAGAGTGGAGCATCCCCAAAAAAGAAACGCTTGGCATTCTTGTGCCCGGTCTTTTTGGCTATAAAATGGATACCCCGAAAGACATGATGAATTCCTTGACGAATTCATACGTGGGGGGCGAGTACTGGGGCGGCGTTGGGCGCACGCCCGCAATTGACAGATACTTTGATAGCGGCTCGCAAGGTCCGGTTCCTCCAGGGATAATGCGCATGGGCTATGGCGGCTTTTACTGCGGAACCCTGGTGGCATTGATCGCTTTGTTTGCCATGGTGCGGTCAATGCAAAGAGAGAATTCCATCTTCTCCAAAACCGAGCGGAATTTTATATGGTTTTGCATCGCGGCCATGGTTGTTTCGTTGCTGCTGGCCTGGGGGCGATTTGGGCCCTTTAACGGGTGGCCTTACCGGTGGCTTTATGCCTTGCCTGGAGCTTCAGTCCTTCGAAATCCCGGCAAATTTATAGTGATTTTCTATTTGGCCATGGCCATCATTTTTGCCTATGGAATCGACGCTCTGTCCCGGGTCTATTTATCGACACCGGACGGCAAACCGATTTCACCGATCGCACAGTTTAAGAATTGGCTTACCAACGCCCGCGGCTTTGACCACAAGTGGAGTTTATTTTGCATCTTCGGCTTTGCCGCGGCCTTTTTGGCATGGATGACGTACGCTGCGCAGACCGGTCCCCTGACCGATTACCTGCAAACGGTTGGATTTGACGCAGGATCGGCAAAGCAAATCGCCAAATTCAGCATCGGACAAGCCGGATTTTTTCTTCTGATTCTGGCAACCGCAGTTGTGTTCATGATATTGGTCCTGGCCGGAGTATTTTCGGGCAGACTCGCAAACCTGGGCAGATTTTTACTTGGGGCACTGCTCGTGCTTGACATGAGCCGGGCCAATTTGCCGTGGATCGTTCACTGGAATTATAAACAAAAATATGAGAGCAACCCGATCATAGATCTGTTGCGCGATAAGCCCTATGAACATCGCGTTGCCGATATTCCCTCCGGCTCGCCTTTCGACGGCCTTTATCAGATTGAATGGATGCAACACCATTTTCCGTATTATAACATCCAGTGCCTCGACAAGATTCAACAGCCGCGAATGCCTGCGGACCTGACAGCGTACGAAATGACGATTCAGCCAACGGGACCTCAAACCGCGTATTTGCTGACCCGGCGCTGGCAGTTGACCAACACCCGTTATTTGCTCGGTCCCGCCAATTTTCTGGATCAAATCAATGATCAACTGGATCCCGGGCAACGGCGCTTCCGGATCCTGCAGCGATTTAGCATTGCTCTAAAGCCGGGAGTAGAAGAGTACACAGAAGCCGAACAATTAACCGCGGTGCCGGACAACAATGGCGATTATGCCCTGTTTGAGTTTACCGGGGCTTTGCCGCGCGCTTCCCTTTACTCCAATTGGCAGGTCAACACAAACGACAACGCAACGCTTCAACATCTGGCAGCGCGGTCGTTCGATCCCCTAAAGACCGTCCTGGTCTCCACCGTTATACCGAATGAACCCTTGACCAACTCGGCAGACGAGGATGCCGGGACGGTTGAGTACAAAAGCTATGCGCCCAGGGAAACCGTTCTGGATGCGGAAGCCAGGACGCCTTCGGTTTTGCTTTTGAACGACAAATTCGATCCCAATTGGCGGGTTTTTGTTGACGGAAAACCCGCAGAGCTCTTGCGGTGCAATTTCATTATGCGCGGTGTTTTTCTTGCTCCGGGATCACACACCGTGGAATTTAAGTTTAGCCTGCCGCACAAACCGTTGTACATCACCATCGTTGCCGTGGGCACGGGAATTGGGTTGTGCACAATTTTGCTTATGTCCGGACGCAAATCACCGCTCACCGCTATCAGTAAAACAAAGAAAGACGAGAATCCGCAGGCAGTTACAAACCGTCCCCAGAACCAGGGCGTCCGTCAGACCGCTCGATGATATAGCCGATAGAACCGGCAACATCAGTGACAAGACGAATCTGAAGCTGATCGCGGAAGATCCTTAGTCCGCCCATTCCGGATGCTCCATAAAGGCGTAACAGAGCATATGGCAAATACTCATTTGTACATCTTCCACTCTACCGTAATGGGTGTCGGCAACGACGATAACGCGCTCGGCAATATCCGCCATTCGACCCCGCCGGGCACCCACCAAAGCGGCTGTACGCAATCCATGCTCCCTGGCCCACGTTAATGCCTTGACGCAATTGGGAGAATTGCCGCTGACACTCAACCCAAGGGCAAGATCACCAGGACCGGCGTAATTCTGTAGCTGGCCGACAAAAACGTCTTCGTACGTATAATCATTTGCCAGCGCTGTCATCCAACTGACGTTGTCGTTGAGTGATAAAACATGAAAACGTTTGCCGATTTTATCGGACGCGCCCTTGCCCAAATCTGTTGCAAAATGAGACGCATTGGCAGCGCTGCCGCCATTGCCAAACACGAAAATTTTGCCCCCTTTTCGCAAAACAGCGCGCAGTTCGTTAATCAGATCACTCACGGCGCTCACCGGAATGGAATCGTGCGCGGCCTTTTGCGCAAGGAGGTACTCGGAAATCCACTGATTCACCGCACCAATGTATCATCCGGTCGTTTATTGTCAGGAAAATTTTCCCTTCCGCTTTCGACTTTCGGCCCGTCCTTGCTTTGGGCATACTGAAAGGCTTGTTTCAAATGAATCATGATGTCATTGTCATCGGCGGAGGCATTGTCGGCCTTGCCGCGGCATACCGTCTTTTAGAAGCGCGGCCCGGATTACAACTGCGATTACTTGAAAAGGAACCAAAGTTGGCGGCGCATCAGACCGGACGAAACAGTGGTGTGCTGCATGCGGGCCTTTATTACAAGCCGGGATCGGAAAAAGCGCGGCTGAGCGTCAGCGGCCTGCAGCAAATGGTCGGATTTTGCCGGGAACATGGAATCGCACACGAACAGTGTGGAAAAATTGTCGTGGCTTCGGACGAAATGGAATTGCCCCGGTTGGAAACGCTCTGGGAGCGTGGCAATGCGAATGGGTTGGCCGGTTTACGGAAATTAAATCCGCAGCAGATCAGGGAGATTGAACCCCACGCCGCAGGCCTGGCGGCTATTCATGTGCCGCAGGAGGGTATTGTGGACTATCCGGCGGTCTGCGATAAGCTGGCCGAACTCATCAGCCGGAACGGAGGAGAAGTTACGCTTAATGCGCGTGTTGAGAAAGTGGTTTCCGAGGGAAGCGAGAAGATCCTCGAAACTGATGCGGGCAATTTTCGCGCTCACTTTGTCGTCTCCTGCGGCGGCCTCCATTCGGACCGTCTTGTCAAGGCGTCGGGCCAAAAACCGTCTGCGAAGATCATTCCATTTCGAGGAGAATATTTTCAAATCAAAAAGGAGCGGCAGTTTCTGGTGCGACATTTGATTTATCCGGTGCCGGACCCCCAATTTCCGTTTCTCGGGGTCCATTTTACGCGGCTTATCCGTGGCGGGATTGAAGCCGGCCCGAACGCCGTCCTCGCATTTGCCCGGGAAGGCTATCGCTGGTCGAATATCAATCCGCGAGACCTGGCAGAATCGCTGGCTTATCCGGGTCTCTGGAAGTTCCTGGCCCGATATCCGAGCCTTTGGACCTATGAAATCTTTCGTTCCCTTTCCCGCGCCGAATTCACTCGGTCGCTCCAAAAACTTGTGCCGGAAATCCGCAGCGAAGATTTGGAGGCCGGGGGTTCAGCCGTGAGGGCGCAAGCGATGACGGCCGAGGGCAACCTTGTCGAAGATTTTCATTTTGAAGAAGGCCCAGGCATTCTCCATGTGATCAATGCGCCTTCGCCCGCGGCCACTGCATCGCTGGCCATTGGCCGACGGATTGCTGAAAAAGTTTTGACGCAACTCAATCCATCCGGCAAGAAAAAAATATGAAATTCATCGAAACGTCCCTAAAAGGCGTATTTGTCATCGAGCTCGAAAAACGAGGGGATGACCGCGGCTTTTTTGCCCGCGCGTACTGCGAACGCGAATTCCAGCAACGCGGCTTGAACCCCAAAATCGTCCAAATGAACAACTCATTGAGCAGTCAGCGTGGCACACTTCGGGGCATCCATTATCAGCTGGCGCCAAAAGCCGAAGACAAAACGTTCCGCACCACACGCGGATCGCTCTTTGACGTTGTCGTTGACCTGCGGCCGCACTCTCCGACGTTTCTAAAACATATAACGGTCGAATTAACAGCCGAGAATCGCAAAATGATTCACGTTCCCCAGGGTTGCGCCAACAGTTTTATGACCCTCGAAGACAACACCGAAATCTTTTACTTTACGAGTGAATTCTACTCGCCGGAAAACGAGCGGGGCATCCGTTACAACGACCCGCAGTTGGGAATTCAATGGCCGATGGAACCTGTCGTTATATCGGATAAGGACAAAAACCTTCCCTATTTCACGCCGGAGAAACATTTAAAATGAAAATTCTTTTTACCGGAGCCAGTTCGTTCACCGGATATTGGTTCATTCGAACATTGGCCGCCGCGGGCCATGAGGTGGTGTGTCCCCTGCGTGGCGCTGCCGAGCGATACGAAGGTGTGCGAAAAGCGCGCGTCGAAAAATTGAAGCCCTTTTGCCGTCTTGTCGCTGAGACGCCCTTCGGTTCAGAGCCTTTTCGGAAATTGGTTCAGGAAGGCCGATGGGATTTGCTTTGTCATCATGCAACGGAAACCGGGAACTACCGGAGCCCGGATTTTGATGTTTTGGAAGCGGTGAAACAAAATACTCTTAACATTCGCGGCCTATTGGGCGAACTCAAATCCGGCGGATTGAAGGCGGTTGTTCTCACTGGAACCGTATTTGAACAGGACGAAGGAACGGGCAACGCGCCATTGGCCGCTTTTTCCGGCTATGGTCTGTCAAAGGGCCTGACGTGGCAGATGTTTCGGTATTATTGCGGCAAGGCGGAAATCTCAATAGGTAAATTTGTCATTCCGAATCCCTTTGGCCCATATGAAGAACCCCGATTTACGGCGCATTTGATGAAACACTGGCAGGCCGGAAAAACCGCTGAAGTCAAAACGCCCGATTATTTGCGCGACAACATTCATGTCGATTTGCTCGCCGCCAGTTATGGAAATTTTGCGTCCGAGGTCGGCAGCGGCAAAAGCACATTCTCGAAAAGCAATCCCAGCGGTTACGTTGAGAGCCAGGGCCAATTCGCGGAACGTGTCGCGCGCGAAGTCCGCACGCGCACGGGCTGGTCCTGCGAATTAAAACTTGCCCGACAGGAGGATTTCAGCGAGCCGTTGCAAAGGGCCAATCTAAATCCGGCGGCCAACCAGATTCCGAATTGGAACGAAATCGCCGCGTGGGATGCCTTTCTGGAATTTTATCGGACACCTCACTAATGTTCAAACGGAAGCAAAACGCGCGAGCCGTGCGCTTCAAAACCAATGGCGACTTCGGTAAGATGGGCGAGCGCCCGGCGCACTGAAGCCTGTTTCTTCGGTTTGACGATAAACAGCAAAAAGCCGCCTGCCCCGGCGCCACAAATTTTGCCTCCTTCCGCCCCGGCTTTTAAAGCGCGTTCGTAACTCTCATCAATCTGTTTCGAAGAAATCGAGCCAGCGAGCTGGCGTTTCAGCTGCCAGGAATCGTGCAGAATTTTTCCAAAAGCTACGGGTTCGAATTTTCCGCGAGCCGCCAATTCGTGAAGCTCCTGCGCGTGGCCGCGGATTTTTTGCAGATAAACCAGTTTGTCCGGAATATTTCGGCGCTGTTCAGCCAGCACCGAACTGGCATCGCGCTGGATGCCGGTCCAAAACATCAGAATATGGCCAAACAATTCCGTCAAAAAATGGTTCCCGACGCGGACCGGCTCGACAGTCACGGCGCCGCCCGGATTGAAACGGAAGAAATTTAAGCCCCCAAACGCAGCGGCATATTGGTCCTGTTTGCCGATAGGCTCTTTGAGGACATTAATTTCGATGTGGCACGCCTCCTCGGCAATTTGGCTGGGTGTCACCCGTTCCCCGCGATAGGCGTGTAATGCATGCAATAGCCCCACCGCAAAACTGCTGGAACCGGCCAATCCCGTGGAAGCAGGCAAGTCGCCGACTGTACTGATGTAAATCGGCGGGTCAACTTTCAGCAGCCGAAGGCATTCCCGGGCGATATTATTACGAATTTGATCCACCCGCTCGACCTGTTCTGTGGCCGAGTAATTGACGCGAATCGGTTCGTTGAACAGTTCGCTGTGCCGTTTGACGGTTACAAAAATGTATTTATCTATAGCGGAACTGAAGACCGCGCCGAAATCGCGCTCATAAAAGTCGGCAATGTCCGTGCCTCCGCCGCCGAAGCTCACCCGCAATGGCGTGCGCGTCACCACCAGACGCGGTGTTTTGGCCCGCGGCAGATTAGCCATTTTTCAGTCCCCAATCGTAAGGAATTTCCTTCGTGAACGGATCCACGCGGATGATTTCGTTCGGGTCGTGCGCTTCTGTGGCGCAGTTGGCCAGGATGACCATTTTATCTCCATAGGCCTTGTAGCCGTTAGCAATTCCCGGAGGCATTTGGACCAAAACGTAATTGTCCTCGCCAAAAAAGACTTCCTGCAGCTCGCCCTTTGTCGGGGAGTCCGGCCGCAAATCATACATGACCAGTTTTGCCCTGCCGGACATTACGGCGTTGTTAATCGTCATGCTCTTGTGAATGTGCCAGGCTTTGATTGTGCCGGGCCACGCGCACGAAAAATAAATCTCGCCAAATTTGATGAAGTGCGGGTCGGTCGCCTTCATCATGTGCATGATTTTTCCCCGTTCATCGACGATTTGTCTGAGAGGAATGATTTTAACTCCGTAAATCATAAAATTAATTGTTTTTCCATCGCAACGCGCTGTCCAATTTCCCGCTGTCCAACAAATAATGGAGCCATTTCAGGCGTGTAAATTTTTTGTCCTTATAATCTTCGTACTTTAATCCCACCCGTTTAAAGGCGTCATAGAGCTCGGCGGCCCCGCTTTTGGCGTTCCATTTAAATTTGAAATCCGGAAACGTCTTCGCGAATTTTCCGAAATCCGCCTTATAGGTGCGCTGGTCGGCGCCGGGCTTTGGCACCATTTCCAGTTTGGCATTCGGGACGGTGGCAACGGCGATTTGCGCTAATTCAATAATCTGGTGGTTTAATTCATTGGCTCCGGCATTAAATGCCTGATTGTGGATGCTTTCGGTCGGCGCCTCGAGCATGGCCTGGAAATAACGGGCCACGTCCTGCACGTGCATGACCGGCCGCCACGGTTTGCCGTCACTGTGCACCACAACCTTGCCCGTTGTCGCGGCTGACCCCATCAGGTCATTCAACACGGTGTCGAATCTCATCCGCGGGGAAACGCCGTAAACTGTTCCATTGCGAACGAACACCGGCGAGAAATTTTTATCCGCCAGCGCCGAAATCGCCTGCTCGGCCTTGACTTTCGACCGGGCGTATTCGGTTTTCGGGTCGAGGGGTGAATCCTCGTTTACGACCAGCATATTCGCAGCGCCGTACATGATGCACGATGACGAAAATAAAAACCTTTTCACGCCGGCGGCGCGCGAAAGCTCCGCCAGTGTTACAGAGGCCCGATAGTTAATCTCTTCGGTCCAGCCGTCATTCAAATTGCCAATGGGGTCGTTGCTTAGCGCCGCCAGGTGAATAACGGCGTCGAAATTTTCCAGGTCCCTGGGCGCCAGGTCGCGAATGTCTTTCTTGAGGGCTGAAATGTTCCTCGCGTCCGGGACCAGTGTACACTCGCTGAAATAGCCGGTGTCCAGCCCCACGACATCATATCCAACTGAGGCCAAATGCGGCGCCATGACAGCGCCGAGATAGCCGTTGTGACCTGTAATTAAAATGCGTTGCGATTTACTCACGTTTCGATTTATGTCTTTATTGGCGGGTGTGTTACTGCTCCTGCGCAGGCGTGGCGGCGACGCTACCACGTTAAGAAACCAGCCGATTTATTTTGGCTTTAATGATAATTCGGCGACGATTTTGAGCAAGGTTTTTTCGCCTGAAACCAGCGCCGAGAGGCAGCCTGCCGCTTCCGCAGCCTGCTCGTCGCGTTCGTCGTCGCCAATAAACAGAGTACGGCTCAAATCCAGATTGAAGTCGTGCTGAGCCTGAAACAGCATGCCCGGCTTTGGCTTGCGGCATTCGCAACCCTCGTCCCAATCGTGGGGACAATAATAAATCGAGTCAATCCGCCCGCCGGCCTGTTCGGCTTCTTTGACCATGCGCCGGTGAATATCGAACAGGTCATTTTCGGACATCGCTCCCCGACCGATGCCGGCCTGATTGGAAACGACAATTACGCGGAATCCGGCTTCATTCAGGAGGCGCAACGATTCCCGGGCGCCGGGCAGCCATTTGAATTCTCCCCAGTTGCGCACGTAATTCGCGCGCGGGGCTTTTTCGTTCAGAACGCCATCGCGGTCGAGAATAATGGCCGGATGCCGCGCCAAAAAAGCTTCGGTGATCGGCAGGCGAAAAATATCACCAACGCTGTAATACCGATGATGCGTAACGAATGCCGCCAATTGCCGACGGGCAATCAATGACGGAAACAGCGTTTCTTCGAGTCCAACGTTCCCATCCGGCAAACCAGCGACCAATTCCTTTCGCATGATGGCGTAACTGATCTCTGTGCCCTGCAAATCCGGAGTCTTGCGCGTTTTGTCATAGGTGACAACAAACCCGGCCTCGTCCACTCGTAAAACGCTTTTGGTGTAATTGTCTTTGTTGCTGTACACGGTCACCATCATCGGAGTGTTTGCTTCCAGATAACGATGCCACATTTTTTCCATCGGCATTGGCCAATAATTGTCGCAGTACAAGAGGAAAAAAATGTCTTCGATTTTTTGTTCCGCCAGCTTCAGCCGCCGTCCCGTTTTGTCTTCGACATCCGTAATCGAGTATTCAATCTCCAGTCCCCATTTCTTCCCGTCGCCAAAATAGTCCCGGACCACTTCCGGTAAATAGCCCAGCAGCAATAGAATTCGTTTAAACCCGTGCTCGCGGAGCATGAGCAGCTGATGTTCGAGGAACGGTTTCCCGCAGACTTCAATCATTGGCTTTGGGCGCAGGTCGGTGAGCGGACGCATCCGCTCTCCTCGTCCGCCGGCCAGAATGACTGCCTGTGTCGGATGTTGAATAACTTCAGACATGATTCAGGGGTTGCTAGCTATAGACATTTGCGGGATGCCGCGGGCGACCCCCGATTTTGAAGACCAATATTTCGCGAACCTGGACGAGGAACCATCCGGCGAGCCAGATGGGAAGCCCGGTGTAACGCCGCGCCGTTTGTCCGATTTGTCGCGAGTATTCCGGGTTGCCCATTTGACGAAAACGTTTGGCCTTGATGGCTGACCGGGTGGCCAGCAATCCTTTGAGCTTGCCCATTCGCAGCCAGCCGGGCCGTTTGCCACGCAACGCCTCCACCTGCTCTATTGCGCGCCATTCGTCTATAATTAAACCCTCGATGTTCGGCGAACGCTTATACGTTTCCGTCGAACCGTGCCAGCGATATTGCGCCAGCGGCTCGTTCAGCGTGACAATCTTTTTGCAATGCCGGCCATACTTCGGCCAAAAGACGGCATCGCCCACAATCAGCATATCCAGGGGAAACCGTTCCGTAATGGCCTGGCGGTTCGTCTTCATCAGCGTCGCGCAAAACGCCTGGTTGCCGATTTCCGCTTTGCGAGCGAGGAACGTGTCTTTGTCCAACACCTGAACCCGGCCGTTTGGCTTGCCGGAGACGCTCAGCCATTTGCCATTTTCATCAATCCGTTCATCCAGGCACCACGCCAGCCCAAGGCCGTCACAGTCTTCCAGCAGCTTTTCCATCGTCTCATAGAATGTCGGTTTGATTAAATCGTCCGCATGAAGAATATGCAGGTAATCTGTTTCCGGGGCATAATCCAAACAACGATTGAAGTTGCCGAATGAGTCCAAATCTTTGGAATTGCGCGTATATTCAACCGGAATCCCGCGAAAGTTTTTCGCAATTTCCGGTGTCGAATCGGTTGAGCAATTATCAATGACAATCACCCGGTCAGGCCGCCGCGTCTGCCGCGCGACCGACTCCAGCGCCTGCAGCAAAAACTCCTGCGCATTGCGAACCGGCATGGCTGTTGTCAGCATTGGTTTCATTTTTTCTCAGGGTAAAGAAATGGGACGAGAACTCAAGACGAGACGCACGCAGTGGAAGCCTTAGAGACCGGTCGGATAGTCCAAAAATTCCCACGGCACGCTGAATTTTTGGGCGAGATGCCGGGCCAACGCCTTCACACCGAACGTCTCGGTGGCGTAGTGTCCGCCGTAAAGGACGTTCAGACCCAGTTCTTCGGCCAGCGCGAATGTCCAATGCGGTCCTTCCCCGGTGATAAATATGTCAATACCTTCCTGCGCCGCTAATTTTAACTCCGCCCCGGCGCCTCCGGTGACAACGCCGATGGCCTGGCACATCTCACTGCCTCCCGGGATGAGTTTTGGCGGGAATCCGGTCGCACGCTCCAGGCGCTTTGCCAACTCGGCGCGGGATATTTTCGTTTGCGACCTAAAACCGACGGTTTGGCCGTGGCTCTGAAAAAACGGCTTCAACCGCGCCAGGCCCAGCGCCTTGCAGAGCTGAACGTTGTTTCCGAACTTCGGATGCGCATCGAGCGGCAGGTGTGAACTATAAATGGCCAAATCATTTTCGACGGCCAATCGGAGCAGCTCATAGTTTTTTCGCGTCCACGGCTGCCGCGCGCTCCAAAAAATCCCGTGATGGACGATCATCAGATTCGCCCCTGCGTCTATGGCCAGCTTTACCGTGGATAACGCGCCATCCACGGCCGCGGCGATTTTTGTCACTTCACCGCGGTTTTCAACCTGCAGGCCGTTGAACGCGCCTTCGTAGTCACCGATTTCGCGCGTCCGGAGAATTCGATCGCACAAGGCGACAACAGCGGCAAGGAGAACTTTCTTTTTCATTTTGTGTCTGCTTTTGTCTCGCGGACGATAAAAAACTCCACGCTGTTATGTCAACCGAAGGAATGTGACTTTATGGCTGAATTTGGACAGAAAAAAATTTCATTCCGTCTATTGCATTCTTCGGGCGAACTTTTATAGTTCGGTCGTTTGAATTCACCGAAATGAGCAATTCGAATGACGAGGCGCAACCGTGGGACATCGAGTCGGCCCGCGCGCTTTACAACATTCACCGCTGGGGCGCGAAGTATTTTGATATTAATGACGCCGGGCACGTCGTTGCCCGGCCGCTGCAGGACGCCGGCGTGGCGGTCGATTTGACCGACGTCATCGAAGAGGCCCGCGGGCGCGGCCTCAAGTTTCCCCTGCTCATCCGTTTCCAGGACATTTTGCGCCACCGCGTCGATGCGATTAACAAGGCGTTTCAAAATGCCATCGCGGAATTCAATTACCAGGGCAAATACCGCGGCGTTTTTCCGATCAAGGTCAATCAGCTTCGCGAGGTCGTTGAAGAAATCCTGGATGCAGGCAAACCGTTTGATTTTGGGCTGGAGGTCGGCAGCAAACCTGAGTTGTTCGCCGGGCTGGCGCTGCAGAATCAAATGGGCAGCCTGATCATCTGCAACGGTTACAAGGACCCTGAATTTATCAAGATGGCGCTTTTGGGCGTCAAACTCGGCAAGCGCGTCATCATGGTTGTCGAAAAATTGGAGGAGCTGCGGCACATCATAGCCATTTCCAAACAGCACGGCGTCGAACCCCTGATCGGCATTCGCGCCCGGCTGTTGAGCAAAGGCGCCGGCAAATGGGCTGAAAGCGGCGGGGAAAACGCCAAGTTTGGCCTTAGCACGGCCGAGATCCTCGCCGCCGTGGAAATGCTCAGGGCCGAAAATCTTTCTCATTGCCTGAAACTGCTGCATTTTCATATCGGCTCACAGGTGCCGGACATTCTCACCGTGAAGAAAGCCGTCCAGGAGGCGACGCGATTTTACGCGAAGTTGCGGAAAATGAATTTTAACATCGAATATCTCGATGTCGGCGGCGGCCTCGGGGTGGATTATGATGGCTCTCGCAGCGCCTTCGATTCCTCGACGAATTACACGTTGCAGGAGTACACCAATGACATTGTCTTTTATGTCGCTGATGTCTGCAATTCTGAAAACGTCCCGCACCCCGACATCATCAGCGAAAGCGGGCGCGCCATCGTAGCTCATCACAGCGTGCTGATTGTAGAAGTCTTTGGCTCGATCGAAAAGACCCGGCCGGGCGAATTCCTGAAATATGGCGAAAACGAACACGCGATCGTCCGCGAATTGCTCGACATCAAAAAGAACCTCGCGAAACTGAACAAGATCGAGGCGTATCACGATGCCCTCGAACGGCGGGAAGACGCGCAGCACATGTTCACACTCGGCATGATGGACCTGCCGGACAAGGCGAAAATCGAGGACCTTTACTGGCAAATCTCCCGCGACGTGGTCGAAAGCTTCAAGGGCCAGGCGTATGTGCCCGAAGAAATTCGAAAACTCGAAGACACTCTCGGCGACCAATACTTGTGCAACTTTTCCGTTTTCCAGTCACTTCTTGATCATTGGGCTTTAGACCAGCTTTTTCCAATTATGCCGGTGGCGCGCCTGAACGAACGGCCCTCACGCGAAGGCACGCTGGTGGACATCACGTGCGATTCCGACGGCGCAGTGAACAAGTTTATTGATTTCCGAGACGTCCGCGACACCCTGCCCCTGCACAAACTTAATTCCAATGGCAACGGCAACCCCGAACCCTATTACATCGGTTTCTTCCTCATGGGCGCCTATCAGGATATCATGGGTGACTTGCACAACCTTTTTGGGCGCGTGAATGAAGTCCACGTTTTTCTCGAGCCTGATGAACCCTGCGGTTATTACATCGAGGAAATCATCGAGGGCAATACCATCATCCAATCCCTGGCAGCTGTGCAGTATGATGAAAATGAACTCAAACGCCAAATGAAGGCGCAGATGGATGAGGCCATAAAATCAGACAGGATGAAACCATCCGAAGCGATGCGGCTGCTGGATGAATATGAACGCGGCTTAAAGGCGTACACCTACCTCAGCTTCTAAGAGGACCTTCGTCCAGCCTCGCAAGGTCCAAATTTAGAGCTCCAACATCCAGAGAAGAACCAATCCTCGAATATCCAAATTTGCGACCCTGGTGCTTGATCATTCTCTGGTGCCTGGATGTTGGAATTTGGAGCTTATCCATCAATCCATTCGCCCATCGATCCGATCCGCCGATCCAAACAAATGGCTTGCCAACGGCAGAAGGAAAAACGACAATAAAGGCCGGTATGCGCGGTTAGCTCAGTGGTAGAGCACTACCTTGACACGGTAGGGGTCACAGGTTCAAACCCTGTATCGCGCACCATCCCTAAATACCTGACAATCAATAGCTTCTGCTTCTTGGAAAAATCGCATTTTACATATTGCTACATTTTTGCTACATTATTGCGTCACAAAAATAAATCGAACAGGACGCAAAATGAAAAAACGCAATAAACCCGAAAAGGTCACCGTGGGCAACGTCACGGTCAAAATCTACTCCCGGAAAATCATGGGCGGCAAATATGACCGCTTTGAAGTCGCAGACTACTCTAAAGGCTTCCGCCACATGCGCTCCTTTAGCGATGCAGCCGAGGCGCGGGCAGAGGCAAAAAGGATTGCAACGCAAATAGCCTCCGGGGAGGCTGAGGCTGCTCAGATCCGGGGGAAGGACGCAGCCGCCTATGGCCAGGCCGTTGAACTCCTGCGTCCTACAGGAGCGCATTTACTCACTGCCGCTGTGCGCTACGCTGAATGCTTCAAGATTCTCGGCGGGGATAGAATGCTTGAAGCCTGCAAAGATTTTGCCCGGCGCAATCCTGTCACACGCGAGCCACGAACAGTCAGGCAGGTTGCCGATGAACTGGTCGAATTAAAAAAGAAGCGCGGTGCAAGTGCGCGTTACGTTGAGCAGATGGAATGGACACTGGACAAATTTGCAGAGGCATTTGCAAGGAACGTGGACGCCATTACCACCATCGAAATTCAGTCATGGCTGGACGGCATGAGTTTTTCACCACGGACGATTAAAAATTTCCGCGATGCAGCGAACACTCTTTTTAATTTCGCGGAGGCTCGCGGATACATTGCGCGTGGAGACAATCCCGTAGCCGCCACGGAAAAGGCAGGAGCACGCAACGGCAACCCTATCGAGATTTACACGCCGGAAGAATTGCAGCGGCTTTTTGCTGCTGCGCCGCCCTACTTCAAACCGATTCTTGCGCTGCAAGCGTTCGCCGGGTTGCGTTCTGTTGAAATCACAAGGCTGGATTGGCAGGACGTAAAACTGGAACGCGGCCACATCGAGCTTGGCGCGCACAAAACCAAGACTGCGACACGTCGCCTTGTCCCTATCCTGCCGAACCTGGCAGCGTGGCTCGCAGATTATGCAAAACAAAAAGGCAAGGTCTGGACACGGGCGTCGGGCCGCTTTTACAAAGTGCAAATGGCAATCACGGCCGCGACCGAGGTTAAGGCAGACCCGAAAAAGAAAATCGCTGCCGTGCCTCCTGTAAAACGGAAACAGAATGCCCTGCGTCATTCGTTCATCAGCTACCGCGTAGCAGACTGCAACGACGTTCCACGCGTCGCGCTCGAAAGCGGTAACTCCCCCGGCATGATATTTGCGCATTACCGGGAACTGGTTACGCCAGCGGACGCTAAAACGTGGTTCGCAATTGCGCCAGAGACGCCAGCGAACGTTATTGCAATGTCCGCTGCAACAAAGTGAGGATGCTATGAAGAACAAATCAACACGACAAACATTGGTAAAAAAGATTGCTGCTGAACCTAGCTTGTTTAAGAAGGAACTAATCGCGGAAGGCGCCACGTTCCTTAAACCAGCAAAGCCGGGGAAGATACCGCAAACTAATTCTGAAATGGAAGCGTTCGTATTTCAAGCGCAGATAACGGCAGCAATGGCAGCAAAGCTCGACCGGGCTGAAATTCCAAACGCAGTCGGCGTGTTTCTGGAAGCAATTTCCAAAAAGGACTGGAAATTCTTTTCAAGCTTGGCGGGTACGCTGCAACATGTTCACAAGCCCAAGTCCAGTTTGCACCTTGATAGGTATCGTGACATTTCAAGCTTTTGCAGGGAGAACGCCTGCGGTACACCGGAGACCCCTTGCAATGCAATTGAGCTTACAAAGTACCTTGTATCGCTCGGCCATAGGTTTGACCGTGACCATGACAATCAAGTTCCGCGAGATATTCGGGCAGTTTGCAAAAAACTTGGTTACGTTTTAACTGGACAACGATAAGCAGACCCCCCTCCCCTTAGAAGTCTTAGATTATGACGCAATAGGGCATTATTGTGCCAGACAGTTATGGCACAGAAACATAGAATTGAACAGGCCCGGCAAGAAAGCGCTGGGGAAATCCTAAACGATGAGCAGTGCTGCGCATTGCTCAGAATCAAACCGCGCACTCTCCGTCTGTGGCGCCAGCGGCGCGGGCTTCCACACTTCAAAGTAACGAGTAAGGTTGTCCGCTATTCCCGCGCGGATTTACAAAGGTGGCTTGAGCAACGGAGAGTTGCGATGGTGAGCGTCTAAATTTCCAGCATCCAACTTATGAAATCTTTTCTACGAAGGTCAAAGGCTAGCGGCTCAGACCTGCGCAAAATCGAAATGATATTGCGCGGCGGGAAGCGTGTTGCCCGACGGGCAGTGTCCTCAAAGCGGCGATTGAATTTCCAGACAAGGGGCGAATATGCGCCGTGACCGATACCGGGTAACTCACGTTCCAGTCTCTGAAATTCCCCCTTCTCCAATTCAAAACAAAAATGCCGACGTGTGACAGGCAAATCAGCACGCCGGCAAAAAGAACTAACTACGATGCACACTATAACAGAAAAGCCTTCTAAGGCAATAACTAAATTTCCAGCAGCTAGAGAGATTAACCGCCTCCATTCGGAGATAATGTCCGCCGCCAAGACAAGCCTTGAAAAGGCTATCCAAATCGGCGAGCTACTTACAGCCAAAAAGCAATCCATGAAACATGGCGAGTGGTTACCGTGGATTAAGGAGCGTCTCAGTTTCTCAGCCCGAACAGTCCAGAACTATCTGCGGTGTTGGGAACGCCGCGCAGATTTAAAAAACGCAAGTGTTGCGTTTTTGGCCGACGCCTATCGTCTGCTTACGCCGCCAAAAAACGAGCAGCAGCCGCAGCGTGTGCTGTCCTATCCATTAGAGGCATGGGAAACAGCGGTCGAGATTATCGGGCTAGTAACGCCCGTTTACGAGGAGCGAAATGGCGTTAACGTAACGGACGAGCAATTAGGGACTGCGCTTTTACTGCTGTTAGAACAAAGCCAGGCCAGTCCCCGCTTGCGCGTTACTGATGCAGGCCAGGTTGAATGCCTTCGAGATGGAGAGTGGCAATCGTTTAACCTGGCGTCTGACGCGGAACTTTTGGCGGCATAAGGAATATATGAGGGACATCCTGCCTATTCCAAAACGTCGTCCGCCATGTCCTGACCAGTTGCCGGGTTATCCCCATGTTAAAACCTATTGGGACCCCGAAAACAAACTGTGGTACAGGCTAGACCCGATTCAGGATAGAGAGGACAGCGCAGACGATTCTAAGCTGTTGGAAAAACTCGAAGCGCGAATTTTTTCACCAGCCAAAAATCCTATCGAGCCAAAGCCGCGGTTCTATCTTGCTGACGTAGGCATTTGCACGCCGGGAAACGTAACGACGATGGCAGCACAGGCTAAGGCTGGAAAGACTGCTGTTGTAGGCGCAATGATTGCGAGCGCATTCGGTAATGATGGAAACGATTATCTATCTTTCAGGTCTGAAAATCCAAACAGCTATGCGTTTATCCACCTTGATACAGAGCAGTCGCCCTTCGACCACTGGCAGTTGATAGACCGTGCCAGACGCCGTACACGCGCATCAATTCCGAAATGGCTGATGTCCTATTGTGTGACAAGCCTGTCGTCGAAGGAAATCCGCGCAAGCATTCCGCTGTTGCTGAACGAAGCGAAAAAGAAATTCGGCGGCGTCCATTCACTTATCTTTGATGGTGCTGCCGATGCCGTGGCAGATGTAAACGACGCCTGCGAGGCAAACGAGTTTGTAGCCGAGCTTCATGCGCTGGCAATTGAGTATGATTGCCCAATCGTCTGCGTCATTCATCTAAATCCCGGCAGTGAACGTAAGACGCGCGGACATTTAGGAAGCCAGCTAGAGCGCAAATCAGAGACCAACTTGCAGGTAGACAAAGACACCGATGATGTCAGCACGATCTGGGCTGACAGGAATCGCCGCAGGTCTATCCCGAAGAAGTCAGCACCGTGCTTTGCGTGGAGCGATGATGCACAGATGCACGTTAGCGTCGAGAATCCGGCAGAGGCGAAGGCCGAAGCTAAGAGCGCTGGACGAGCGGCTGCGATGCAGCAGGATGCACAGATGATTTTTGCGAAAGGTGAGACACTCCAATTTAAGGATGCCCTGTCCGCCATCGAGAAACATTTTGCATTAAAAAATGCCGGTGCCCGTCGCCGTCTCGAAAACTGGCAGCGTGCCGGGATTATCAAACGTCCTGACGCAGGCTCTTACGCACTGGCAAAATGAATACTCCATCACCCGCCCTCGACCGTGTTACGGTGTTACGGCATGTTATTTCCCGTGTTACCGTAACAGATATTACTGTGTTACTGCCCGTATGTATATACGGCAGTAACGCTGTAACACGTAACGCAGCACGGCTTACAACAGGAACTTCATCCTTGCGCACACATGCGGCCTGCCATCCGTGCTCGTTTATAGGCGTTCGCAGTGCCAGAGTGCACAAAGGGACATCCGCAGAACAAAACGCGCCACAGGCCATTTACCGCGCAGTGCGCAATGCTGTGGAGGCATGGTCAGGCTATAAAAAAGTTAGGAGACTCCTAAAATGATTTTATTGGCTATGTCGCAAGAACAGCGCTCTAAAACAACACTTCCGGAAAAATTCACAATAAACATCAAAATATATGAAATCCAAAACACGACGAATAAAACTTGAATGCAATATCTTTGCGCTTGCCACCGAACTCGGCATCGAGCGTCAAACGCTTCAACGCAGGGCCAATAGGGCGAACGTCAGCCTCGATGGCGAATTTATCAATCTGCGCGACTTGGTCAAATTGATGAGTGGCGACAAGGAAGCGGAGATGGTTGCAAAAATCCGCTCAGAGCGGGAGCTAAATGAAATTGAGATTGCGGAAAAGAAGGGAGTGCTGGTGCCACGAGCAGCGCTGGAAGCTGACCTGTGGAATCTTATATTGAAACCGTTCCGTGATGACTTTCTGGCTTTAGCTAAACGGCTAAACATTGAATCGGAGGTCGAGGCATTGATGGCAAAGCACTACAAACGCAAAGTATGAACACATAACAGGAACAAACTGAATTCGACATTGCTTGCTCGATGACGCCCGCGCCTATGCCCTATGTGCCGTTGGAAATTCAACTGATGGAAGCCTTGCGCGAGGCTGGCGCGACTATTCCCGACGGAGCGATTGCTGACCGGCTTATTCAAAAAATTCTGGACGACCTTGGAGACCAACGCGCGGCGGACGCTATAGCTCGAATCTTTGCGCGGTTGCCAGGGGGAAAGCATGGAGATGAGCTACGGCACGCGCTTGGGCTTGCGCTGGACTGTGACAGCGCGGAATTAGCCCGGCGAAACGGTGAATCAAAACAGAGTTGGGGGCAGCGTGTAAAACGCTTGCGCGAACGCATTTTTAAAAAACGTTTACCGGGAACCCCTATATAGAGAGCAATGTAACTGTAGAGAGAAAGTTTAAATTATATGTCATTATTTAGTCGAATTCGTAACGTAGTTGCGCCTGCCGTTTCGCAGAGGCGGACGCAAGGGCAAACTTCCAAAGAAACTCTGGACGCTATGCGCAATGGTGGTCACATGCCGACGCCGATTCAAAGTCGCACGGTCGTGCCGCAGCCTGACCCAGATCCGTTCGTGGCAAAGTTCACGGCGGAGCCATATTTTACAAATCGCGTTTGGTTTTCGGGCCGATGGGTCGCAGTCCCGGTTGCGATACCTGCTAAAATGGCAGAGTGGCTGTTGTCTGAAATGGGCAAGCGCGGCACGGGCTTAAGCACTGAGGACAAAAGGGAATTGGTTGAAATCGAACTTAAGTGGCGGGCACTCGAAGATAGAATCAATGAGAATGGTTTTATTTCGGCAATCGGCCTGTTTCAAAAACAGCGTGACGCAGTGCGCTCCGAACTAGAGATGGACCCCGGCAAATCTATTCTTCCGAATCGAGTCCAAAGCCGGGAGGAACTGGAAAAGCAATCCGCGGCTATCCGGTATGAGTGCCGTCGGTTGCAGACGAAGCTGAGCCAGCAGGTGTACGCCATCATGAATCCTTTTTGTGAGCGCGTGCGCAAACTGACGCGTGAACTTGTCGAATCGCAGGACAAGTCGGAGAGACACTCAATCAGGTTTGACTTTGGCTTTAAGCCGTCTGACACACTTAAGGCGTTGATTTATTTGGCCGTGGCAGGCTATGCAGTGCCAGTGTCGAACTACATGCCTGAGTGGCCAACGTTGCGCGTAGATTCTGACTTTTTCGGAGCACAACTTTTCGACCTTCCACGCGATGAAAGGGCAATCGAAGCCGCCCGTCAAAAACTTGCTGCCGAGCAGGACGCTATTAACTCAGGTCGTGAGCGTCAGCGCCAGCGCAACGAAGCAGCAAGGGAGTTATCGGCTTCCGAACATAAAAAAGCGGTTGAAGAAATATCCAGCAAAAATGACGCCATCCGAGCCGAAATCGAATCGAATAGCCTGCGTGTAAAAAATGAAAGAGCAGCGGCAGTTAGTGCAGGCGTCCTCACGGCCCTGGGCAAGCTTATCCCGGCTTCCGACAGAACTGAATCTAAAGTTGAGCCAGCAAAAACCGAATCTAAAACTACAAAACAGGAAAAAGAAAATGGAAACGAAAACTGATAAATCATTCCCGCAAATTCCCCGCGAAGGCTTCCCCCATCGCGACGAATTTGCCAGTGACGAGGCACACCATGAGGCTTGCGTCGAAATCTTGAATAAACAGCATGACAAAATCCGGACTGACGGCCAACACGACCGCGCCGTCCACGAGGCTGCATTGCGTGGTGAACAACCGAAAGCTGAAACCAAATCTTGATTATGGCCTGCCTTCCAACACCAAACCCGCCAAACCCCGGCGACTATATCGAAAACGGCCAAGGCATTGCTGCGTGGCAGGCCGCGTACGTCAAATGGATGAGCGAAAACGCCGATGATTACAGGATAGGCATGATTGGGCCGGGAATCGCAATCGCGCCAAGCAAGCCTATCTTAGGCCAACTACCGGGCAGCAATCCGGCTAACCCTGCGATAAATGCGCTGGAATCGAGCGGCGGAGCTTTCGGCCCAAACACGAGCGATGACCCAGGCTACATGCCCGGCGAATCAAATCCAAGTCCAAACCCAGTAACATAAAACCAAATGTAATAAAGGTAAAACTATGATTGAAGCAACGATGCCGACAGTTACCAACTTTAAAACCCGCGCCGAATACCATGCTGCTTGCGTGGATTTTCTCAGCCAACAGCATGACCATGCTCGGGCCTTAAAGGATGAACAGAACCGCGTAAAGCGGGTGCAAATTGAACGTAGCTTGCAGGCAATAAAAGCGCAGGCTAAATGAGTGCTGACAGCCAGGTTGAAATGATTGTTCAGGAATTTGACTTTCTGTGCATTGAATTTCCAAAGGCTGTAAACAATGGCGAAGTCAGGCGAATTTTTGAAATCAGCCGGAGGTTTCTTCAACTCGAACGCGACATTGAACGCCTCCGGCGACTAAAACAAAAAGAAAATGATAAATCGACTCCTCCGTGAATCGGCCTTTCTGGAAATTAGCCAACGCTTGCACCTTCATGCCGTCTGCGCACCTTGTGTGTTCCCGAGCATCGAAGGTAAGGCACTGGCCTATAAAGCAGCGGCGCGGTTGCCTGAACGCGGCGCGAACATAATCCTTTTGTTATCGCGCCGCCATGCAGGAAATAAAAAGTTCCACGAACTATGCAAAGCGATTTGAATTGTCCTGCGTCTGCTGCTGAAAAATCCGAAAGGAGCGTTGATTTTAACGCCCGGCCACCCGGTCCCTGTTGGTTTACAGTTATACGGCAGGACGACGGCACGGCTCGCGTTAGCATTGCTGGTGAAATTGGCCTTGTTGGCCAACCCGTGGAGGATTGCATTGCGCAGATCGGTGACGCCCGACGCGTAGAGTTGACCATAAATTCGGTCGGCGGCGACGGCATCGCAGCGTTCAAATTATTTGACGCATTGCATGGCCGGGACGTTACGGCGGAGATATTCACCGCGTGCTATTCGGCAGCCGTCATCATTGCACTAGCCGCACGCAAAATTCGGATTGAAGCCGGTGCGCAAATGATGATTCACACTGCACGCTCGTTTGCGTTCGGAGACGGAGAAGAATTGCGGCTATACGCGGACAAGAACGACAATGCCAATTACAAATTGCGCGACCTGATTCTAAGGCGCGTGAAGGAACTTGCGTTGGTTAAAACCTGGCTGGCCGGTGGGGACTACTATTTCACCGCCTCTGAGGCTGTGAAGCTTGGCCTTGCTGATGAAGTTTTCACATTGCCTGTGCTGCCTGCGGCATCCCCTGCGCTTGTACCGGATGCAGTTCCGCCTGCTCAGACCGAAGATGAAATTCTGTTCTGGGATTTTCTCCGCGCGTTTGGCCGAGTGGACGTTGCCGACAAGGAAAAATTTTACAAGCGACTATCGTTATGGGCCACCAGCAATGTGCGCAGTTAATTTTGCCGCCTTGCGCTTTCATAATGCGCAGCGGCCTGCCCGCCGTTATGCGTTTTGCCTGCCTGCGGCAGGATTTTGACATGATGGCGGGCACTTTGATTTTGCGCTGCTGTTCGGCGTGAGTGCAGGCAATATAGCTAACATGTTTATGCGCAGGTTAGCTTTCGCTTTCCTGCGTCTTTGGCTGGTTGAGTGTTTTAACGTCACGCTTCAGTTTTTTAAAGTCATCCTCAAGGGCATTAATCCGCTCCTTTGCTTTGCGGTAGTCTCTGCCGTACTCGTCAAGTGCCATTTTGATACTGTTAACCAGCCTTTCAAGTTTTTCGATTCTTTCTGTGTCTGTCATAAGGGGTGCCGCCAGTATCCCCTGCCAAAAATCCCGTCAACACAATACGCTTACGCAGGCTCGCGCCAGAGCTTAAGGCAGGATTCTTGCCTTGCGCAGGCTCGCGTGACTCTTGGCAATAATTATTTCGTTTGTCAAGTTTCATGCTATTTTGGTTGTGTGATAAACAAATCACGAAACTAAAACAACGAAACAGAAAGCGAGAAAAGTATGGCAAAGAAAACAAAAACAGCAAAAGCAACAGGTGGTATTACAGGCAGTGCGCAATACATGCGCGATCTGGTGGCAAAAGGCGTCTTGAAGAAAGCAGCGTTCGAAAAGATGCTGGCCAAATGGCCGAAGTTCAAGCATGACATGGTCGGCCTCGAATCAAGGTGGAACACGGCTAACAGGCTTAACAAGTCTGCTGCCGCGAAGGAAAAATCCTCGACGAAAGCCCCGGCACGCAAGGCGAGCACTATTCCCGCCCGTCGTGCTGCGTTAACGCTGCCCCCGCGTCCTGTGGCGCAGGCAGCGTAAAGGCTGCAATCAGAAAGGCGCGTTGCTTAACACCCAACGCGCCTTTTTGTCGTTGTTAAATGCCGTCCTCCTCGCAGCTAAAAATGAGCGTTGCCCTTGCGCATACGTTGCCCCGCCCCGTGCCTACGCTCGCGCAGGACGCGTCGGGATAGTGAAGTGCAGGGATTGTGCCTTGCGCGTTCTGCTGGCTGGCAGGACGCTAAAATCCTGCCGCCAGTTATTGCTACAGCTTGCTACAGACTTCGTGTTAAAATGCTGTAGCAATATGCCACAACAAAAAATGGGCAGCATCGTAAATCGCTTGTTCCCACAACGATTTATTAGCAATCTGCGCGATTTTAAGAAAATGCCGTTTACACTTTCAAACCCTGTATCGCGCACCATCTAACCCCCTGGCAGATCGCAGCGGAGACACAAAATCACTCGCAATGGCGTCTCAAGCTGCTCTAGAGGTCAAAGACGTAGCGTATGGCGTCCTTGATCCGAATGATTACCGAAGCATCGAACCGTCCACGTTTGTCTGTCAACTCATGGTGCTCAGCTGATCCGATTGCCTGGACATTTGCGCACGATTGTAATTTTAGCCACGACACGCGAGGCATTTCGACCTCGTACCATGTTCCCCGGCTCTGTTTCGTGAGCGGGACGAATAGGGAAAGTGCGCGGGGAGCATTCCGGTCGTCCCTTGACATCATTACCACAGGACGGACCTTTCCTTCATAGCCCAAGTCCAGCATAAAAACGTCACCAACCTTCGGAGTCATCGAGTGAGGCTAGTATTTTGTTCCGGCGATCCTTGTCCAGGATCAGATCGTCGTAGTTTGGAACTATGAAATCGCCCTGGAGCCAGCGTGTAAAAGAGCTGAAGTTTTGAAAAATGCAATCCCGCAAAATGCAAAGTGCATAGCCGTTACTGTCTAAACACACGGTATCGTCTGCTCTTCGCAGTGCTATTCCAAAACGTAGATAGCGCCGGGTAGTTCCCGGTTGTCAAACGCGCTGCGCCATTTTCCGTCTGAATTGAGGTAAGCCATGCACTGGAAACCCACGCCCCGGACCATGAAGAATTCAACCAAAAACGGCGACCCGGCGTCATTGACCGTGGGTTTCGAGTTGTGGCGGCCCACGAAGCGGTCTGCCACATCCTGGCACTTACCCGTTGTTGAACGTGCAATCATATTCAAAATCGCTTTTAGCGACATTTTCACAATGCTCTGACTCGTCAGGTAAATGGCACAGTAATCCATTTACCGGGTTGCCATGAGTTTAAGCATAGGCCATGCCACCAAAGTGGCGCTCATGCACACAGTGAAAATCTGAGAATCTTGGCAGTTTTCCGAATGCTGCGGGCAGGAATCTTTAAGGTCTTTCGATGAGTTTTGCCGTCACGTCCAGCGCAGCTTCCAGGGACTGGATGCGCACCGGCTTGGTCAAATGGGCGTCGAATCCGGCGGTTTCGCTGCGAGCCACATCGTGCTCCATTCCATAACCGGTCAGGGCAATGCCACGAAGCCGGCTTTCCTTGCCCAATTCGTTCATCAAATCGTATCCGTTTCCGTCCGGAAGTCCGATGTCCGTAATGAGAAGATCAAAGTCCCGCTTTTTTGCCAGGATACGGGCTTCCTCGACCGTTGCCGCCACCGCGACATCATAACTGCGCCGCGCGAGCAGGCCGGCCAGTGTCGTGCGTGTCGGCTCGTGGTCTTCCACCAGCAGAATACGAATGGATTTTGCAGCCTTGCTCCGGGGAACGTCCTCCGGCGCGGACGGCGCGGTTCCTTTTCCGTTGGAATCCGCCGCGCTCACGAGCGGCAACTCGACCGTGAATGTCGAACCTTTGTCGCGTCCTTCGCTGGCGGCCAGAATCCTGCCGGAATGAAGTTCCGTGAGCTTTTGGGAAATGCTCAGGCCCAATCCAAGGCCGCCGAAACGATGGCCGTTGGTGGCGGCATGGTCACCCTGCGAGAAAGCTTTGAATATCCCCGCTATTTCCTCGTCCGTCATTCCGATTCCTGTATCGGTAATTTTTGTCAGGAGTTTATCACCAGACAGTTCAGTCTCAATGGTGATCTGCCCGGCTTCTGGAGTAAATTTCACCGCATTTTTTAACAGATTCCAAAAAATCTGCTGCAACCGCACAGCATCCGCAAAAACGGTGTGTTGCGCCGCCTTGAAGCGCAATTCCAGGCGGAGCTTCTTTTGGTTCAATTCGTCGCGCACCTGTGAAACGGCATCCTGTATTATGCTTCGCAAATTGACGAAATGCTTTTCCAGGATGATTTTACCCCGCGTAATCCGGGTCAAATCCAACAGGTCATCAATCAGGCGGGCTTCCATCTCGACATTTTTACGGATGGTGTTGAAATCCGCGCGGACGCGAGGCGGCAGGTCCCGGTTGTTCATAGCATCACTGGCCAGCAGAAGCACCGGATTTAACGGTGTGCGCAGCTCGTGCGACAGCGTGGCCAGGAAATCGTCTTTGGCGCGCGAAGCGGCAAGCAAATCATCGTTGGCCCGTTTCAATTGTCGCGATACGTAGTCTCGTTCTATTGCAAAAGCAATTTGCGATGCAATCGTTTGGGCTGGTCTCAGTTCATCTTCGGCAAATGCGTGAGCGGAATCAAAATAAACCATGAATTTGCCAAGCAACCGCTTTTCGAAATTGATTGGGATAAATGCCAATGAATGAATGCCTTCTTTTTCGATGGTCTTCTTCAATCCGTCGTCCAATTCGGAGCTCGTCACTTCGTTAATAGCCAGAGGCTGCGGGGAAACACCTTGTTGCCAGGGCGAATGCCCCTCGACAGCCTTCCGATATTCATCTGAAAGCCCGCGCCACGCTCTGAAGCGCATGACACCCTCGGAATCAACCAAAAGCAACGCGGCCCGATCGGCACCCTGGCACTGAATGATCGCTTCCAGCGCCCCATCACAAATTGCAGACATGGATGGGGCGGAGTTCACAGTCGCAACCAGTTCAAATAGAGCACGTTGCTGCCTCTCGTTTCGTTTGCGCTCGGTAATGTCCCGCGCGATTTTCGATGCGCCCACGACCTTCCCATTGGCGTCTTTTATAGGGGAAATCGTTAATGATACGTCAATCAGGCACCCATCTTTGCGCCTGCGGACAGTTTCGAAGTGCTTTACCGCTTCGTCGTTCCGGACGCGTTTAAGAATATCCAATTCCTCAGCGTGTCGATCCGGCGGAATCAATATGAATACTGGTTTGCCTATGACTTCTGCGGCCTTGTATTTGAAAATCCGCTCAGCCCCGTGATTCCAACCGTTGATAATTCCGTTGATGTCCTTGCCCACGATGGCGTCATCCGAGGATTCGACTATGGCGGCGAACCGCTGTGTCATCAACAACGCCAGGTTCCGCTCGGTCACATCCAGCAGCATGTTCACTGCGCCTGTGATCTTTCCGAAAGAATCGCGGATGGGCGTGGGATATGGCAAAACGTTCCGGCGCGCGCCATCGGGGCGTTCGACAATGATTTCGTGTCCGCGCACCGGTTCGCCGGTTTTCAATGTGACAGCCATAGGACCTTCCTCCGGCGGCAACTCTGTTCCGTCTGGCCTGAGAATCTTATAGGCGCCACACCAATGGTCCTGGCCGATTTTTGGATATCGGCCCCACAATTCCGCAGCCGTTGCGTTATAAAGAGTAATTCGGCCCTCGGCATCGGTCGTATAAACGGCTACTGGCAAATTACGGACAACCTGCTCATACCGCTCCTGGCTCAGGCTAAGCTCAGCCGTACGCTCCTGGACGGCTGCTTCCAATCTGTTGTTCATCTGCCGCAGAGCTTCCTCCGCATTTTTGCGCTGGGTGACTTCCAATTCCAGGGCCGCATTGGCGGCGCTCAAAGCGCGCGCGGTCCGGAACAGATCGGCAAAAGCCCCGACTTTCGACTTGAAAATCTCCGGGTTGATCGGCTTGGTTAAATAATCCACCGCCCCCACGCCGTAACCCGATATAATGTCCTTTTCATCGAGGAAAAATGCCGTCAGAAAAATGATGGGGATATGCTGGTTACGCTTGCGGGACTTGATCTGGCGTGCCAGCTCAATGCCGCTCATTCCCGGCATTTGAATATCCAGCACGATACAGGCAAAATCGTCGCGCAGCAGCGCCAACAACGCATCGTCAGCCTGGAGCGCGCGAACCAGACGCAGCCCGGGCATGGATTCCAGGATGCTTTCCAGGGCGTCCAGGTTCCTGCTCTCGTCATCTACCAGCAAAATATTGACCGGCTCAGGTCCCGGCTTAATGGCAGCCTTTTCTATATCACTTGATTGCATTCTCAACTCTTCGAAATTTCTTACGGACTTTCTCTTTCCCTGTATGTTACGGGCTCTTACGACCCGCCTCGCCAACCGGATGCGCGGCGGCGAGGCGTTTCAAAACCGTCCTGCCTTGCGCGCATCAATGACAGGAAGGATGGTCCCCACACGTCTGTAAAAATCGCAGGATTTTGCCAAAGCATATTGTTATCTATGCAGCCAAACACGCAAAAGCGAAACCAACTGGTCCGTGTTCACAGGTTTGGCGATATAATCTGATGCCCCGGCCTCAAGGCATTTTTCGCGGTCGCCTTTCATTGCCTTGGCTGTCAGGGCCAGGATGGGCAACGCCCGGAATTTCGCGTCCTTGCGGATTTCCCTGAGCGTTTCATAGCCGTCCATTTCGGGCATCATAATATCCATGAGCACGACGCTCAAATCCGGCGTGTTCTGGATAATCTCAATCGCCTGGCGGCCGTTGGTCGCGCTTAGCACGTTCATTTCATGGTTTTCCAGGACCGTTGTCAGCGCGAAAATGTTCCGGGCATCATCATCCACCACCAGCGCCTTGCGTCCGCGCAATGCCTCGTTGGAAGTATGCAGCCGCGCGAGCATTTCCCGTTTGGGCTCCGGCAAATCGGCCACAACCCGGTGGAGAAACAGCGCAGTCTCGTCAAACAAACGGTCCGGTGACTGCACGTCTTTGAGGACGATGCTTTTTGCGAGGGCGCGCAGTTGCTTCTCTTCTTCGGGCTCAAGGTCCTTTCCGGTAAACACGACAACCGGCACTTCGCGCAGAGCGGGTTCGGCCTGCATCTTCTCCAGCAACGCGTAACCGCTCATATCGGGAAGGCGCAAATCCAATACGCAACAATCAAACTGATTGTCCATTAGTTTCTGGAACGCCTCTCCCCCGGTCCCGACGGTTTCAATCTCAATATCGCCGTTTGAAAGCAGTTCAACAATGCTGTCTCTCTGGGTCTTATCATCCTCGATTACCAACAGCCGTTTCGCGCGCGGGGCGACAAAGTTTTTTATCCGATCAAAACATTGTTCCAGGCCTTCCGTTGTGGCGGGTTTAATCGTATAGGAAAATGCGCCGTGGGAAAGGCCGTGCTGCCGCTCTTCTTCGATGGAAATGATTTGGACCGGAATATGCCGGGTGGCGGGATCCAGCTTCAAATTGTTCAATACCGTCCAGCCCAGCATGTCCGGCAGGAAAATGTCCAGCGTGATCGCCGTTGGCAAAAACTGCCGCGCCAGGGCGATTGCCGCATGGCCACGCGTGGCCGAGATTGCCTTAAACCCTTTATCGCGCGCCAGTCCAATCAGGACCCGCGCATAATGCGGATCATCCTCCACTATCAGCAGGACGTTGTCACCCGTGTGGATGGACTCACGATCATCAGGAATGCTTTCTTCCCGGGGCGCGGGCAAAATTACCGGCTGGACATCAGGCTGCCGCGAAATTTTTGCCGTTCCGCCCGTATAAGTCAGCGGCAAATACAGAGTAAACGAACTGCCTTCGCCCGGCGCGCTCACCAATTTGATTTCACCGCCTAACAGCGTCGCCAGTTCACGTGAAATCGCCAGTCCCAGCCCCGTTCCACCGTATTTGCGGCTTGTGCCGGCATCTGCCTGTTGGAACGCTTCAAAAATCAACTTCTGCTTTTCAGCGGCAATGCCGATGCCGGTGTCGCCGATTTCAAAAGCGATGATATTTTGCGTTTTGCCGAGGATCTTGTGGTCGAGGCTAAAGCCCGAAACTGCCGGAGATACATGAATGGATACATGGCCGTGCGCCGTAAACTTGAACGCGTTCGACAAGAGGTTCTTGAGAATCTGCTGCAGGCGTTTGGGATCGGTGGTCATCGAACGGGGCAACGCCGGGTCGAATTCAATGTTGAACGGCAGGTTTTTGGCCTCGGCAACATGGCGAAACGTGCGCTCGATCGAATCCCGAACCGCGGCAAAAGCCACTTCCTCCGCCTCGACAGTCACAGTACCCGATTCGATCTTTGACAAGTCCAGAATATCGGTGATGAGATTCAGCAGGTCGGAGCCGGACGAATAAATATTGCGGGCGAATTCGACCTGCTTGCCGGAAAGGTTGCCGGCTGTATTCTCAGCCAACTGTTGTCCCAGAATGAGAATCGAATTGAGCGGCGTGCGCAATTCGTGCGACATGTTCGCCAGGAATTCAGATTTATATTTGGACGTCAACGCCAATTCCGCCGCCTTTTCCTCGAGGGCGCGCCGGGCCTGCTCGACTTCCCTGCTCTTGCGTTCGACCTCCACGTTCTGCTCGGCCAATTGACGCGCCTTTTGCGCGAGTTCTTCGTTGGTCTGTTGCAATTCCTTTTGTTGCGACTGCAATTCCACCGTCAGTTGTTGGGACTGTTGCAGCAGGTTCTCTGTGCGCATGGTTGCTTCAATGGTATTCAGCACCACGCCGATGGATTGCGTCAATTGCTCCAGAAATGTCAGGTGAGTGTCTCTGAAGGGCGCCAGCGACGCCAATTCAATCACTGCCTTGGTTTGCCCTTCAAACAACACCGGCAACACGATAATGCTCGCAGGCGGCGCATCGGCAAGGCTCGAGGCAATGCGCGTATAGTCGGACTTGATCCCCACCAACAAAATGCGTTGCTTGTCCACAGCGCACTGCCCCACGAGCCCGTCGCCCACCATAATGCGCTGCGGCTGTTCCGGACGGGTGGCATATCCCGCCAGGAGGCGCAGCATCCACTTGTTGTCGTCGCCCATTTCCATCTGGTAAACGGCGCCTTGTTGAGCGCCGACCAGTGGCACGAGTTCTGACAACAGCATTCGTCCCACCGTCAGCAGGTCGCGCTGTCCCTGCAACATGCCGGTGAACCTCGCAATATTCGTCTTGAGCCAGCCCTGCTCTTCATTGAATGCCGTCGTGGCGCGAAGGTTACCGATCATTGTATTGATGTTGTCCTTGAGTTCGGCCACTTCGCCGCGGGCTTCAACTGTGATAGACCGGGTCAACTCACCCTTGGTCACTGCCGTGGACACTTCGGCGATGGCGCGTACCTGGGTCGTCAGGTTTGCCGCCAGAAGGTTCACGTTGCCAGTCAAGTCCTTCCAGGTGCCCGCCGCGCCCGGGACGTTCGCCTGGCCGCCCAAACGGCCTTCCACACCCACCTCCCTGGCCACGTTGGTCACTTGTTCGGCAAAAGTCGCCAGCGTATCCGTCATATTATTGATGGTTTCGGCAAGGGCCGCGACTTCACCCTTGGCTTCCACAGTAAGTTTTTGCCGCAAATTTCCGTTGGCTACTGCGGTCACGACTTTCACGATGCCGCGCACCTGGTCGGTCAGGTTGGCAGCCATGAAATTCACGCTGTCGGTCAGGTCCTTCCACGTGCCGCCGACGCCGGGCACTTGTGCCTGCCCGCCCAATTTGCCTTCCGTGCCCACTTCGCGCGCCACGCGCGTCACTTCCGCCGCGAAGGCGTTGAGCTGGTCCACCATAGTATTGATGGTGTTTTTCAGTTCCAGGATTTCGCCCTTCACGTCCACTGTGATTTTACGAGACAAATCGCCACGGGCCACCGCCGTGGTCACTTCGGCCACGTTGCGGACCTGGGCCGTCAGGTTGGCTGCCATGGCGTTCACCGAGTCCGTCAGGTCCTTCCATGTACCGGCCACGCCTGGCACCACTGCCTGCACGCCGAGGCGGCCTTCCGTGCCCACCTCGCGCGCCACGCGTGTCACTTCTGAGGCAAACGACCGCAGCTGTTCAACCATGGTGTTGATCGTTTCCTTGAGCTGCAAAATTTCACCGCGCACGTCCACCGTAATCTTGCGGGACAGGTCCCCATTCGCCACAGCGATTGTTACTTCGGCGATGTTACGCACCTGGCCGGTAAGGTTGGATGCCATGGAATTGACGTTGTCCGTCAAATCTTTCCACGTGCCCGCCACTCCCGGCACCACCGCCTGGCCGCCCAGCTTGCCTTCGGCGCCCACCTCACGCGCCACTCGGCTCACTTCCGAGGCGAAGGAATTCAATTGGTCCACCATCGTGTTGATCGTGTTTTTCAGTTCGAGAATTTCGCCCTTCACGTCCACCGTGATTTTGCGCGACAAATCACCGCGAGCCACTGCCGTCGTCACTTCAGCGATATTACGCACCTGCCCAGTGAGGTTGTTGGCCATGGAATTGACATTGTCCGTCAAATCCTTCCATGTGCCCGCCACGCCCGGCACCACGGCCTGGCCGCCCAACTTGCCTTCCGTACCCACCTCGCGGGCTACACGACTGACCTCCGAGGCAAACGAATTCAATTGATCCACCATCGTATTGATGGTGTTTTTCAGCTCCAATATTTCCCCGCGCACGTCCACCGTAATCTTGCGCGACAAATCGCCACGGGCCACCGCAGTCGTCACTTCGGCAATATTGCGCACCTGGCCGGTCAGGTTGTTGGCCATGAAATTGACGTTATCGGTGAGGTCTTTCCATGTCCCGGCCACGCCCGTCACGACCGCCTGGCCGCCTAATCGGCCATCCGTACCCACCTCACGGGCCACGCGACTCACTTCGGAGGCGAACGCGTTTAATTGATCGACCATCGTGTTAATGGTGTTTTTCAGGTCGAGAATTTCCCCCTTCACGTCCACTGTAATTTTGCGCGACAAATCGCCTTTGGCCACCGCCGTCGTCACGTCGGCGATATTGCGCACCTGGCCAGTCAGGTTCGCCGCCATGAGGTTCACGTTGTCCGTCAAATCTTTCCAGGTGCCGGCTACGCCGCGCACTTGCGCCTGGCCGCCCAATTTTCCTTCCGTGCCCACTTCGCGAGCCACACGCGTTACTTCAGAGGCAAAGCCGTTCAATTGATCCACCATCGTGTTGATCGTGTTCTTCAATTGAAGAATTTCGCCCTTCACGTCCACCGTGATTTTGCGCGAGAGGTCGCCGCGGGCCACTGCGGTCGCAACTTCGGCAATATTACGGACTTGCGACGTCAAATTGGATGCCATGGAATTGACGTTGTCCGTCAGGTCCTTCCATGTGCCGGCCACGCCGCGGACCTCTGCCTGGCCGCCCAGGTTTCCTTCTGTGCCTACTTCGCGCGCCACGCGGGTCACTTCGGAGGCAAAACCGTTTAATTGATCCACCATCGTGTTGATGGTGTTTTTCAATTCCAAAATTTCGCCCTTCACGTCCACTGTGATTTTGCGGGACAGATCGCCTTTGGCCACGGCGGTCGTGACTTCCGCAATATTTCGGACCTGAGCCGTCAGGTTTGTTGCCATGGCATTGACAGAATCCGTCAGATCTTTCCACGTGCCCGCCACGCCCGGCACTTCCGCCTGGCCACCCAGGATGCCTTCAGTGCCCACTTCACGCGCCACGCGCGTTACTTCAGAGGCGAATCCGTTCAATTGGTCCACCATCGTGTTAATGGTATTCTTCAGTTCCAAAATCTCACCTTTGACGTCCACAGTGATTTTCCTGGAAAGATTTCCTTTGGCCACCGCCGTCGTGACTTCGGCAATATTGCGGACCTGCGATGTCAGGTTCGTTGCCATGGAATTAACGTTGTCGGTAAGGTCCTTCCATGTCCCGGCGACGCCCGGCACCGCCGCCTGGCCGCCCAATTTGCCCTCGGTGCCCACCTCGCGCGCGACGCGGGTCACTTCGGATGCAAAGGAGTTCAATTGATCCACCATCACGTTAATGGTGTCCTTCAATTCGAGAATTTCGCCCTTTACGTCCACCGTAATCTTGCGCGAGAGGTCGCCGCGCGCGACGGCTGTCGTCACTTGCGCGATGTTACGGACCTGCGCCGTCAAGTTCGAGGCCATGGAATTGACGTTATCGGTCAAATCCTTCCACGTCCCGGCCACGCCGGGCACGAATGCCTGCCCGCCTAATTTTCCTTCAGTGCCCACTTCACGGGCCACGCGCGTCACTTCAGACGCAAAAGACCGCAATTGCTCCACCATTGTATTGATGGCCTCCTTGAGTTGCAGGATTTCGCCGCGCACGTCCACGGTGATTTTCTTGGAGAGGTCGCCGTTAGCCACCGCAATCGTGACATCCGCGATATTTCGCACTTGTGCCGTCAGGTTTCCAGCCATCTGGTTCACCGATTCTGTCAACTCACGCCACACCCCGGAAACTTTCTTCACTTGCGCCTGGCCTCCCAGCTTGCCTTCAATGCCTACTTCCCGCGCCACGCGAATCACTTCCACCGAAAAGCCCGCAAGTTGCTCAACCATGCCGTTGACCAGTTTCGCCGTGCGCAAGTGTTCGCCCTGGAGGGGCTGGCCGCCAGTTTCCAACGAGACGGACTGGGACAAATCCCCTTTGGCCACAGCGCCGATGACACGCCCCATCTCGAGCGTCGGCCGCGACAAATCATCCGCCAGGGAATTAATAGCTTCTATCGAGTCGCACCACCCGCCTATGGCGTCCCCCCTGGCAAGGCGTTCATTGAACTTTCCCTTCCGGCCAACCTCATTGCGCAACCGGTCCAACGAATTACCAAACCGCTCCATCCGACCGACGACATCATTGAAGGCGTCGGCAATCTTTCCATCCAATCCGGTTAGATCGCCGGGCATCCGCGCGGAGAAATTCCCGTCCCGCAGGGCCATCAGGGTCGCAAGCAATTGACGTTTAAAAAGGTCCTCGGCCAGCCTGTCCCCGTTTGTATTCCCATGGGTGTTCGTATTACCATTGGAGCCCGACTTCGTTCGTGAGCCGGCCACGTCTGTCTCTTTTTTCATGACTTTGTCCGATTTCAAAAATAATTAAATAAATTGACGCTGTTTTTCACCCATAGTCCACTATTACAAGTCGCGAAATCCAGCGTAGCCTGTGACTTCTGACCATTTTAAAAAAACTGAAGCGAGCCACTCAAATTGGCAAAAAATATGCCAGAACACGTTTCACATGGTTTCGCAGCAATTCGCAATATTCCCCCTTGGATAAACGGCACGATTTTTGCATTTTGCAAAAGCAATCTTTGCAAAGTGCATTGGGGATGTTTGAATATTCAATGTCCACTTTTGCACATGGAGCTATCTTAGTGTAATGACGACCGAGTTTCAAATCGACGGCATGACATGCGGCAATTGCGCGCGTCATGTGACTCACGCCATCCAGTCCGTGCCGGATGTTCGCAGCGCTGCGGTCTCGCTGGAACAAAGAAAGGCTGTTGTGCGCTGGAACGGTTCCCAAAATGTCCCAGCCGTATTGCAGGCCGTGCATAATGCCGGCTATGGCGCCAAAGAAATGGCGCACACCGCGCAGGGGCGCCATACGAACTGGCAATGGGGATTATGGCTTGGAATCACCGTTACGGCTATGCTGATGGCCGGCGAATGGATTGGGCATTTCGGAATGGCTCGCTGGTTCCGGTGGATTTCTTTCGTGCTGGCCGGCGCTGTCCAGATTTTCTCCGGTTCACAGTTTTATCGCGGCGCCTGGCGGCAAATCAAGATGGCTGGCGCAAATATGGACACCCTCGTGGCGCTCGGTTCCACCACGGCCTTTGCCTATAGTGCCTGGGCCCTCATCAGTGGTTTCGGCGGAGAACTGTATTTCACGGAAGCGGCTGCCATCATCACATTCATCAGTATCGGCCATTGGATTGAGGCGCGCGTCACTGAAAAGGCCGGTAATGCCATGAAGTCCCTCCTCAACCTGGCTCCGCAGACTGCCCAAATCGTCCTCCATCAGCCGGATCGGACCCATGAAATTTCCGTTTCTGAATTGCGGGTCAATGACGAAATCCTCCTCCGCCCCGGCGACCGTGTTCCCGTGGACGGCATCGCCATCGCGGGCGAATCCACCATGGACGAATCCGCCCTGACGGGCGAAGCCAATCCCGCGGAGAAGAAAACCGGCCAGGAACTATTCGCCGGCACTGTAAATTTAACCGGCTGGCTGGTAATGCGCGTGACCGCTACAGGCGAGGAAACCGCTTTGGCTCACATCGTCGCAGCTGTGCAGCGGGCCCAAACCAGCCGCGCCCACATTCAGCGCCTCGGCGACCGGGTCAGTGCCGTTTTTGTTCCCGTGGTCGTCGTCATCGCAATCGCAACAGGCCTTTGGTGGGGCTTTGCGCCCGCGTCCGCGCACGCCGTTCATCGGCTGTTCGCTCATGTCCTTTGGCACGTCCATATCCCGGTCGGACCCGCCGCCGGTTTCATCATCGCGACCGCTGTTTTGATTGTCGCCTGCCCCTGCGCCATGGGCCTGGCTACTCCGGCTGCTATTATGGCCGCCGCAAATGCCGCTGCCCGTCACGGAATCCTGATTCGTGACGGTATCGCTCTGGAAAAGGCCGGCGCAATCACTGCCCTGGTTTTTGACAAAACCGGAACGCTCACTTCCGGAAGGCCGGAAGTCGCAAGCACTTTGGAAATTCAACTGGGGCGCTTTAAACCCCAACCGCTCGCGGCTGCCATCGCCAGAAATTCCTCTCATCCAGTCAGCCGCCCCATCGCCAATCTTTCCATCGACGACATCGAATTCGATTACTGGCGCGAAATCCGCGGCTCAGGCATCGAAGCAATAGTTAAGAACATCCCGGGCAAAGTCCGGCTCGGCTCGCTCCGCTGGCTGGCCGAAAATGGCGTTGATATTTCTCGCGCGGAAGAATTTATCACCAAATGGACAGCCGCCGGCTCAACTGTCATAGGGCTGGCTGCCGAAGCAAGTCCATTGGCGTTCTTTGCGGTTTTGGACACGTTGAAACCTGACGCCGCAAATGTAATGAAGCAATTGCGCGCTCAAAATTTCAAAATCTTTATGGTTACCGGCGACAACGCCCGGACCGCCGGGGGCATCGCCGCGCAACTCGGCATTCCGGCTGAAAACGTTGCCGCCGAAGCGCAGCCCGTGCAAAAGGCCGATTTTGTAAAACAGTTGCAGGCTATGGGCGAACGCGTCGCCTTCATTGGCGACGGCATCAATGATTCCCCCGCCCTCGCCCAGGCCAACCTCGGCATCGCTGTAAGCCGGGCCAGTGACATTGCCCGTGAATCCGCTGATTTTGTCCTGCTCCGATCCGAAATGACCGGCGTGCCCGAGGCCCTGGCCCTGGCTCGCGCCACGCTAAAAACGATCAAACAGAACCTTTTTTGGGCGTTTTTTTACAATTCCATTGGCGTGCCGCTTGCTTCTTTGGGCTTTGTTAGTCCGATTCTCTGCGCCGCTGCCATGGGGGTATCGGACCTGATTGTTATTGGCAACGCACTGCGGCTTTTGCGGCGAAGATATTTGGCTTAATTCAGGCATGGACGCTCTGAAACACAGGCAGCGACTTTCGTTTGCTCATCAGCCGCCACTGTGTTTCCATGTCGCTTTTAGAAATGAGCTGGTGGACATATCAACAATTACGCATCGGCAGCGCCAAAACAAGGCTCGCTGTGGTGGAGAAACTGTCTGTCGAATACGATCAAAATGCAGTCGGCCCCCTTTCCTTTGCTTTAAAAGATAAAAGTCCGGATGTTCGTTGCACCGCTGCGAGGGCATTGTTGCGTTATAACGACCCCAAAGCGGTCGAACCGCTCATTGCCATTCTGAACGACCAGGTGCCCCTGGCACGAGCGGCTGCCGCCGAAACACTTGGCCGCCTTGGTGACCCCAAAGCAATCACCCCTCTCACCGCTTTGTTGCGTGATCCAGACATCATCGTCAAAGGAATCGCCGTCCGGAGTTTGAACCGCCTCGGCTGGAAGCCCGCTACAGAATCCGACCGCGTCCTCCAAATTTTGGCCATGGGCAAGCTCAACGAACTCGTTGCCATGGGACCCGAAGGCATCGGCCACCTTATCGAAACACTCCGCAACGGCACCCCAAATAAACAGTGGGCCGCCGTAAAAGCCCTTGGCCAGGCCAATGACAGCCGCATCCTGCCTGCCATGCTGGAAGCCTTGAAGAAAAATATCCCGCCCGTGCGAAGTGCCGCCCTCGGCGTCCTTCAAAACCTGGCTGACCCTCATACCTTTCCCGAAATCGAACCACTCTTGCGCGACGATTCGCCCACCGTCCGCGCCGCCGCCGTCGATGCGGCCACTATGTGTGGGGGCCGCAAAGCCGTGCCTTCTCTTATCAATTGCCTTAAAGATCCCTCGTGGGAAGTTCGCCAGGGCGCTGCCAAAGCACTTGGTGTCCTTGGCGACACTTCGGCGGTCGAAGGATTATGCAAGGTCATTCAGGACCCGGATCGCGATGTCCGCGAAAGCGTCATCGTTTCCCTCGGTGAATTGGGCGATCCCCGCGCCCTTCAACCGCTCGTCCTCGCCCTCCTGGATACCGAAAACACAGTCCGCAACGCCGCGTCAGCCGCCCTTTACAAGGTCAACCGGCGATGGGATGAATCCGAGTCTGCCCAACGCGCTTTGCCGAAAGTCAAAGCCGCGCTCAAACACAACGATTATTGGGTCTGCCAGGCCGCATCGAAACTGCTCGAAGTATTCCGCGTGGATGTCCGGGCCCTCGAAGGCGAAGCCCCCGCAGTCAAACTGGCAATGAAATCCGGTCCTTCGCCTGTTTATGCATTGTTCGCCGATTTGCTCTTCGACCGCGACCGCGACCTTCGCATGGCCGCGGCCGTGTCACTTGGCCGGCTCCGCGAAAAATCAGCCGCCACAATCTTGTCCACAGCCTCGGGCGATCCCGATTATTGCGTCCGCCAGGCCGCCTTGTCGGCACTCACCGCTCTCGAATGACTTTAGAATCCCATGACTAACGGCGCGAATCATCATCAAGTTCTGTTCGTGGACGATGACCCGGATTTCCTGGTCACGCTCCGCGACCTCTACCAAATGACGAATGGTCACGACTGGCAAATCCACTCCGCCACATCCGCAAATCAGGCGCTCGAAATCCTCGATTCCCAAAGAATTGATCTGGTCGTCGTGGACGTGAATATGCCCATCATTGACGGCATACAACTCATCGGCATCCTCAAACGGCGTCATCCCAAGCTCAAGCGCGCCGTCCTCACCGGCCTGGCCACCCCCGAAAAACGCGCCGCCAGCCTTGCAAACGGCGCAGATCTCTTTATCGAAAAGGCCACCTCGCCCGAAGGCTACAACTCCATATTTGCAATGCTCGCCGAGCTCCTGCAATGGGCGCCCCGCGAAGGTTTTCAAGGTGTCCTCCGCAAGGTCGGCCTGCAGGACGTCATCCAAATGGAATGTCTGGCCCGCAATTCGTCCATCCTTGAAATTTACAACCAAAACGTCCTCGGTCGCATCTACATCGAAGACGGTCAACTCGTCCATGCCGTTACCGGTGAAATGACGGGCGAGCATGCTCTCTATAAACTTCTTTCACTGCCAGGTGGCTCTTTTGAGCTCGCCCAATTCGAGGCGCCGCCGGAAAAGACCCTCAACGGTCAATGGGAAATGCTGCTCATGGAGGCCGCTCGCGTGAAAGATGAGAATGCCGCCCTTGGCAAAACCGAGGAAAACGAGTTCGAAACGCCCGTGCAGTCCAAAACTTCCGCGCGCCTCGAAGGAACCCTGGTTTGCACCCGAACCGGCGAAACCCTTTTTGATGCCGTAAGCGATGACTCCAGCCCTCATGTTGCCTGGCTTCAGTCAATCGAGCAACAGGCCCTGCAAATGGGTGAAATCTTTCCGCTCGGCGGCTTCGATCGCCTTGAATCCGAATTGACAGATGGCCGGGTGCTCGCCTTGTCTCGCGCCAACAAACTTGTCTACGTCCGCGTCTCAACCACTCTCGGAGGCAAATGAACGAATACTTCGAACAATGGCTCGACGCCCGCATCACCGTCCCGGGAATGCTGGCCTGCGGCATCACCTCCGTCAACATGCTGGATTCTGGAATCGGTGCTGTCGATGCCACTGCCTTTTGCCGAAGCAGCGATCCAGGTTTTAGCACCCACCAGATGGCCCAGGTCCTCCGCCTGCTACAGGATACTCCTTTCGCTCCGGAAACCGAACCCTCTGCCCTCAAATGGCGCACATGGGTCTTCGGAAACGGTAAAATACGAGCCACCATTCGTCCTGACGGCCTGTTGTTTGCGGCCGCCGTCCTGCTAAACTCGAATGCCGACCAGCTCCTCGACCCCCTCACGGAAGAATTTCTTACGCTCAAAACGGCCGAACAATTGGTCCCACAGTGAACGCCCGCGAAAACACGGGCTCCTGCGCTTCAGCGCTTTAGCTCTTTAACGCTTCAACTCTTCAACGTCCACTTTCCATTTGCCCGTCCGGAAATCTGAGCGATGTTGCGAGGCAAAATGGAGGAAAAATGTTGGTGGTAGGGCGGACCTGCCGGTCAGCCAATGGTCATGCACAGTTGCAAGGCAAAAGGAAGGATGGAATCTACCGGTAGCGCGGAGCCGCCGGTCCGCCAACGGTCATCCAGCCGCAACTCAAATGCCTGGGTACACACGATAAATGTCATCCACTTATCGAGAGCCACAAAACGCAAAAGAGCATTTTTCGCGCTGAACAAAATTGACGGTCTCACCTTTAAACTGGTCGAAGGCATCGACAGCCGGCTCGTGGACTGTGACGAATTGAAACGTCAGAACCTCATCAAAGCAGGCACAACGTTCAGGACCCCGGGCTGCGGTCTTACCCATCGAAAACTGTGGCTGCAATCGGTCGAAACACAAACCCCGTTGATCGTGTGCGAAGATGACGCTGTCATCCGGCATGATTTCCGGGAGCAATTCTCAATCTGCATGAACGTGTTGCCCAAAGACTGGGACTTCCTCCTGCTGGGATACAACTTCGACTCAATCCTCGAAGTGGAAATCATCGCCGGGACCGAACGCCTGTCGGGCCGGTTTACGAATACAAAGCTGGCCATTTCCGGGTTGAAAGAATTCCAAACATCGATTTCGCCGGTATCAGTCTTGCCGTTGCGCAATGCTTTCGGAACACCCGGCTATGCCGTATCACCAACCGGGGCGCGATACCTTCTGCGGAACGTTTTTCCATTGCGCAACCTGACGATTTCCATTCCATATTACGGCCGCACGATGGAATCGCGCTCAATAGATTCGATGATGAACGGCCTATACGGCAAAATGAAAGCATTCGCATGCCTGCCTCCCCTCGTCGCAACCCCAAACCAGAGAGACCCGCACGCCCGATTTGTCAAAGTTTAAAAACATCGAACATCGAACGCCCAACATCGAATGGCTTGGCCTTTGGCGTTCGAGGTTGGATGTTTCCAATCGGGTTTATTGTCATGCGATAGAAATCGAAAAATGAAACTCTTTTTAACCGCCCACTGGCGTTGGCTCGTCATGCTGAATTACGAAATCGCTCCCGACGCCGTTGCGCCGTTGATTCCCGCCGGAACCGAACTGGATTTCTGGAACGGCAAAACCTACGTCTCCATGGTCGGCTTCCTCTTCCAACATGCGCGCGTCCGCGGATTCTCGATTCCATGTCATCGCCATTTTGAAGAGGTCAATCTGCGCCTTTACGTTCGCCACAAAGCGGAAGACGGCTGGCGGCGTGGCGTCGTCTTCATCAAGGAACTGGTTCCGCGCGCAGCCATTGCCTTTATCGCACGGACATTTTACAACGAAAACTACGCCTGCCTGCCTATGTCGCATCGCATTGACCCTGACAACATGGAATTTGACCAGGCAAATGGGGCCGATCCGATATCCGTGAGCTATTCCTGGCGATTTAAGAACCGCGACAATTTCCTGAAAGTAAAAACCCGCGGCTCAGCCCAATTGCCGTCCGAAGGTTCCCACCAGGAATTTATTGCGGAACATTACTGGGGCTACGTAACGCAACGGGACGGTTCGACCAAGGAATACCGCGTCAAACATCCTCGCTGGCGCATATGGGAAGCCGAGACCGCCGAATTTCAATGCGACGTCGCTAAACTCTACGGCAAACAATTCTGCGATTTCCTGGCCTGTCCGCCCGCTTCGGCGTTCCTGGCGGACGGCTCGGAAATAAAGCTCTATAACGGGGTAAAATTGAAAGCGTAGATGGTGGCGCAGGCGTCCTCGCCTGCGAGTTCTGGCTTGGCAAGTGGCGCTGCCACCGCCTTCACCGTTCTCAACTTGATTAAAAGTTAAAGCCGGTTAAGAATAACAAAAAGCGTTCGCCGCGAATGACGGCGCCGTGCTTTCATCAAATTAAAAAGGATACAATGAAAATCACCTATTACGGTCACGCCTGTTTTGGAGCCGAAATCAGCGGCAAACATCTTCTTTTTGATCCCTTTATAAGCTACAACCCCCTGGCCAAATCCATTGATATCAAAAAGATCAAGGCCGATTACATTCTCGTGACCCACGCGCACGATGACCACCTGGTGGACGCGGCGCCAATCGCCGCGCAAACCGGAGCCACAGTCGTCGCTAATTTCGAAGTCTCGGAATGGCTCAACAAACATGGCGTCAAAAAGACCCATGGCATGAACCCCGGCGGCAGTTTTCCCTTCGATTTCGGCCGCGCAAAATTTGTCCACGCCATCCACTCCAGTTCGTTTTCCGATGGCACCTACGGCGGCGTCCCGGGCGGGTTCGTTGTGGATTCACCGGAAGGAAATTTTTATTACTCCGGCGATACGGCCCTGACCCTGGACATGAAACTCTTCGGCGAAGGCGCCAAACTCAAGTTTGCGGTCCTGTGCATCGGCGGCAATTTCACCATGGACGTCGATGATGCCATCCGCGCCGCAGGTCTTCTCAATTGCAAAGAAGTTGTGGGTGTGCATTACGATACGTTCCCGCCCATCAAAATCGACCATGCGGCGGCAAAGGAAAAATTTCACGCGGCCGGTCTTACCCTGCACCTCCTGCCCATTGGCGGAACAAAGGAGTTTTAGCCCAATGGACCTCAAGAACCTCAACGAAGTCTCGTCCTTCACCACAAAGGACGGCTCGGAAATCCGCGAATTGCTCGCGCACCGCAACTCCGCCATCCGCAACCAAAGCCTGGCCGAAGCCCGCCTGCCCGCGGGCGGCGCAACCCAGGAGCATTACCATGTCCGGACCGAAGAGATCTACTACATCACACACGGCGCCGGCCAGATCCGTATTGACGGCGAAACCCGCGACGTGAAAGTCGGCGACGCCATCGCCATTCGCCCCGGCCAAAAGCACAAACTATGGAACACCGGAATCGAAACGCTCCGCCTATTATGCTGCTGCGCCCCCGCCTACGAACACGACGACACGGTCATCACTGAACCGGATTAATGAATTTGTGGACTTGTGGCGTCCGCCCGTGGCGTATCGGGAATTCCAAGCCATCGCCGCGAACCCTGTTAGCCCAAGTTCGTCAGTTCAAGAGGGAAAAACGCAGATTTGCTGGGTTTTTTGAAGATCAACCCCTGTTTTTCTCCACTACATTTTGCACCAGCTTCGGAAGGCTCGGCAGATCCAATCCCAGGCGAACCAATAGCTCG
>DATJTK010000080.1:0-150726 GCA_035503455.1 Candidatus Sulfotelmatobacter sp. | reverse complement strand
CTGAACCGATTGGCACACGGAGCGCGGCTGTGTGCGGGGCAAAGGGGCACCAGCCGCAGCAGCCGCGAACGTTGCGACGCGCTGCGGCTGGTCTTCGACACAGCCGCGCTCCGAAGCAGGTTCATGGGGAGGGAGAATCGTACGACGTCGTTCAAGCGCCGGAATGTCCCCCCGTTTCCATGTCCTTGGGCTGCCTTTTCAAATTCGCCAATAAAATCGCCCGTTTTTGCCTCGCCCCAGCCTCGTTTCCGGTTTCCGCGTCTATACACAAAAAATGTGTGTGTACCCCCGTGCCCTCTAGCAGCGCCACGTCAGTGCGCCCTGCTTAATTCGCGGTGCAATAGTACCGGCGTTCTTCACCGCCAATCCTGTCCAACCATCGGCCGACAATTCTCCCTCTCCTTGCGGGAGAGGGCGGGGGTGAGGGAGAATCGTACGACGTCGTTCAAGCGCCGGAATGTCCCCCGTTTCCATGTCTTGGGGCTGCTTTTTCAAATTCGCCAATAAAATCGCCCGTTTTTGCCTCGCCCCAGCCTCGTTTCCGATACGGTTCCCACAAAAGCGGGCCAGCGGTTGACGCCCCCGGCCAAAGACGGTAATGTCGGCCTGAACCGATTGATACTGAATCAGTTTTGACAATTTTGGACGCGGGCTGAACAGAAAAAAGTCAGGCAAAACATTTTATGCAACGAGACGCGTTGGTTACGGAAGCCAGGGCAAAGATTATCTGGGGTGAACCGTTGTCGTCCGTCCGATATTTTCTCATCTCTAACGGCATGTCTGAGGACGACGCGAATGCAACGATTCGCCAATTTATGGAGGAAAGAGAAAGTGAGATCAGAAAGAATGGAATCAGAGATATTATAATCGGTGTGGTGTGTATCATTTCCTCGGCGGTCATGTTTTACGGACTCTTCCTGCATCGGTTCTCTGGAAGCCTCGTTGCCTCGAACATCGAAGGCGCGGCTGGTTCCGTGCCAATTGCTTTATTTGGAATTTGGAAGCTTGTGCGCGGCGTTATTTTCCTGGTTCGTCCCCAATCCGACACAAAATCCCTGGCAGAAACAGAATAATGGCTTGGACCGTTGGGATGCTGCGGGGATTCATTTCTCGCCTGTATTGGCCTTATTCTCAAATTCCCCAATAAAACCGCACTTTTTGCATCCGTTCCGGCTTCGTTTCCTGTTTCCACGCCTATACCCAAAAAATGTGCGCGGGGTGCCGCATCCAAACTTTTTCCTTTTTCCTTTTTCCTTTTTAATTGGAATCAATATCCGGCGATGCCGTCCGCACATTTTTGTATTTTATGTCGCCCGAACCATTCTCCGCCATCGGTCCGGCCACAATGACCGCCAATTCCGCCAATGCCGCGGAATGGTCAGCGCCAAATCCCGAAACGGCAGTCAATTTCAGTTTTTTTGCCGTAACCATTTTCCCAAACAAAATCTTTTGCTCATCGAACGTGGAAGACAATTGTCCATCGGCAACGTCCTGCCATTCGGTTCCGTCGTCGCTGGCTTGAACCTTGAACCAGCGAATATCGCCCTGATGTTCACGCTGATTTTGTCGCGGCATGAGAACCAGTCCGGTCATGGACACCGGTTTTGGAAAACCGATTTCAATCTCGTGCGGAAAACCCTTGCCGCGACCCCGGTCATCCGCGCTGGACCAAAATGTATTCGGATCGCCGTCAACAATCTCATCCGCAGCCGCGCCGTCCGCCATGGCGGACGCTCCGAGCCGATGCATAATTCCCGTGTCAAAATGCAGGCTTTCAAAATCGCTGAGGGAGATTTCAGTTGCAGGTTGGAACGCATCCCCCGCCATATAATCCAGCAGCGAGCGGCGCAACTGGCGCGCTACGGGACTCGGATTATTGTCGAGATCGATGGAGCAAACCATCAATTTGCCCGCTCCGACTTTGGCTTCAAAAACGACGCCAAGCTTGTAGTTCCGATTCCAGTCGTCAATGGCCCAGACGATTGGCTGCAAATCGCGGGGTAACTTGTCGAGATTGATAGCGCGCGTGTTGCGCAACAGTTCGGTCCATTGCCAATCACAATTAGGTTCCGTTGGAAACTCCGCCAGTGCCGGATGATTCGTCTCACACAAAAGACCGAGCATCCGGCTCCAGGTTGGCCCCATCAACGCGTTCCAGAAAACCGGGATGCGTGCCAGGGGTGGGCTGTCCCAGTCCAAGTCCTCATTGTGCGGCAAAAACAGGACCCGTCCGCCCGCGGCCAGTTTCGCTTTTGCCTCAGGCCACGAACGGGTCACAAACACATTGCCCGAAACCGCGTTCGAGATCTGAGATGGGTAAACCCAGAAATTCCAGTCATTTACATACTCACCATGGGGTTCAGCTTCGTCCCCAGCCTGGTAGGGCGGAGCTGCCGCTCCGCCAGACGGTACCTGGGCATCCAATCGAACAAACAATTTATAAGCCCCCGGCGCGGCGAGTTTAGACAAATCGGCCGAAATGCTCCCCGCTGAAAAACCTTTCCCTATGGGAATCGTCGCCGTTGGAAACGCGCCCTGTTCCACGACCTCATCACCTGCATTTCGAATTTCCCATCGGATCGTGGCGTTTGTCAGTGCGCTCTCGCCGTAGTTGGCAATTTCCACCGGAACTTCAAACCGGTCCGAAACCGTAAAGACGCGGGTCTTTAGCCGCGCCAGAGGGACCACAGTGTTGCAGAATTTCGTAAACTCTTCGGGTGTTGTGTAACCCTTGCTTTCCCAGAATGGATCCAGCAAGCCCACAAGCGCGGTCCCCTGGCCGGTGTAATCGTGCAGGTCCAGCAATTGAAATCCATCAAGGCCGGGCGTACGCAAATTGGCTTCGATTTCTTCCTTGTAACATTCCAACTGGAAACGGCCCGACGCCCACGCAAAATTTTTGTCCATCTCCAATACGCCATGCGCGGCGGCCGAATCGCGAAAAATTTCAAAATTTCCCGGCGCCATGAAGCCGGTGAATCTTTTGATAATGTCAAAATCAGGGTACGCGCACCACTGGCCGACTTCGTGCCCAATAATCGGCACATTCACGCCCGCAATGAATTCGCGGTAATCGCTTCCAAACCATCCGGCCGGCCCGCGCACATGGTTCGGCCCGATTCGCCCAACGACCAAATAATCCGCGCCGCCGTTAATGGGTTCATCCGGCGAATCAATCAGCGCCCAGCCCGTGTCTGGAGTGTAGAGATGCCGCGGATCTTCGGCGCGAAAATGTTTGACCCACTCCGGCAGGACCTGTTTCCAACGGCCGGCCGCCTCATTGCTGGCGGAGATGAGCATTAGCGAAGGATGATTGCCGTAGTCCCGGATGATACGCTCGGTTTCGGAATAGAGTTGCTTTTCCATCTGGCCGCCGGGAGCGAAGGAGTTCCACATCCCGCACTCTACCTGCAGGTAAAAGCCCAGTTCATCCGCCGCCTCGAACGCCGCCTCCGGCGGACACCACGAATGAAATCGCATATGATTCAAGCCGTAACGTTTGCACGTTTCGAAAATCGACTTCCACGATTCTACGTCTGTCGCCGGATAACCGGTCAGCGGAAAATCGCCGCCAAAATGCGTGCCGCGAAAATACATGGGACGGCCGTTGAGCATAAATTGGTTTCCCTCTGTGTGAAAATCCCGGAGGCCGAAGACGTTCGTGATTCGTTCGTCGAAATTGACTCCGGCTGTGCCGCTGCCCCGGATCCGCAGTTGATAGAGAGCGGGAGAAAATTCATCCCAGAGGTGCGCCTGATCGCCGAGATGGATGAGCGCTTCGACGGGAACATTCGTATCGGGCTCATCGTCCCAAAAGCTCTTGACTGTCGGCTCTACATGTATAGGGCTGGTTCCCTGACACGAATCAACATTGAACGTAATTTGCGCGCCGAACATCGATCCGGAAATGTTATGAAGGTTCATTCGCACCCGGACACTCTTTGTTTGTACGTCGGGAAAAATCTGTACATTGTCAACCCACAGCTTGTCCGTGGCCCGTAGTTCAATTTTTCCGACAATGCCGTTCCACGCATCGTCCAGCGAATCAGAAACGCTGTGCGCGTCCGGGCGATACGGGAGAATCATCCGATTGTCCACACGGATAGTCAGGCGATGTTTTCCCGCCGATTCCATGCCCAGGTCGTATTCATGCGGCGTGCAAAGACTGATGTCCGATCCAAGTTCCCGATTGTCCAACCAAACAGTCGTTTTCCAATGCGGTCGTTCCAGGAACAGGACAATATGTTTGCCCGCCCATTCCTGCGGAATTTCGAAATCGCGTTGATACCAGGCCGCACCGAGATAATGTCGAGGCGGTTGGCAAAGAAATGGCACTTTGACATCGCCATCATTTGTATAGGCCGCATAATCCGCCCGCAAATACCACTCGTGATCGTATAGAGAAAGGACCCATGGCGTGGCGATGCTGATGGGATCGCCGTATCCCTGCGCCTCCAGAATGCCTGGCAACTGGATACGGTCCGGAAGTTCTTTTTCGAACCATCGTTGGTTGGTCCCAACGTCATCGCGGTCCAGCGCAAATCGCCATTCGCCCGCCAGTGACATGGAATCTTCGCCATGTGAGATTCTTGCCGCAAAGCATAGTGCCACAAGAACGCAGAAAACGCGTCCGGCGCGTGTGAATGGGCTGTTGGCCATGATCATTATGAGATGGCAGCAAATTAGACAAAAGCCGCAGCCGATTGAATCGCCAAATATGATTATGCCAGCGCGCCTTGGTGGAGCACGGCGATCTTCGCAATTTGCGTCGTCTGACATCGTCCCCAAAGTCGGTGGGTCACGGCGTGCCCGCCGTGACGGCACGCGCCACCGGCGCGTGCGAGTCAGATAATGGAAACAATGCGCCGCCGAAATTCATTTGCGCGCCCATGGTCTTTGACTCATCTTTAATTAGGAGCGATTAACTAACTATGAAGCGTTGGATCTCCATCGCGCTGGTTTTTTGTGCCGCGGCGCTTCAAGCCGCGCAGGTTGGCCTCATCCAAATCAACGGCCCCATTGGCCCCGCCACGGCCAACTATATTTCACGCGCCCTGAAGGTCGCTGCAGGGCAGAACGATCAATGCCTGATCATCAAATTGAATACGCCGGGCGGCCTGGCCAATTCCATGAACGATATCGTCTCGGATTTCTACGCCTCCCCGGTTCCCACTGTCGTTTATGTCGCTCCTGAAGGCGCGATGGCCGGCAGCGCCGGCACCTACATCACACTCGCGGCGGATGTCGCCGCCATGGCGCCCCACACACAAATCGGCGCCGCCCATCCTGTTGAAATGGGCGGCGAAGAAGAGGATGAAACGACGAACAGCATCATGATGCAGAAAGTCGGAAACATGTATGCCAAAGTCATGCAGAGCATCGCCGAAAAACGACATCGCAACGTCAAATGGGCGGAATCATCCGTCAAAGAAAGCGCCGCCATCACCGCCGAGGAGGCTCTCAAACTGAAGGTCATTGATTTGATCGCCACCAACGTCCCCGACCTGCTCCAGAAACTTAATGGCCGTTCCGTCGACGGGAAAGTTCTGAATACCGCCGGCGCGACCGTCGTGGAAATTCCGATGATCCTTTCCGAGCAACTGTTCCAGCTTTTCTGGGAACCGGAAGTGATGATGTTGCTCATGCTCGTCGCCATCTACGGCATTATCGCTGAAATCAGCCATCCCGGCGCCATTCTTCCGGGCGTGGCCGGCGCGGTTGCGGTGATTTTGCTTCTTTATATGTCGTCCACCCTGCCCATGAATGTCGCCGGCATCGCCCTCATTTTGCTCGCCGTTGCCTTGTTTATCACCGATGTTTTTGCGCCCACGCACGGTGTCCTGACCGGCGGCGGAATCATTGCATTTTTCCTGGGCGCTTTGATGCTATTCAACCATGAACCGTCCGGTTACACTTTGCCAATGACCTGGGTGATTGCCGCCACAATCGTCACGGCTGCCTTTTTTATCTTTTTCGTCGGCAAAGGCATTCGCGCCCAGTACCTGCCTACCCGGACCGGCTCGGAAGCCATGATTGGAAAAACCGTCGCCGCCAAATCCCATATTGACGCACGCGGAGGAACAGTCTTTATCGAGGGCGAACTCTGGAATGCCGTGAGCGAAACGCCCGTTGAAGCCGGACAAAACGTCGAAGTCACCGGCCTCGAAGGTTTGACCTTGAAAGTAAGACCGAAAACCACTTAACCAATAATTATATGCCCCAGGACAACAACACCATTGGAAGTTTGATCGGCGGCGGCATCGCTGTCATCGTCATTGCCTTTATCTTTTTCGTCATCATTCTGCCCCAGGCGATCCGGGTGCTGCGTGAATACGAACGCGGCGTTGTCTTCCGGCTCGGGAAGCTGCAAGGCGCCAAGGGACCAGGCGTCATTTTTCTTATCCCTATCGTGGATCGCATGGTCAAAATGGACCTCCGCGTCGTGACCATTAACGTCGATAAACAGGAAATCATGACAAAAGACAACGTTCCCGTCACCGTGGATGCCGTCGTTTATTTTCGCGTGCTCGGCCCGACTGATGCCGTGATAAAAGTGGAAAATTTCTGGAAAGCCACCCAACTTATCGCGCAAACGACCCTGCGCAGCGTTCTCGGCCAGGTTTCGCTGGATGATTTGCTCTCGCAGCGCGACTCCATCAACCAAAAGTTGCAGGAAATTATTGATCGCCAGACCGAGCCATGGGGAGTGAAAGTCACCGCCGTGGAAGTCAAGGACGTGGCGCTGCCCGACAGCATGAAGCGCGCGATGGCCAAGCAGGCTGAAGCCGAACGCGAACGCCGCGCCAAGATCACCATGGCCGAAGGCGAATTTCAGGCGGCCGAAAAAATGGCCCAGGCCGCCGCCGTCCTCAGCAAGGAACCCATTGCCCTGCAACTCCGCTACCTTCAAACCATGCGCGAAATTTCCAGCGAACGGAATACCACGACATTCCTGCCGTTGCCCATAGACCTATTCGGCGTGTTTTTGAAGAAATGAACAACTAGGCATTCAGCGTCATCGTCACCTTCGCGTTTAGGACACGCGAGATGGGGCAGCCCGCCTTGGCCGCGTTCGCGATTTCCTGGACTTTTGCCTTGTCCGCTCCCGGCACTTTTGCCGTGACGTCCAGGTGAGATTCGGTGACGCTGAAACCCTCGTTCGTCTTGTCGAGCGAAACGGTGGCCGTGGCTGAGATACTTTCGGGTGTGAGGCCGGCTTTTCCAAGTTCCGCCGAAAATGCCATCGCGAAACAACCCGAGTGTGCTGCGGCAATCAGTTCCTCCGGGTTTGTGCCGACTCCGCTTTCGAACCGCGTAGAGAATGAATATTGTGTGTCCTTGAGCGTGCCGCTCTCGGTCGAAATCGTTCCTTTGCCGTCCTTTAACCCGCCGCGCCAAACTGCCGATGCTTTTCTTTTCATAGTTTCTCCTTTTTTTTGTCGTTTTGTGGGTCGAAAACGCCCAATACTAACGCAGCTTTGCGGGAATCTCAAGCGGCATTGGCAGGGACGGCGCGCTGCGCCGTCCGCGCCGCGTAGTAGCGGCGCAACGAGCGTGGTCGGACGTCCCACTGCAAAAGTTCCGCCCGGCATACGGGCGGTGACGCCGCCGCGCGCCGTCCCTGCCGTCCGCTTAAATTTGACATTTCGGCTGTGTCACTTGAGATTCATCGCCATAGAACATCCACATGAAGCCGCCGGGCGATACTCAACTTCGAATCCTTTGGTTCGCCCTTACCACTTTCGCCATCGCGCTTACCGTCGCCATTCTTGTTGGCGCAGTTTGGGGCGTTGGCATTTTTTTAAATCTGCTCAGTCCCGTCCTGTGGCCACTGGCAATTGCCGCGATCGTCGCCTATCTGTTTGACCCGGCAGTCAATTGGCTCGAACGCCGCGGCATCGCGCGCACGTGGGGCATTACGATTGTTTTCGTCGCAGTCTTTTGCATCTTCTCCGGTGTCCTGGCCAGCATCATTCCACAAATGGTCAAGGAATCCCATAAACTCGTCACAAACCTGCCCAGGTATACTGTATGGGCACAGGACCGGTTCCGCGATTGGGCCGACCGCGCCGAACAGGCCGCCGGAAATAGACCTGCAGAAAGCACAAATGCTCCACCCGCAAAATCGTCGTTCTCCTCCACAAATGCTCCGGATGCGTCCCACTCGTCACCTAACGCGCCATCAAACCAGGCCCAACCCGGTATGCACAGCACTCTCATGGACTCGGCGACCGATTGGTTCGAAAAACTCGTTTCGACCGTCGGTTCATGGCTCCTGTCGCAGCTCGCCAAGGCGACAGCATTGATTGACGTCCTTGTGGCGCTTGTTTTGATTCCCATTTACGCCTTCTATTTCCTGCGCGAAAAACGGTGGATCAAGTCGAACTGGACCCATTATCTGCCTCTTCACGATTCGCGGGCCAAGGAAGAGGTGATCTTCATCATCGATTCCATCAACCAGTATATGATCGCCTTTTTCCGGGGACAGGTCATCGTCGCGATATGCAGCGCCACGCTCTATACTATCGGTTTCCTGGCGTTGGGCCTCGATTACGCCTTTTTGCTTGGTTTTCTTTGTATGATTTTGACGATGATTCCCTTTCTGGGACCGCTGGTTAGTTGCATTCTCTCGATGATTCTTACCGCCATGCAATTTGGCGATTGGTTCCATCCGGTCATGATTGTCGCCATTTTTGCGGTCGTAGTGTCCCTGGAAAATTTCTTTTATTCGCCTCGCATCATGGGCAATCGGGTTGGCCTGCATCCCCTGGTCATCATTATCGCCGTGATGATCGGAATTACGTTACTGGGCGGAGTATTGGGCGGCATTCTGGCCATTCCTCTGGCTGCGGCCTTGCGAGTCATCCTCTTTCGCTATCTTTGGAAAAAGCGATCGCTAAAGGATTGATGCCTTAGAACATCGAACCTTGAACGCCCAACATCGAAAGGATGCTTCGCGACTTTCCTTCGGCGTTCGATGTTGGATGTTCGATGTTCGACGTTTTCTACCTGGCTAGTTCCCTGACATCCACCGCTTCCATACCAGCGGAGCGGATGGCCTGCAGGCCCAAATCCGTGTCCTCATAGGCCCGGCAAAATTGCGGTTCCACTCCAATGCGCCGGGCCGCCTCCAGGAAAATGTCCGGCGCCGGCTTCTGCTTCTTTACCATCTCGCTCGTGACCACCGCTTCGAACAAATGCAAAATGTCCAGGTGCTTCAAAACCTGGGTGATAATGACCTGGGTCCCGCCCGAGGCCACAGCCATGGGAATTTTGCCATGATTCGCTCGCGCAATTTCCACCACCGCATGGACCGGTTGCACTTGCGATAGATAAGGCAAATAAGTGTTCTCCTTTTCATGCCCGGCCGCGATGTGGTCCAGCGTCACGTCCTGTTCCTCCGCCAGCATTTTCAAAATGTCCCTCGACGGCACGCCACCGAGCGAATAAAAACGGTCTTCGGGAAAGTGCAGTTTATATTTCTGCGCAATCACCTGCCAGGCCCGCCAATGCAGCGGCATCGTGTCCGCCAGCGTCCCGTCACAGTCAAAAATCAAACCTTTCGGATCCATAACAACAATTCAAAGTTAAAAAGGAAAAAGCGATTCGCGACTACGTTGCCCTTGTTGCGTACTGCTTTGTTCGCCATGTCTTACTTGACGCAACACGCAACACGCACCACGTGAAGCCAACGTTCGCAAATCACATCGAAAACGCTCCTATACTTCGATCAACATTCTCGCGGGATTTTCAATGGCTTCTTTGACGCGGCGCAGGAACATGACTGCTTCGCGTCCATCCACCAGGCGATGATCGTACGTCAGCGCGATATACATCATGGGGCGGATGACAACCTGGCCATTCAAGGCCACCGGCCGCTCCTGGATGGAGTGCATGCCCAAAATCCCGGTTTGCGGAGGATTGATGATGGGTGTCGAAAGCAGTGAACCGAACACGCCGCCATTGGTGATGGTAAACGTGCCGCCATCGAGTTCGTCCGGCTTCAATTTTCCTTCCCGGGCGCGCTTGGCGTAATCCGAAATCGCCCTTTCGATGTCGGCAAAACTCAGGCGCTCCGCGTTCCGCAAAACCGGCACAACCAGGCCGCGCTCGCTGGCAATGGCCACGCCGATGTCGAAATAATTGTGATAAACGATATCGGTGTCACGGATTTCGGCGTTGAGCTGTGGAAATTGTTTCAAGCCGTCAATCACGGCTTTCACGAAGAACGACATGAAACCGAGTTTGACCTGATAACGTTTCTCGAAACTTTCCTGGTGCGCCGCGCGGAGGGCCTGGATTGCGCTCACATCGGTTTCATTAAACGTGGTGAGCATGGCCATTTGCTGCTTGGCTTCGGCCAGCCGTTTGGCCGCGGTCTTGCGCAACATGGTCATGGGCACGACTTCCTGCTCGCGACCGGGCACAGACGGCGATTTTGGAGCAGGAGCGGCGGGTTTCGGGGCCGGGGCCGGGGATGGAGCTGGTTTTTCAACCACTTTGGCTTCGGCCTTCGGTTTTTCTTCAACCGGTTTGGCCGCTTCTTTTTTCGGCGCGGGTGCGGGCGCTTTTTCCGGTTCTTTAGTTTTCTTTGCGGCGGATTCGGCTTTTGCGGGTTCGCCGTTGCCTTCGATCTGGCCGACGACGCCGCCGACCTGGATGGTTTCGCCGGCCTGGCGCAAAATTTTCAGTTTTCCGTCCTGGGGCGCGGGCAATTCGAACGTGGTTTTTTCCGAGTCAATGACGGCAACGTTTTCGTCTTTCTTGACGGTATCGCCGTCGGCTTTGAGCCACTCAGCAATTTGGACTTCGGTAATGGATTCGCCGACACTGGGGATGGTTAGTTCGATGGGCATGGGATTATTGATTTTATTGGACCTTGATCGTAGACGTCACGTCGCGAACGCCGCCGGCCTCGAGGGCCAGCGATATGGCTTTGCCAATATCCTCCGGGGACGACACCGTGCCCGAAAGTTTAACATGGCCCTGGTTGCAACTGACGGAGATTTTCCAGACGGACAGCGAAGGGTCCCTGGCGTATTTGGCCTTGATTTCGGCCACAGCCCGGGCATCTGAGGCGCCATTAACAGCAGCCTGACCGATGTCATAGGCCTTGTGGCGGACGATCTCGCCGGTATGGGCGAGTTCATCTTTGATTTGGCCGGTATTTAAATCGAGCGTCTCCAGCTTGGCGCGCAATGCATCGGATAGACTGTGGGCGGTGGTCGAGACGTTGGTGGCGGTTTCAGACGCAGCCTCTTCGTAGCGCTGTTGCGCTTCGGGATGTTCCGTCGCCTTCTTTTGGACATACCAATAAGCCACGGCGCCGAAAATAATCCCCAAAACCAGCCCGTTGAAAAACGCTCTCATTTTGGTTTACTTATCCTTCGGCGCCGCGTTTTTTTCGCTGTCGCCAAAGGCGCGCTCAATCAACTGCCGTTGCTCCAATTTATGGGCGTGGGATGAGCCGGTGGCCGGGCTGGCGGATTCATGACGGCTAATGGGCGCGAGCGGCAGGCGGCCAAAGAGATGTTTTCCAAATTTTTCGTGCAGATAACGCCAGGCGCCCATGTTGAACGGCTCTTCCTGCACCCATAAAACCGGGGTGTTGTCCGCATAAGGCTTCAATAACTGCTCAAGCAATTCATCACGCAACGGATAGATCTGTTCGATGCGGATGATGGCAGTGTCGTTGCGCTGGTGCTGTTCGCGGTAAGCGAGCAATTCGTAATAGATTTTTCCTGTGCATAGCAAAACGCGCCTGATGTTTTGCGGCGGCAGGTCGTCCGGCAGGAACTTTTGGAAATGGCCGTTCACAAAATCGGCCATTGGAGAAACGACTTTGGGATGGCGAAGCAGGCTTTTGGGCGTGAAGATGACAAGCGGCTTGCGCCATTTGCGGAGCTGTTGGCGGCGCAGCAGATGAAAGAGCTGCGCGGGCGTGGTCGGCTGCGCGATTTGGATGTTGTCCTGGGCAGCGAGCGTGAGAAAACGCTCGATGCGCGCGCTCGAATGTTCCGGGCCCATGCCCTCGAATCCGTGCGGCAACAGCATGACCAGGGCTGACAAACGGCGCCACTTGTCCTCCGCGCTCGAAATAAACTGGTCCAAAATGACCTGCGCCACGTTCACGAAATCGCCGAACTGTGCCTCCCACAAAATCAGCGCCTCGGGAAAATCAAGGCTGTAGCCGTATTCAAATCCCAGCGCGCCGGATTCGCAAAGCGGGCTGTTGACGATTTCAACCGGCGCCTGCTTGTCCGACAAATGCTGAAGCGGACTGTACGGCGAACCGTTTTCGTAATCATATAAAACGGCGTGCCTATGGCTAAAGGTGCCGCGGGCGCAATCCTGGCCCGTCAACCGGATGCGCGCGCCATCCTCAGCGAGCGAAGCCATGGCGAGCGCCTCGCCAGCCGCCCAATCCAATGGGTGTTTGCCTTCGGCCATTTCACGGCGGCGTTCCATGTTTTGCGCTAATTTCGGGTGCAGATGAAAATGGGGTGGAACCTCGGCGAGCTTCCGCAGCAACGTCGAAACCCGGTCGGGGGTGATTCCGGTTTCGATTTCTTCGCGCGGCTCGGGGCCGCCAATATAATCGTTCCAGATACCGCCTTTCTTGGGACCGTTGTGTCCGTTGTTTTGGTTTGCGGCGGCCAGTTCGCGTTCCAGTTTTTCGTGCCGTTCCCTGGAGATTTGTTCGCCTTCCTCGGCGGAGACGCCGTGCAATTTTTGAAGATGCTCCAGATAGCTTTCGCGCACGCTCTTGCGCTGGCTGATGGCGCGATACAGTACCGGCTGGGTAAAGGTGGGCTCATCCGTCTCGTTATGCCCGTGCCTGCGATAGCCGTACATGTCAATAAAGACGTCCTTTTGAAATTCCTGGCGGAAATCCAGCGCGAGATTCACGACTTGCGCGACGGCTTCCGGGTCTTCCCCATTCACGTGAAATACAGGCGACTGCAGCATGCGGGCAATGCCGGTGGCGTAACCGGTTGAACGGTATTCTTCCGGCGTGGTGGTAAACCCAATTTGATTGTTCAGAACCACGTGCAATGTTCCGCCGACGGTATAGCCGGCCAATTCACTCAGGTTCAGGGTTTCCTGCACAATGCCCTCGCCGGCAAACGCGGCATCACCGTGAATCAGAACGCAGAACACCTGGCGGCGCACATAATCTCCGTGCCGGTCCTGGCGCGCGCGTGTGCGGCCCATGGCGACCGGGTTAACGTATTCCAAATGGCTGGGGTTGAAACAAAGGGAGATATGAATATTTTCGCCGTCCGCCCTGGTCCAATAGCCACTGTGCCCTTTGTGATACTTTACATCGCCGTGGCCTTCCCATTCTTCAGGCTCTTTGTCGCTGAATTCCCGGAAGATGCGGGAGAAATCTTTGCCGGCGATATGGGCCAGCACGTTGAGCCGGCCGCGGTGCGCCATGGCAATGACAATATCGCGCACGTCCTGGCTCCCGGCTTTTTCAACCGCCAAATCCAGCAATGGCACCAGCGTTTCACAACCTTCGAGTGAAAAGGTCTTTGCGCCGAGGAATTTTTTGCGGAGGAATTCTTCAAAGATAACGGCGTCGGTAAGCCGCGTCAGGATGCGGATTTGTTCATCGCGCGACAGATCAATGTGGTTTTGAGTGATCTCCATGCGATGTTGAAGCCATTGCCTGATGGCGGCATCGCCAATGTGCATGAATTGGGCGCCGATGGACCGGCAATACGTGTTGCGCAGGCGTTCGAAAATTTCCCGCACAGGCAGAGGCGTGTTATAAGGCAGCGTGGCGGAATTGACGGGTAAATCCAATTCGCTTTCGTTAAAGCCGTAAAAATCCAGTTCCAGTTCCGGGAGCACCGGGCGAGGCGACCCCAGCGGATCGACCTCAGCGATCATGTGCCCGCGCACGCGATGATTGCGGATCATCTCGTACAGGCGTTCCTGCACGCCAACGGCGCGAGTGTCCGGATGGTACTCCGTGGGAGCCGCAAGGGTTGCGGGATTAAAGATGCTTCGCGGCGCGAATGATGGCGTGGCTTCCCCATGCCCATTTTTCTTTTCATCAACGGTTTCCGCAAAATAACGACGCCACTCCGCGGGAACCGATTGCGGATCACGCCGATAACGACTATAAAGCAACTCCATGTAGGCGAGGTTGCTGAACGGAGCCAGACTCATAATATCATCCTATTCTAACAAATTAAGAAGTGTTTGCAAACTGGAGAAGTTGGGCGTACCCGACAGGTCTGTGCGGTGTTCCTGTAATCATCCGCGTCCATCCGCTCCATCTGCCTATTGTATAAGATGTTTGGACACCAGCTTTCAAGATTTGTTTTGTAAAATTAAGATTAAAATAAGATTAAAATTGGCAGAGATGTTTTCCGGGTGCTTATGAGGCGTGAATCTATCGCAAATTGTAAACGCCGGATGGTTTTTCATTTACTTTCACGCTAAAGCGATTGAAAAATGTCCAATGCCGCTTTTTCGGACATCTTCATTGCTGCTGCTCTGCTGCGCGTGGTTCGCGGCCGCGCGCTTGTTTGCCGCGGCGCCGGATTCGCCCTTTATCGTGGATTCCTGGACTGCGGAGAATGGTTTGCCGGACAACGAGGGAGTTTCCCTCCTGCAATCCAGGAGCGGATATCTTTGGATCGGGACGCTTCACGGCCTCGTGCGCTTCGACGGCAATAAGTTCACGTTGTTCGACGAGATGAATACGCCGGGCCTTAAGAGTGATCGGATCGTTTTCCTGTACGAAGACCAGCAGACAAACCTTTGGATAGGGACCCAGTCTGACGGCCTGGCGGTCATTCAAAACGGGAAAATTACGAGTTTCGAAAAGGAAACCGCCGGCGCCGGAAAGGTGACGGCTGCGAGCGAGTCCGGAAACGACATCTCGTTCTATGCCGAGTTCGGATTCGCGCAATATCACGACGGGCGCATGACCTATTATCCGGGGGTCCGTTCGTTGCAGTTATACTTCCGCGAGCAGCATCTGACGCTGCCTGTGCGCGATGGCGGTGAATGGCAACTGTTCAGGGGCAGGGTCCAAAAAGTCGCCGGTAACCGGCTTGAAAAAGACTTCGGCCCATGGCCGTGGGGAAATGCTTTTATCAACGCCGGCTGCGAGGACGAGAATGGAAATCTGATTGTTGGGACGCTGGGTGAAGGCATTTTTTGGTTCGACGCCGATGGGCACTACCGGCGCATTACCACAGCCGACGGGCTCTCGTCGGATAGCATTCTTTCGCTTTGCCTGGACAGCGAAGGCGGCCTATGGGCCGGAACCGACAGCGGCGGCATAGACCGGATAAAACGAAAAATATTCAACAACATTCCCGGGCTGCATCCGCGGAATGTGCGGTCTATCGCCCAGGATGCCGCGGGCGGATTGTGGACGGCTTATAATGCAGCGGGTGTGTCGTATTGGAATTCAAATGGCATCCATGATTTTCGCCTGGGACACATTTCGAGCGCCTCAGCCGTGCTGGTGGATGCCCGGCAAAACGTCTGGGCCGGAACCAGCACTGAGGGTCTCTTTCTATTTCAATCACGCGAATTTGTTCACGCGCCGGGAGCGGACATTCTCGGTGCGAATATTCTGGCGCTTTTTGAAAGCCGCGACGGGACGCTCTGGGCAGGAAGCCAGAACGGCCTGGGACGCAGGGACGGGCAAAACTGGAAACTATTCACCACCGCGGACGGCCTCTCGGGAAACGCAGTCTCCGCCATCACCGAAGACTCGGCGGGCAATTTATGGATTGGAACCCAGGATTCGGGATTGAATTCATTCGACGGCAAAAAATTTACTTTTTATGGGATCACAAACGGCCTGCCCGGCGATGATATTTCCTGCCTTTACGTTGACCGTGAGGGCACCCTGTGGGTGGGTACCTCGGCGCACGGCCTGGCGCGGCTGGAAAATGGAAAATGGAAATGCTTTTCCATGGGCGACGGCCTGGCCAGCAATAGCATCGGCTATATTATTGGCGATGACGACGGCTATTTATGGATTGGCTCGAACCGCGGCCTGATGCGGATCGCGCTGAAATCATTCGACGAGCCGGGGCCGCTTTTTTGCCACGTTTATGGCCGCGCCGATGGCCTGCCCACGCGCGAATGTTCCAGCGGCTCCCAGCCATGCGCCATGCGCTCCAGCGACGGCAAATTGTGGTTTCCCACCATTGATGGCCTGGTTTGGACGGATCCCGCAAATATCAAACCGGACCTTCGTCCCCCACAGGTCCTCATTGAATTTGCTCAAGTAGACGGACAGGAACAAAATACAAATCCATTAAATTCCGCGTGGAGTTCGTCCGTCACCATTCCGCCGGGCAACGAGCAGCTCGACATTGACTATACTGCCCTGAATTTTTCGGACCCGCAGGCGGTGCGCTTTCGATATCGGCTGGAGGGACATGAAACGGAATGGACCGAGGCCGGGGATTTGCGGGTGGCTCACTACCCCGCTTTGCCTCCGGGCCATTACAAGTTTAATGTCGTTGCCTGCAACGAAGACGGAAACTGGAATGGGACCGGCGCCTTCCTGGACGTGACGGTGCTCCCGCAATTCTGGCAGACCGACACTTTCCGCGTCACAACAATCCTGATTGTTCTGGGCGCGATTGTAGGAGTTGTCCGTTATCTTTCCACACAAAAGCTCCATCGCCAGGTCCAATTGATGAAACAGCGGGAAGCGCTCGAACACGAACGCGCGCGCATCGCCCGCGACCTGCACGATCAATTGGGCGCAAACCTGACACAAGTGGCACTCCTGGGCGAGATGGCCGAGGCCGACAAACACCTGCCCGACGAAGTCGAGGCGCACACGCGGCAAATTTCCCAAACGGCCCGCGAGACAACCCGCTCGCTGGATGAAATTGTGTGGGCCGTCAATCCATCCAACGACACGCTGGAGGGTCTGGCAAATTACGTGTGCAAATACGCGCAGGAATATCTGGCGCTGGCGAATCTTCCGTGCCGTGTGGATGTCCCGGCACAATTGCCCTCTGCCGCCATTCCGCCGGAAGTCCGCCACAATGTCTTCCTGGCATTCAAGGAAGCCGTTCATAATGTCGTCAAGCATGCGCACGCCCACGAAGTTTGGGTGCGCCTGGCCCTTCGCCCAAAACAATTTCTGCTTCAGGTTGAGGACAACGGCCGCGGCCTGAGCACACAGGCCGTCACAAATCGAAATGGATTGCGCAACATGAAAAAACGCATGGAAGATATTGGCGGCGATTTTTCAGTTTCAGCCGGCGCACACGGCGGGACGCTGGTGCAGTTGACAGTGCCGTTGATGGGCGTTGAAACGTTAAAAGGTTGAAACGTTAAAACGGATTGCCGCCGTACGTCGTTTGGCAGTCGTGGCGTTTGTCGCCGCTCGTGTTCATACCAGTGAAACCGCACAGGTCAATAAGGCCCTGCGTCGCAGACCGTTTCAACGTTTTAACGATTCAGCGTTTCAACGCATCACGATTCGCCCTGACAATCTCGCGCGTTTCGTGTATCCCGTGAGCGATGTCGATTTCTGTTTCCATAGTCGAGGATAATGAAAAATTGCGCGGCACACTGGCGCGCGTTCTGAACCGGGCCGACGGTTTCCGTTGTGTCAGCCAATATCCAAGCGCCGAGGATGCTCTCAAGGATTTGCCCTCTGCAAAACCGGACGTCGTGTTGATGGACATCAATCTGCCCGGCATGAACGGCGTCGAATGCGTCCGCCAATTGAAGAAGCTTTTGCCCGAAATCCAAATGATCATGCTCACGGTCTATGAGGATACGGACAATATTTTCGAAGCGCTGGCTGCGGGAGCGAGCGGCTATCTCCTCAAGCGCACGACGAGCGCGGAATTGCTCGATGGAATTCGCGACGTCCTCCGCGGCGGCTCGCCCATGACCGCGCACATCGCGCGCAAAGTGGTGCAATCATTTCAAAAAAATGCCCCGGCGCAGCCCGCCGAAAACCTGTCCGAACGCGAACAGCAGGTGCTCGACCTGTTGAGCCGCGGATTAATGTACAAGGAAATCGCCGACAAACTCCAAATCAGTTACGAAACGGTCCACACGTATATCCGCCGCATCTACGAAAAACTGCGCGTCCGCACGAGGACGGAGGCTGTCGCAAAATTCCTGAGACAGTGAGTTGCGCAGTAATTGCGCACCCTTTCCAAAAATTCATAAATTTTTTTGAATCTTTTCCCCGGGTACCCGCGTCTAACATAGCGTTGGGGTGGAAAGGCAAAAATGTTAAAATCAATTGTATGCACGTATCCGGATTTTCGGACGTTGCCAAAAGGTCTCAAGCAGATGCTCGTGGCCTCGGAGAATATCTTTTTTAATGAAGTCACCGGCCCGGCGCCGCAAAGCGCGAGCCGCGACATTAACAGCGACCGTTTCTGGCAGCCATCAGCGGAACGGTATCAGGCACGCGGTCTGGGGGTCGGGATTGCGGAGTGAAGAGGGCATTCGATGTTCGAGGTTTCGGGTTCAGTGAATGAGCCCAAAAACATCGAACATCGAACATCGAACGCTGAACACCGAATGAAAAACCCACCGGGTTCGACTCACCCTCCCAGATAGGCGCTCTTGACCTTCGGGTTTTGTCGCAATTCGCAGGAGGGTCCTTGCAAGACCACTTTGCCGGTTTCAAGCACGTAACCAAAATGAGAAATCTCCAGCGCCAGGTTCGCATTTTGTTCCACCAGCAAAATGGTCAGGCGCTGTTCGCGGTTGATTTCCACGATTTTCTCGAAAATGGTTTTGACCAGAAGCGGCGCAAGACCCAGCGACGGCTCGTCCAGCAATAGCAGCCGCGGACGGCTCATCAGGGCACGCCCGATTGCCAGCATCTGCTGCTCGCCCCCGCTCAAGGTCCCGGCGACCTGCTTTTCTCTTTCCTTCAGCCGCGGAAATAAAATAAACACACGCTCAAGTTCGCGCCGGACTGTCTCGCGGTTCTTTTGCAGGTAAGCGCCCAGTTGCAGGTTTTCGTGAACGGTCAGGTTGGCAAAAATCATCCGTCCTTCAGGCGACTGTGACACGCCCCGCGCGACGATGCGGTGGGGCGCGAGGCCGGCGATATCATCGCTCCCGTACAGGATTTGGCCCGAAGCGGGCTTGACGAGGCCGGAAATGGTTTTGAGCGTCGTGGTTTTGCCGGCGCCATTTGCGCCAATCAGCGTGACGATTTGCCCGTCGGGCACCGACAGCGAAATACCGTGCAGCGCGGCAATGGCGCCGTACTGGACGACAAGATTTTTAATTTCCAGCATTGGGCGCCTTTGATTCTTCTCCGAGGTAGGCTTCGATGACTTTCGGGTTTGAGCGGATTTCCGCCGGCGCGCCTTCGGCAATTTTTACTCCGTAATCTAGGACGGCAATACGCGTGCAGATTCCCATGACGACCTGCATGTCATGCTCGACCAGGAGGATCGAAATTTGGAAACGGTCCTTGATGAATTGAATCAGGCGCATCAATTCAACTTTTTCGTTGGGATTCATTCCGGCGGCCGGCTCATCCAGCAGCAGCAATTTGGGCCGCGTCGCCAGCGCCCGCACGATTTCCAGCCGGCGCTGGTCGCCGTAACTGAGGCTGGTGGCCATGGCGTCGCGGAATTTTCCGAGATGAAAAATTTCCAGCAGTTCAAAAACGCAAGACGCAATCTCCTCTTCCTCAGCGAAATACCCTTTGCCGCGCCAAAGCGCGTGGCGCGCGTCGCCCCGCAAATGCAGGTGAAATGCGGCGCGCACATTGTCAAACACCGTGAAGGAGGGAAAAAGCCGGATATTTTGAAACGTCCGCGCGATGCCGCAGGAGGTGATTTGATGCGGCTTGCAGCCTGCAAGCGATTGGCCTTTGAAGAAGATTTCCCCGCTCGTCGGTTGGTACACGCCCGTAATGAGATTGAAGACGGTAGTTTTCCCCGCGCCGTTTGGGCCGATGAGCCCGACCAGTTCATTCGAGTCGATATCGAGATCGAACGAGGAAACGGCGGTCAGACCGCCAAATCGAATCGTTGTTTTTTCCAGGCGCAGTAACATCAAAATTAAAAAGGAAAAAGGAAAAAGGAAAAAGTATTTGCTGCTGAAACGCCGTAGGGGCGACGTATCTGTAGTAAACGACCGAAAAAACACGAAGAACCCCGTAGGGGCGACATAGTCGGCTGCGCTATTGCAAATGTTTCGATGTGCCAATGATTCATGTTTCGGTTCAACTTTTTCCTTTTTCCTTTTTACTTCTTCATGGAAAACAGCCCTTTGGGCCGTGTGAGCATCAGCACGACCAACAACAGCGAATAAATAACCATGCGTATCCCACTAATCCAGCTGAGCGGGAATTCGGTGGAAATGCCGGGGATGTGCTCGATGTCTTGCAAGGACCGCAGGCCCTCTGAAAGCAATGTCAGGAGGATTGCGGCTAAGACAACGCCGGGGGTGTTGCCCATGCCGCCCAGTATGACCATGACGACAATTTCCACGGATTTCATATAACCAAAACCGTCCGGCGTCAGATATCCCTTGGAATGCGCGTAAAGGCCACCCGCAATCCCCGCGAAAAATGCGCCAATCACGAAGGCGGTGACTTTGTATTTGACGGGATTGATGCCTACCGCGGCGGCGGCGATTTCATCGTCCTGTACCGCGATAAAGCCGCGTCCAAAGGTCGAGTGCACGAGGGCAACGATGATATAAATGGCAACGGCGCCCGTTCCAAAAGCCCAAAAAATGTTTGTCCAGTTGTGATATACCGCGTACCCGCGCGCGCCGCCCACGGCATCCATGTTTTGAAGCACGACGCAGATGATTTCGCCGAATCCGAGGGTGAGGATGGCCAGGTAATCGCCGCGCAATCGAAGGGTCGGGATGCCCACAATGAGCCCGGCCAGGGCGGCGAGCAATCCGCCGGCAATGAGTGCAAGGATAAAAACGCCGACGTTAAGCACCGGATGCAGGTTTGAAAATTGATTGGTGATGACCGCCGCAGTGTAAGCGCCAATCCCCATGAAGCCGGCGTGTCCCAGGGAAAATTGGCCGGTATAGCCGTTGATGAGATTCAAGCTGACGGCGAGGATGATGTTGACGCCGATGTCGTAGGAAACATACAGCCAATAAGACTGGTTATGTTGTTCAAGAAGTGAAATCAGGAAGCAGAGGACGAGAGCAGCCAGAAGGGTGGTTTTTGGGGAATCGCCGGCACGTTCGATGGCGGAGAGAGAAAGTTGTTTCACCCTCATACTTTTTCAACGTCCTTTTTGCCGAGCAGGCCGGAGGGTTTGATGAGCAGAATGACAATCAGGACGGCGAAGGCGATGGCGTTGCGGTAGGTCGAGGAGATATAGGCGGCCACAAAGGTTTCAACGGTTCCAATGATGAGTCCGCCCAGGGCTGCCCCTGGAAGATTGCCGATGCCGCCCAGGACGGCGGCGCAGAAGGCTTTGAGTCCCGGCATAATGCCCATAAGCGGGTCCACCGCCGGATAAAGAAGCGCAAACAGAATACCCGCCGCCGCGGCCAGCGCCGAGCCAAGGCCGAAGGTGAACGAAATGATAACGTTGGTATTGACGCCCATGAGCGCCGCTCCTTCCGGATTAAACGCCAGCGCGCGCATCGCCATGCCGATTTTTGTCTTCAGCACGATGAACCTCAGAATGGCAAGCAACACCAGCGTGACCGCCAGCACGATGACTTGATCGCTGGTTACGCTTAAGCCGCCCAATTTGGGGATTTGATAGTTTGGAATCAGGGCGGGAAATGGCCTGGGCGCCGCGCCGAAGACGAATTGTCCGCCATATTCCAGAAACAGAGAGATGCCAATGGAAGTGATGAGGACCGCGAGCTTGGAACTCCGGCGCAGAGGGCGATACGCGAATCGCTCAATCAGAATTCCCAGCGCGGCGCAAATCACCATCGAACCGGCCATCACCACTATTCCGCTCCAAATCGAGGGGGCAGGCAGAAAGGCGGCGACCCTGGGCGTCAGATAATATCCCGCGAAGGCCCCAATCATGAAAACGTCCCCGTGCGCAAAATTAATGAAGCGAAGAATGCCGTAAACCATCGTGTACCCAAGGGCAATGAGCGCCAGGATGGAACCAAAGGCGAGGCCGTTGATGAGTTGTTGGAGAAATTCAGTCACCGTTTAAATTTACGATTTACGATTTGCGATTTACGCAAGAGTTTTTCAATTTTCAATTGCGAAAAGGCTCAATCCCGCGGCCGCGGGCAGGCAATAGGTTTCAGGCTACACACGAGAAGCGAGTTCAAGCACCCTTCACACGGACACGAAAATAAAGACTTTGCCCCAAAACCGCAAGGTATTGGGAAGGCCGGCGCCTTTATTTGAAATTACCTGAGCTTTCTTACGATTAGAAATGTGGCGATGAGCGCGAAAACAATTGCGCCGACGCCAATGAATAATTGGGGAAACGTTGGCAATCGGAGCGTAATATCAAAATCGGCCAATACAGTCATGTTTCTGGCAGTGTCCTAATTTGGTTTTTGTGGAACCTTACGAACAAGCCACCAAAACAAAAATGCACAAGTCGTTAGAGACAAATACAGCCGACACGATTTAGTCTGCCCAAAGATTAAGCTTAAAACGAACCAAATCAGAAAGCCAAAGGCGAAGGCCAGAAATACATTTTGTTTTTCATATTTTCCCTTTCTTAAGGTCATTCACAATTTGAACCCGGACAAGCTTTTGCGCCAATCCAAGGGTTCGGCAACCTAAGGGACCGCGTACACGCTGGTTGCGCCGCTGCACGCGGCGCTACACGGCGCAGCGCGGCGTGTTCCACCACATGCTCACGGCGCAATCGTCTGCACGTAATTATACTTCCCGTTTTTGACTTCCAAAATCACTGCCGGCTTTGATGCGTTCCGGTCCTTGTCGATGGTGATTTTACCCGTAATGCCCGGAAAATCCTTCGTGGCGGCCAGGGCATCGCGGACAGCCGGGCCGGAAGTTGTTCCGGCGCGCTTCATGGCATCTGCCAGAATCATGAGCGAATCGTACCCCAGTGCGGCCATGGCGTCGGGCGTGGCATTATAACGGGCCTCATATTTCTTCACAAAATCCTGCACGACCGGCGTCGTGTCCTCCGGCGTGAAATGCGTGGAAAAATACGTGCCTTCCAGCGCCGCGCCGCCAATCGGTATCAAGGGCGCGCCCTCCCAGCCGTCGCCGCCAAACAAAGGGATATTCAGACCCAATTGCCGGGCCTGTATCGCAATCAACCCTACTTCCGTATAATAACCGGGAATAAAAATGCCGTCGGGATTTGCGGCTTTGATCGCTGTCAATTGCGCGCTGAAATCTTTGTCGCCTCCGTTGTACTTCTCGTCGGCGACGATTTTTCCGCCATTGGCCGTGAAGCTGTCCTTGAAAAATTTTGCCAACCCCATGCTGTAATCGCTGGTCACATCCGTAAACACCGCCGCGGTTTTCAATTTCAGCGTTTTGGTCGCAAAATTCGCCATCACCGTCCCTTGAAACGGATCAATGAAACAGACGCGAAAGATGTAATCGCCCGTCTCCGTCACTTTCGGGTTGGTCGAAGAAGGTGAAATCATCGGGATCTGGTTCTCCTGGCAGATGGGCGCGGCTTCCATCGACCGGGACGAAGCCACTTCGCCCAAAACCGCCACGACGCCATCGTCTGAAATCAATTTGCGAACGTCGATGGACGGCTGCCCGGCTTGCGACTGGTCGTCTTCAGTAATGAGCTGGATTTTTTTGCCCAGGACACCGCCGGCCGCGTTCAGGTCATCCACCGCCAGCACGGTGCCGTCGTGTGAAGACTGGCCAAATCCCGCTTCTTTGCCGGTAAGAGAAGCGTACTCTCCCACTTTGATGATATCAGAGCCACCGCCCGGCGCGGGCGAAGTGGATGAAGATTTGCCGCAACCGGCGATAAGGAATGATACCGCCAGGGCGGCCAGGAATTGCGTGTGCCGAATGTTCATGATGACTCGCGACGTCGTCGCGTTCACGGGAGGATAGGGAAAGAATTAAAAAGGAAAAAGGAAAAAGGATGAGGCCACTGGGAGGCCCTAACTAAGACTCGCGCACATTTTTTGGATATGGGGATTGCAAAAGGGAAACGAACGGGATTTTTGCGAAAAAGTACGTTTATATTGGCGATTTTGGGAAAAATGGCCAGGGACCTGGAAACGGTGGGTTGTCGTGCGCGAAGAGCCGCCCGTTGGCTGCTGGATCGCTTCAGGTGAGCCTTCCGCGGGTCTCAATCGGGCTGACCTGCCTTATTCACTCAGGCTCTCCATGCCGTTTCCTCTCGCCTTCGCCAAAACCTTCAAAATCCCCATTAAAAACACATTTTCCTCACTCAAATCCCTCCCGTTTCGCCGTTTCATTTCGTACACCCAAAAAATGTGAAACGGGATTCCCATCAATCCAATAATCCATCAATCCATTTATCCACCAATCCGGTTTAGCGCGCTCAGCACTGCACGCACGCTGGCCAATTCGATGTTGGTATCCACCCCAGCGCCCCAGCGGGCCTGGCCATCGGGGGTTTTAATTTGGATATAGGCTATGGCCGCGGCTTCTTCGCCGGAGCTAAGGGCGTGTTCACTGTAGTTCAAGATTTCGAAGCGCGCGCCGGTTGTGCCCAGGCCGTGAACGAGGGCGGCCAATGGGCCGTTGCCTTCGCCGGAAATTTCAACGGGCGCGCCGGCGCGAGTCAACGCGGCGCGGCATTTGACCACCCCATTTTTGCTCTCCGTGGCAAACGATTTTAACTGCCACGGTGAATCCCGTTCCACGTATTCTTTCCAAAACATTTGCTTCAGTTCAGCGCCCAGGACCTCGCGTCCGAGCCGGTCCACGGCGTCATTGGCTATGGGTCCAAATTCGCGCTGCATTTCTTTGGGCAGTTCGATGCCAAATTCGCTTTCCAGAAGATAGGCCACGCCGCCTTTGCCGCTCTGGGAATTAACGCGGATGACTTCGCGATACTCACGTCCGATGTCGGCCGGGTCGATGGTGAGATAGGGCACGTCCCAATGCGCCTGCCCGCGCTGTTTCCATTCGGCCAACCCCTTGCGGATGGCGTCCTGGTGCGACCCGCTGAATGCGGTAAACACCAGCTCCCCGGCGTACGGATGGCGCGGCGGGACAATCATGCCGGTGCAGCGTTCGTAGACCTCAACGATCGAATTTAAATTCGAAAGATTCAGGCCCGGATCAATGCCGTGCATGTAGAGGTTGAGCGCGACTGTAACGATGTCCAAATTGCCGGTGCGTTCGCCGTTGCCGAAGAGCGTGCCTTCCACGCGTTCAGCGCCCGCGAGCAACCCCAATTCCGTGGCTGCCACGCCGGTGCTGCGGTCATTGTGTGTGTGCAGGCTAATAATGACTGAATCGCGCTTTTTGATGTTGCGGCACATCCATTCAATCTGGTCGGCATAGACGTTGGGCATGGCCACTTCCACGGTGTCCGGGAGGTTCAAAATCATCTTTCGCTCGGGCGTGGGCTGCCACACATCGATGACCGCTTCCGAAATGTCCTTTGCAAATTCCACTTCGGTGCCGGAAAAGCTCTCGGGTGAATACTGGAACATGACTTCTGTGCCTTTAAGGCGCGAGACGCGTTCCTTGATCCATGCCGTTCCGCGCACGGCCACTTGAATGATTTCCTCCTTCGATTTCCCGAATACGACCCGCCGTTGCGCCGGCGAGGTGGAGTTATATAAGTGAATGATCGCTTTTTTCGCGCCGATGAGCGATTCCACGGTCCGCTCGATCAAATCCTCGCGCGCCTGCACGAGGCATTGGAGCCAGACGTGGGCGGGCGCGCGATTTTCCTCGATGAGCCCGCGGTTGAATGTGAACTCGGTATTTGAGGCGGAGGGAAATCCGACTTCAATTTCCTTGAACCCGATTTTGACGAGTGTCTGGAACAGGTCGAGTTTTTGTGAAACGTTCATGGGCACGGCAAGCGCCTGGTTTCCGTCGCGCAAATCCACGCTGCACCAGATGGGCGCGCGCGTGAGGGTGCGAGCGGGCCATTGGCGGTCCGGCAATGGCACTTGCGGAAACGGACGATACTTTTTCGACGGTTCTTGTTGCATGTTTCTTTCAGTTATGGCGATGGCGCTTTTGCTCTCGTGCTACATGAAAACAAAAACCCCATCGCCGGGTTGGCGATGGGGTTTGATAAAACGTTGAATGCAAATCAGAACCCGACCGCCATGCGACGCAGTAGCAGCAGATTCAGGTTTAAGTTGCGATTCACGAAGCAATAATAGCAGGGGACGGCGTGAAGGTCAATAGGGCTCGAAACAGGGTTCAGGCAGTCCCAAAACATCGAACATCGAACATCGAACGCCCAAAATCGAATGAAGGTGGCACCACTGATATCCGGGGAGCACGCTAAAGCGTGTACACCGAACACAACTAGATCGTCTTTGAAAAGCGGCGTTCTCCCTGGGGCGCCAGTGTATTATCGAAACACATTGCGATGTTCCGGATAAACAGCCGGCCGGTTTCTGTTACCTCCAGGCCGCCGGCAAAGCGGCGGACCAATCCGTCCTCCTCGAACGGCGCAAGGGCATCCAATTCATCGGCAAAGTGTTCTTCAAACGCAATGCCCAGCTCGCGGGACATGGCCGCGAAATCCAGCGAGAGATTGCACATGACTCGCATGATTGTTTCACGCCTGATTTTATCTTCATCCGTCAGAATATAGCTCCGCGGGAAAGGGGCGTTGCCCGAGTCCAGCGCGGCATAGTAAGCGGACAATTCCTTTTCATTTTGCCAGTATATATCCGGTGTTTGCGAAATTGCGCTCATGCCGAACGCATAAATGTCCGCGTTTCCGCGCGTGCTGTACCCCTGGAAATTCCGTTGCAGGGTCTTGTTGCGTTGGGCTGTGACCAGCTCATCGGTGGGGCGCGCAAAATGGTCCATTCCGATATAGACATAACGCCTGCCTTCGGTCAGCCGTTCGATCACGATCTTCAGCAATTCCAGTTTCGTTTCCGGCGTTGGCAGGACCTTTTGTTCCAAATTTTTTTGCGCCGGTTTGATCCACGGCACGTGCGCGTAGCTGAAAACGGCCAGCCGGTCCGGCGCCATTTCCATGACTGCCTCCAATGTCCGGCTGAACGATTTGACCGTTTGATGGGGAAGACCGTAAATCAGGTCGAAATTCACCGAGCGGAACCCCATTTCACGCGCCCAATCCAGCGCCTGTTGGGTCATGTCCCTGGGCTGGATACGATGGATGGCTTCCTGCACGTGCGGCTCGAAATCCTGCACACCCAGGGATGCCCGATTGAAGCCCGCGTCGCGCAACGCAACCACGTGGTCGCGCGTCAGCCGGCGCGGATCAATTTCCACGCTGGCTTCGACGTCGCCGGAAAAGTTAAACCGATTGCGAATGATGTCGCCGAGGCGTCGGATTTCATCCGGCTGCAGAAACGTTGGCGAACCGCCGCCCCAATGCAATTGAACGACTTCCCGTCCCGGGTCCAGCAGCAAGGCCATGCGTGTGACTTCCTTTTCCAGGTGGTCCAAATACGATTTTGCCTGCCCGTGATTATTTGTAATTACGGTTGTACAGCCGCAAAACCAGCAAAGGGTTTCGCAAAACGGGATATGGAAATAAAGCGAGAGTCCGCGGCCGGAGCGGTTGTTTACCGCGATTTTCTCAAAAAGTTCCGGCCACGCGAGGGCGTGCGTGAATTTTGTGGCCGGCGGATAGCTTGTATAGCGCGGCCCGGGCACGTTGTATTTCTTCACCAAATCCAGATTGACGTTCAGCGTGGACATTTAAAATGCAATCAGTTCCAGCATATCCTCTGGTTGGATTTTGTGGAAATTGTTTTTTGCGGGTTGGAGGTTTGAGGTTTGAACAACAAAGGCGCAAAGACGCGAAGGCCCCCTCCCTCACCATAAACCGCAACATTATCACTCGAACGATTCTCCCTTTCCATCACTGCCCTTGCCGAAAAGTGTCGGCGCGGTGAGTAAGAGGGGTATGAGGTGGAAAAAGGGTTAACGAATTAAGGTTACATGCTTCAAAATCAACGACTTAATGGTTCAACAGACCGTTAACGCTTGATGCGCAAATTGTAAATGGTGAAATTTTCGATTGCTTTCATTCGAACGATACCCCCCTCCCCATGAACCGCAACATTCTCATTCGAACGATTCTCCCTCACCCCATCCCTCTCCCGCTGGGAGAGGGAGAATCATCGTCCGATGGTTTGACACGGCGAACAATTATCCCGGTTCAGAGGTTCAATGCGCGAAGTTTTCCTTGGGCGAATTCTCACCCCGGCCCTCTCCCAAAGGGCTCCCAAAGGGAGAGGGAGAATCATCGTCCGATGGTTTGACGGGGCGAACAATCAGCCCGGTTCAGGGTTCAATTCGCGAAGTTTCCCTGGGCGAATTTTCACCCGCCTTCGGAAAGCCAAGGCACGGCGGTCGGGGCTCTGCTATTTCATGGCCGTTGCGGTGTGCTGTTTGACCACTGGAATATAAAACAATCGGACTGTCTTGCCTTCCGGATTGGCTTGATACTGATAAAGCCCGAAGAGACAGGAGATTTTCTTCGCTTCCGGTGAAGCATCGCGCCGGTACAAATTCCACAGGAAGGACTGGCTGTTGGCGCCTGTTGAGGGATTGTTTTCGGAACGCCAAATGGACCAGAGCGGCGACCAATTGCGGTTGATGCCGGGGCTGTCCGGCGTGAAGGTTTCGAGCAAGGCCAGGATTTGGAGGCGCGTACTGCCGTCGAAGTCATGGGCATAAAGCGCGAAAGGCCACAGGTCTATGCGCCGCCTGAACTTTCCGGTCTCAGTGTTTTTCTCGGATGTGTTTTGGTACAGGAAAAAGAAAACGCGCCCGCGGCGCTCGTCCAGCGGCGGGGAATAAATCGAATCATATTTGTAAACAGGCCAGAGATAGAATTTATCCAGCAATGAATCGTTATAGGCGAGGCTGTAGAAGGGGAAAATACGCGTCGCATGTTTTCCTTCGCCATGCGCGAATTCGATGATTGGCCAGGGAGTTTGGATTTCCCGATATTTTCTGTCGCGGTCGTTAATAAAGTTGAAAAAAGGCCAGAGCACGGAAGTCGAATCGCGTTTGGGCGAGCGGATGGAAGCATAGAAGGGCAGGTTCGCGCGCAATCGTTCCGGGTCGTCGGTGCCAATGCCGTTGTTCTGCCTGAAATGAACCGGCCACATCACAAAGGATTGGTCGTGGCCGGCGTTGGTTTCGACGCCCCACGTATTGGTGACCAAGGTCAGCACCTTGTGCTCGGTTCCGTAAAACGGCCAGAATTGCCAGCCGCTCAATCCATTACCGTGGCGAGTGTTTACAAACGGATAGAAATAATTGTAATTCACCACGTCCCGCAAACGCGTTCTGCTATACCCGGGAAACATCACGAAATAAATTTCGTCCCGAAAGAGGACGTTTTTCAGGCGCCCGTAGATGGGAAACACGGCCGTGTAGTTGTCGTTGGTGTTCGAGGAACGCTGTCGAAAATAAACCGGGAACACCATGACGCGATGCGCATGGACATTGCCCTGATTTTCGCCGCCTGCCCAACTGAACAATTCGACAAACTGCGCACGGTATTGGTTCCCATATCTTACGTAGGAAAAAATCGGATAAAGGGACTGGTCCTCAGATGCGTCGATCGTCGGGTCTTCCCAGCGCGAAAAAAACGGCGGGAACGCCCACGTTTTTTCTGAGTCATTCTGCTCATTGTAGTAAAAGGGCCCGGCAATTTCGGTCCGCTGGCCTGTTCCAATCGTCAATGGAAATTGATCAAATATCGGGCCAGCGGAGAAATCACTGCCAAAAAGGGAACAAATCGAGAAAAAAAGCGCGACCAACGTTATCGTTAATGATAATGCGTTACCCGCTGTCTTTAGGCTGGATTGAGCGATTTTTAACATTGATGTTGACTTTTGGGCGGGTTCAATTAATCTGTTTATCCATGAGGTTTTTGACCTCGGTTCCTCCTGACCCAGTGTCGGCGATTGTCGGCGCTGGGTTTTTTATTTTTAATTTTTTAACGATATTCATTTCCTGATTAAGGGGCGCCAACGTCCGAGCAAATTGAGCAACGCCGGTAAAAATGTCAAAGCAGCGATCATGCACAATGCAATACCCATTGCCATGACTTCACCCAGGCTGCGAATACCCCGATGTTGGGCGATGATGAGACTGCCGAAACCAGAAATCGCGGTCAATCCCGACACCAGGACTGCTTTGCCTGTGCTGCGCGAGAGGATGCCAGGAGTGCGTTCCTCGGCAAAGCGGTTGAGAATTTGAATGCCATTGGTGACGCCGATGCCAATGACCAGGGGCAGGGTCATAATATTGGCGAGGTTAAAGGAAATGCCGAACCAGCCCATCAGGCCGCAAAGCCAAAGTCCGCCAATGGCGACCGGCAGCAACGCCAACACCACGGCATGCACGCTACGAAAATGCGCGAACACCAAAATGGCGATGGCGATGAGGGCATACCACGCGGCCTGAACGTAGCTATTTTTCAGCAATGATTCGTACGCATATAGCTGTACGGGAATGCCGGTTACATTCCGATCAATCGCCTGCATCTGCGTCACAAATGCCTCCTGATTTTTGCGCTGCCAGACGTCTGTTTTCGGAAAGACTTCAACCAGAAACTGGCCGTCGGGACTAATGAATTGATCGCGCAAGGCGACAGGCAGGTCATCGATCGTCATGGGAGAACTGGTATTTTGGTTTTTGAAGGATTCAAACGTGCTGCGGATATCATTAAAGAACGCCTGTTGAAATGCCGAGAGCTGGCGCGCGTGGGCGGCCAATTCGGGAGCTTCGCCGGCGAGCATGGTCTTGCGAAAATTTTCGATGGACGCGCGGAGCGAAACCAATTGGCTCGACAGCGCCGGATCGTTTGTTCCGATTTGTGCCAGGGCGTCGCCGCAGTAACCAGAAAGAGAATAGAGCGTGGCGCTGAGGTCATCCAGATCTACCGGGCGTGTGTCCGGCGGACTGAAATCCAAAGAACCGACCGTCTCTTTTATCCGAGTGATTAATGGCAGCTTCTTGACCTGGTTGGATTCAATGAAATTTTCGAGCACGTCCAGCGGAGGCTCGATATCGTCCCCGGTGGACAAGTTCGAAATCCTTTTTTCGAGATCAATCGCCTGGTTCAGGTTTGTGGCCAAAAATGCCGCCGACAACAGCGACTTTTTGCTGGAATTGAACAACACCTGCTCGTACACAACCGAAGAAAGCCTCGGGCTTTGCATCTGCATGAGGTTGTAATCAAATTTGACTCTGCCGCTGTCAATCTGGTATGCGGCCAGCGCGCAGAGGACCAGCGTGATGCCCAGGACCCAGGCGGGCCGTTGCAGCCAGAGATTTTCTATGCGGGCGCGCGTGATATCCTCTTTTAATTTGCGGTCAATGACGTTTTGACGGCCGCGCAGCAGCAGCACCGGCAGCATCGTCATCATGACCACAAAGCACAGCAACAGGCCGCCACCGCAGATAATGCCCATTTCCTGAATGCCCCGAAAATTGGTAAAAATCATGGCGATGAACGCGCCGGCGGTGGTGAGCGCGCCCGTAAAAATTCCCTGGCCGGTAAAGACGATGGCTTTTCTGAGCGACGTTCTTTTGAATCGGCCGTGCCGGAGTTCCTCTTCGTAGCGGGTGATGAGATGGACGCCGAAATCGATAGCCAGGCCGATCAGCATCGGGACGAAGGTAATGGTCAAAACATTCAAATGCCCCACCGTCAAGGCTGCGAATGCCAGCGTGTACAGCAAACCAATAATGAGGCAAAAAGCCGCTTTGATCGGACGCCCCGTTTCGTTGTAGCCGTAGATAAAGATGATGCTGCACAAAATCAGCGACAGAATGCTCGCCTCCGTGGTGTCCTTTTGCGATTGGATCATTTGGTCATAATCCAACACCGGTCCGCCTGTGAGGCCGACATTGAGGCCCGGCACTTCCAACTGCGTTTCGTGAATTAACACGCGCAGACGATCAACGGCGTCGTCGGTGACGTCTCCTCCGCCCGGGCCCGATGGCGGAGAAATAGAGTCCCTGATCGCAGACCAAATGGTTGGAAGCGAGCCTGCCGATTCCGGGGCCGGCGCATGCGTCGTGAGCACGAAAATCTGATTGTCGTGGAAAGTGACATATATGTCCGACGCATTATTGGTGCTGAACAAAGAAGCCGCCCCCGGGGACGGCGGCTTGCCGGAAGTGTTCATACTGGTGGTTGCCTGGTCCAGAATACCTGTCAGCAAGGGCAGTGACTGAATCAGTGAATCGTTTTGGGCGTTCGTCCCGCCTGATGCCGTCCGGAACATCGTGTTTATTTCCTCAAAAAAAGTCGAAAGGTTGGACGTTTGCGTAAATCGCATGATAAACGGCAAGTCGTTTTGAAGCGTTTGCTGAATCGCGCGCAGGTCGGAGTCGGGAGCGAAAAACAAGGCCTTGGTACCCATGGCGGGCAGGTAAGCCTCATAAAAAACGTCCTGAAACAGATTTGTCTCGGGGATCATTTTGGCGGCCAGACGCTCGATAAATTGCCGGTTCTTTTCCGGATTATCGCTTTGGACCACGACCGTCAAATCGTTGCCTTGTTCGGGAAATTCGTGCAGGAGGTGTAAAAAATTCCGCTGATACGCCAGTTTTGGCGAAACCAAATTCGATTGGTCAGGGTCAAATTTGAGGAAGCCGACGGTGATAACGACCGAGACCACGGCCAGGGCAACCTGCGGCCAGAAGAACCATCCCGGATGGCGTATAATCGCGATGGTCAACCGCCGCAGCAGCCGCGCGGAAAAAGAGTCAGCGCGCAACGCCTTCATCGCCTGGGAAGAAACGTCGCTCCTTTTGGCCGGTCACACTCACAGTTCAGCGAAGCCATGTTCATTCGTCCGGAAATTCCGCGTTGGAAAAGACCTCCTTGACGTCGTCGTGATCTTCGAGGGCGTCAATGAGTTTATTCACCGGCGCCGCGGCCTCCCCGTTCAAGGGCACGGTAATGTCCGGCAACGATGTGATCCCGGCGGCGTCGCATTTAATTCCGGCGGCTTCAATTTTCTTATGCACGGCTTCAAAGGTCGCCGGTTCCGTCAGAATTTCAAATCCCTGGGCGTCGGTTTTGAAATCCTCGGCGCCGGCTTCCAGGGCCAATTCCATCAGTTTGTCCTCATTGGCGTTTTCCCTGGAAACAATGATTTGGCCCTTGCGATGGAACAGCCGGCTCACGGAGCCGGGCGTGGCGATTGAGCCGCTGTTTTTGGTGGCAATAGCGCGCACGTCAGAGGCCGTCCGGTTGCGGTTGTCGGTGCTGACTTCCACCAGCAGCGCCACGCCGTGGGGCGCGTAAAGTTCATACGTCAGGTCTTCGAAATTTGAGTCTTCTCCCCCGCCAACACCCTTTTTAATGGCGCGCTCGATATTGTCGGCCGGCATGTTTGCGGCGCGGCACTTGAGCAGAATCATCCGAAGACGCGGATTCATGTCCGGGTCGCCCCCGGCCAATTTGGCGGCGACGGTGATTTCCCGCCCCAGTTTCGAGAAGATTTTTCCACGTTTTGCGTCAATCGCGCCCTTGAAGTGCTTGACCTTCGCCCATTTGCTGTGTCCGGCCATCGTGAATGAATGTTTCTGGTTTGAGATTTTTAGCTTTAAGCCGCTTCGACGTAAACGGCCGTTCCGTAGCACAGGACCTCGGTAATGCCCGGCGCGATTTCGGTGGCGTCGTAGCGCACACCGATGACGGCGTTGGCGCCGAGTTCGCCGGCGTGCGCGAGCATGAGGTTAAACGTGTCTTCGCGGGCGCGTTCGCAAAGGCTCGTATAGAGCGAGATATTGCCGCCGAAAATGCTCTGGATACTGGCGCCAAAGTTGCCAATGACCGAGCGCGACCGGACGATAATGCCGCGCACGACGCCAAAGGATTTCGTCACGCGGTAACCCGGCAGGTCAAATGCCGTGGTCGTCAATGGATGGGTTTGACTCATAGTGGGGAAAATTGAACACGAGCCGGCCATTCTGCAAAAGCCAAAAATCCAAGTCTCTCAAAATCGTTCTCATTGTGATGCTCATGAACCTAGCAAGTTTGACCATGCATATTGGCCTGGTGTCCACCTTTAGGGTGTTCGTTTGACGCCCATGCCGGAACACCCTCAAGGGTGGACACCAAGCCGTAAATTCAAAGTGGCGCCAGGAACGAAAATCCCGGCAAATTCCGCACAACCACAAAAAGCAATGCAACGACCATAAATATCCACAGGGCAACGGGCGGAATAAAAAAGCGGACCGGCTGGCGGCGCAACCGCCGGTTCAAAAACCAAACGCCGCGCGCCGCCAGCGCCCCAAGGCAAACGACATACAAAGCGTTGTCGTGCAGTGCCGCCAGGACATTGCCGTGCAACAATTGATAGGTGGCACGCGTCGCGCCACACCCCGGACAATAAAGGCCCGTCAATGAATGAAACTGGCAAACCGGATAAAAATGGCTCTTTGACGGGTCAAAGAAAAATAAAATGGCCGCGCCGCCAATCCCCGCCAAAACGAGAGTTGCCGTGGCAAAGAGCGAGAGGGAGGGTCGTCGCTGAATTTTTGGCGGAACTGGCTGGGATTGCGCGGTCATAAGGCTAAAACCTGTGAAATTGCCAACTGTGATTGTAGTGAAAATTTCCATTTGCCGCATTGGCAATCAGAATCGAAAGACCCAGCAGCAACCCCAGGGCCGAAACGACTATTCCCGCAATGGCAATGGCCCGGCCTTCATAGGTTTCCGGGAAGTCACTGATTTGTGACAGGCCTGTCAGGGAAAAAATCAAACCCAGGGCTCCCAATGGAATATTCAGGCAACAGCACAGACAGCAAAACAAGGACAAAATTCCGAGGATTAATCCCCAGACGGCCGACGCGCTGGTTCGGCGACGGCCCATTGCCCGCGTAAACGCGGGCGGCGCGGCCATTGGAAAGAGAGCGGCGAATTCAGGCAGCGCGCAGAGCGGTTTCCATTCCGGCGCCCCTTCAGCCAGGACCTGCGTGTACGCGTTTGCGCGGCCTTCGGCAATCCACCGCCGCAACTGGTCCGCGTTCACAGGTCCGTATTGCCGCCCGTCTGCTCCCAGGATTTTATACATAGTTTTGGAGGGTTGACTATTCGTTGCCGGCATCGTTTTCACCGCGCGCCTTGCCAATGTCGGTCACCACGCCGCGTTTGGCCTCCGCGAGAAAATCTAGCAGAATCCCCGCGGGCTCGCTGGAAAAAGTTTTTTGGGCGGCGGCCAGCGCCTCCCGAAAATTTTTCCCGCTTCGAAAAAGGGCTTTGTAAAGCTGCTTCAATTCAAACCGCTCTTCGGTCGAGAATCCAGCCCGGCGCAGGCCAACGACGTTGAGCCCGCACATCTCATTGCCTTGCAATGCGACGCAAAATGGAGGCAAATCTTTGCTGATGGCCGAGCCGCCCTGCATCATCGCCAGCTTCCCAACCCGGCAAAACTGGTGAACGAGGCAGTTCCCGGAAATAAACACGCGGTCCTGGACCACCACGTGCCCCGCCAGCAATGCGCCGCCGGCAATGATCGCGTCGTCTCCAATAACGCAGTTGTGCGCGACGTGCGAATGCTGCATGAAGAAATTTCGCGAGCCAATCATGGTTACGTCGGACGTTTTGGCGGAACGATGCACGGTCACGTGCTCGCGAAAAACGTTATTATCGCCAATGCGCAAGCCGGTGGGTTCGTTTTTATATTTCAGATCCTGGGGCGCGTCGCCGATCACGCAACCGGCATGGAAGGCATTTGCGGCGCCGATTTTTGTCTGGCCGGTCAAATAGACGTGAGGTCCAACAAGACAGTTCGCGCCAAGCTCAACGCCTTCATCTATGACCGCGTATGGCCCAACGCGGACCGTGGAATCCAATTTGGCCTTTGGATGAACGATGGCCGTGGGATGAATCATTTATTGCAGCATTTTTGGCTGCGGACGTTAAAAAGTCGAGAAGGATGAGCAGGGGAAATATTCGATGGGCGAATCCAAACACTGTTCTTGAGGTCGCTTGGTGGTAGGGACATCGCGCTGCGATGTCCCCGCCCGCGCAGATGAGCGGGCGGAACATAGGTGGAAGGACGTCCGATTCCACTTGTTGCGCCGCTGCACGCGGCGCTGGACGCCGCAGCGCAGCGTCCCTACCAGGAACAGTGTCAAGATGCGCCGTGTTGGATTACAACCGTCGCGGAATCGCGCCAGGCTCGCGGTCATTGTCCCCGTGAGGGTGATGAATTCTGTTATCAATTTCCGCGCGCACTCGAGGGAGGCATTTGGGATGGCTCTTTTGGATGAAAGCAATGAATTGCTCGCGGATTGCGCAACGCAAGTCCCACGCTTTTCCAGCATCTGCGGCGGTGGCCAGGACACGCAGTTTCATGGTTTTTTCGTCGCAGTCAGTGACTTGCAGGTTCCAGAAGCGTTTGTCCCAAAGAGGATGTTTCTCGACGATTTCCTTAAGGGCGTTTCGACCTTCTTCCACGGGAAAGGCGTAATCCACCCAGAAAAAAATTGAGCCCATCAGGGTGGAAGTGTGGCGGGTCCAATTTTGAAATGGTTGCTCGATAAAATAGGTCAAAGGTAGCACCATGCGGCGTTCATCCCAGATACGAACGACGACGTAGGTCAGGGTAATTTCCTCAATTCGGCCCCACTCAGACTCAACGATGACGACGTCGTCGTGGCGAAAAGGCTGGGCGAGGGCGATTTGAAAACCGGCGATGAAATTAGCCAGGGTCTTTTGCGCGGCGATGCCGGCGACGACGCCCATAATGCCGGCCGATGCCAGCACGCTCGCGCCAACGTGCCGGACCGGCGGGAAGAGCATGAGAATGGACGCCATGGCCAAAACGGCAATGGTGACTTCACTCGTCCTGGAGAGGAGGTGGGTCTGTGTATAAATCTTGCGCGCCTGAAGGTTGTCGGCAAGGCCGATATCGTATTGAGCGAGCAGCGCCCTCTCGGCCACTTCAACAGCCTGTGTGAGGATCCAGGCAATGACACCGATAATTAAGATACCGCTGAAGTACCAGAAGGCGGTGGGACAGCGTCGCGACAGTCCGAGCATCGGCCAGGCAGAGATAATGATGATGGCCGGAGCGATGGCGCGCAGACTTCGTCCAACCAATGGCACGGCAAATTTGGCAGGACGAGATGGTATTTTTGCCGCCCAATTGTTCAATTGAGTTTTGGCAATATGGGTCAATTTGCCGCTCAACCACAGCAGCGCAACCAGGAAGGCGACGGTGAAAATGTCATTGATGGCCGGTCGCGAGTTGGGCCAGCACTTCAACAGGAGCGGCGTCAAACTGAAGTAAATGGCGGCAAGCCAAACAAATAAATAGACGGGTCCACGCACGCCGCCGCGCAGAAGAATGTGCCAGCGGGACGGAGTGGGCGCGCTGCGGGCTTTGCGGCGAAAGATAAGGACAAGCAGGATGTCCACTGCCAGCGCCAGAATAATGGGAATCGCGGCGACGAATAAATCAGCCGTGGTGATCGGTCCCAGAATTGGATCGTTGATCCACTCGCCGAACCAATGGCCCAGAGTCCTGCCAATAATGGCCGTCACGGAAGATACAAAGCCGTCGAAGAACCTGCTTCCACCAAAAAACGTCCATGGCGCCTCCATCCAGCAACTATCGCGTTGGCGAAATCGTCCGTCAAGGGAAGGAACTGCACGGTAGTGGTCCTTAATGCGTTTGGTGTCCACCCTTCAGGGTGTACCGGGTTCGCCGTCCAGTCTCCAGGCTGCTCCGGAGCACGCTAAAGCGTGTACACCAAACCAATTTAAGACACTACCGACTAGACGGGTTGGGCAATCAAATCGTAATCGGTATGGCCGATGATTTTGACCCTGGCAAATTCGCCAACCGGCGCACGGCCACGAATGAAGACCCGCCCGTCAAGTTGGGCGCGTCGGCCTCGCCGCGCGCGCGACGAGAAAGCGGCCGGTGAGCGGCGTGGCGGACGGTTTTTCGCCGTCCAGTCTCCAGGCTGCTCCGGAGCACGCTAAAGCGTGTACACCAAACCAATTTAAGACACTACCGGCTAGACGGGTTGGGCAATCAAATCGTAATCGGTATGGCCGATGATTTTGACTCTGGCAAATTCGCCAACAGGCGCACGGCCGCGAATGAAGACCCGCCCGTCAATGTCGGGCGCGTCGGCCTCGCCGCGCGCGACGAGAAAGCGGCCGGTGAGCGGCGTGGCGGACGGTTTTTCGCCGCGCAGAAAACCATGCTCCCAGGAACTGATATTCGCCCCTTCCAATTGCCTGGCATCGGCGCGGCCCTCGACGAGGACCTTGATCTCCCGCCCAACGAACGCCTGGGAAATGTTCTGCGCAATTTTCCGTTGCTCGGCCATCGCGATTTTGCGGCGTTGCTGTTTGACTTGGTCAGGGATTTGTCCGGCCATCGCGCCTGCGCGCGTTCCCTCTTCCCTGGAATAGACAAACACGCCGAGGCGCTCAAATTTCACGTCATGGATAAAATCCAGCAGCGTCTCAAAATATCGTTCCGTTTCACCGGGAAAACCGACGATAAATGTGGTTCGCAGCGCAATACCCGGCACGCCTGCGCGAATCCGCCGGATCAAATCACAAATGTATTGCTGGGATGTTTCCCGCCTCATGCGTTCGAGCATGTTTTCGTGAATGTGCTGGAGGGGAATATCCACATATCGAGCCACTTTTTTGCACTGGCCGATGGTGGCGATGAGATCATCGGTCCAGTGCGCCGGGTGCGTGTAAAGCAGGCGTATCCAGAAGTCGCCTTCAATCGCATTTAATTCCCGCAGCAGGCTGCAAATGGTGGTGGCCTCGGCGGGAAGCGACCTGGCGGCTGCGGAGAATTTTTCCGGCGACGAGATCGTCCGGCTGTGATTGGGCCGCAAATCCAGTCCGTAATAGGTGGAATCCTGTGAAATCAGGTTAATCTCTTTTACGCCATCGGCAACGAGCGCTTTGACTTCCGCCACGATATCAAGCTGGCCCCGGCTCCGATGGGAGCCGCGCATCCGCGGAATAATGCAAAAACTGCAAGGATGATTGCAGCCCTCCGCGATTTTGACGTACGCAAAATGCTTTGGGGTGAGCCGAAACCGGGGTGTCGCGAAATCTGGAATGAATGTCGGCCGGTTGTGAACCTCGAGCAACGGTCCATCCGTCAATTTTGAATTTTTGTCGGCTGGTTGTCCGCCCGTATCGTGGGAATGAGGCCGGCCGGTGATCCGGCCTTTGTCCAATTCCGCGAAACGCCCAACAATTTTGGCTTTGGAACTCTGTTTTTGGCCTGGCCGGTGATTGTTGACTTTTTCCGCCCGTTTTTGGATGGCGGCCTTGACGATCTCCGAAACTCTCGTCACCTGGTCTATTCCCATGAAAGCGTCCACTTCGGGCAAAAGCTTTGGGAGTTCCTCCCGGAAGCGCTGAGGCAGGCAGCCCGAAACAATCAAACTTTGGCCGCGGTTCCTGGCCTCGCGGACTTCGGCTGATTCGAGAATGGCGTCCACGCTCTCCTCCTGCGCCGAGTCAATGAATGAGCAGGTATTGACGATCAGGGCGTCCGCCTGGGCGGCATCGTTGGTGATCTGAATGCCGTCTTTTAGCAGGGAACCAAGCATGATTTCGCCGTCCACGAGGTTCTTGGCGCAGCCGAGTGAAATCAAGCCCACCCGCAACGGACGCGCGTTGCCGGTTGTCTGCTGTTCTTTGGATGAAGATTTAGCCACTGACATGCAGTATAAATGCCCATATCCAAATTCCAAGCACCAACATCCGGCCGTTGCGGGATCGTGCCCGGCACCCTAAAGGGTGGACACCGAACGAGCCCTCAATTTGTAACCGAAAAATTGGTTGAAAAATTCGCGACCCGGGTGAACATTGCGGTGGCGGCCATCAGTCATAGTTGTGGCTGAGGGTTGCGGTACGATTTGTTTAGCAAGGAGGGTTTTTGACACGATGTTTGACTTTTTGAAACCGCGACATTTGCGGTATGGTTCGGTTGAAGAATGGCGGGAACGTGAAAGCATCACTTCCTTTTGGCACCCGGAGGATCCGCGTTTGGAAGCGCGGTTGCAACGGCACTTGAAAGAATTGCGAGAGCACCTGTGGAGGCGGCATATCAGGCATCTGACGCGGGAAGAGCGGATACAACTCAAAGAGGGAATGCATCCATCCTTGTCCCACAAGGGCTTTGAGCTGGCGAAACCGATTTTTGAAGAGTTTCGGGCGCGTGTCGCGGGTCATCCTTTTGTGGAAGAGGTGACGATGGTCACGCAACACATGAAACCAATCATTTTCCGGGTCAAAGTCGCGCGCGATGCGGGTTGGCGTGTTTGGCAGGAACATATTCCGCCCTTTTACCGGGGCTTCGAGGTCGTGGTGAACCGGGCCGTTAATGTCAAACCGGCGTTGACCCGCGAAAGCGCGGATAAATTGATTCCCAATGGCATGACCGAGGCCCAGGTGTACGCGCACCTGGGCACAAACGCACGGGTGACGCACGGCAAGGAGGGCAAAGCATTAACTTATCTTTTCCATTTTCCGCCATCGCCGCCCAAGGTGGACCCGAAAGTCGGTTCCATGACCGTAATGATCTCCAATGGGGTGGTTGTGGATCGTCAATTTACGGAATAGGTTCGAGGGTCACTTGGGAATTGACAGAGCGCAGACGCCGTGTTTTAACTGGCTCGCCTTCAATATGCGTCGGCTGGTTCAATCTTTCATTTTAGTCCTGGCACTGACCAGCGGCTGTGCTCAGTTGAAGCCCGCCCGCAATTCCGCGCCGGGGCCTGCGGTGACACGCCAGCAGGTGTTGGAAACCGCAGCGGCTTACGCGAATCATCATTGGCACGGGAGCGCCGCAAATATTTATCACGGACTGGACAAGACCAATGTCTGGATCGATACACCGGATGAGGAATTTTGGGGACCCGGCGGATGGTATTCAGACGGACGCACGAACATCGGCGTCCCCTATTGCTGGGGCGGGGCGAGCACGCTGGCGGAGTTTGACCGCGGGCTTCTCCAGGGCCGGCCTGCGGGTTATCAGTTTAAAGGTCCTCGAAAAAGTCACGGTGATAGCGCCCTGCCAGTGGGAGTGGACTGCTCAGGGTTCGTGAGCTGTTGCTGGGGGCTGTATGCGCGGCGATCTACGTATGACATCGGCGAAATTTGCGAGCAATTGCCTGGCTACGACGATTTGCGTCCTGGCGACGCCGTGAATAAACCCTACGCCCACGTGATATTGTTCGTGGGTTGGGTGGATGGAACGCACCAGAAAATGCGGGTATTTGAATCCGGCCACGCTAAAAGGGGCGACGACCCAAATATTTACACCCGAGTACACGAAGGCACCTACGACCGCGATTGGCTGATGCAGCACGGGTTTGTTGCCTTACGGTATAAGGATATCGTCGAAAGCCAGTGAGGACTGTGAACCCCGCTGGTTGCGCCGCTGCACGCGGCGCTACACGGCGCAGCGCGCCGTGTTCTACCACCCTCTGGTTCATGGAAGGAGCCTTACTTCATTCATGATTTGCCGGTATTGGCTCAATTTCTGCTATTATTTCGGGCATGCGGTCGATATTTGCGAGAAGTTTTTTTGCAGTCCGGTTGATACTTAACGTATTCGTGGGCTGTATCTTGTACACGATTGCCATTCCTAATTGCTACGTGCCCGATGGAATGAACGGCGCGCAGCATTTCAACTGGCTCGGCCTCGGAACCCCCTCATTATTCTTTTTGCTCTGCACGTTTGCGTTGTGGGTACGGAGGTAATCCCGCGAAACCTCGGATGAACCGCGGTGTTCATAAACCGTGGCGAATGAGCGACAATAATTCAGCTTGGAATTCACTAGCGGGATTGCCGCGAAATCAAAAAATCTTGAAGAGGCGCGGAGGTCTCTGAAATAACCTTTTGACAATGCGGGCATTTCATTTACTGTGCCTATAGAGTGAATGTTTGGATCGAGTCGAGACAGGGGCCAGTGTAATATGAATGCGGATATAGAAGAAATACACCGGCAACTCCACGACTTGCGCAACTATCTGGGACCGGTCGAGCTTTTGCTCGCAAACATGGAAACGCAACTCAAAAAGAGCAGCATGGAGCTGGAGCGGAAAATAGCGGAGTTGGAAATGCGGCTCAATGAACTTACCAAACTAATCGAAGCCGACAGCGAAAAACTGCCCGCCGCGGCTCCGTGCGCGGCACGACTTGCGCCGGATGCAGTTCCGCCCGGAGCAAGTGTGTAAGCGACGAATCAGGGGACATTGAATTCTTTGACGGTTTTGCCCGCGGCATCCGTTTGCCACGCTCGTTGAAGTGTCCAGGAGCCGCTGTCGGATGCGCGGGCGAGCGTGTAGTGATAAATAAAAGCGTCCCCTTGTTTCGGTATGTCAAAAATCACCGTGGAGGGATAAAAGTAGTGGAGTGTCACACGGCCCGCGGCAACGATGTCACTTTTTGACCAGCCAGGCAATCGGCCGCGATTTTCGAGGATTTTTAAGAATTTTGCGGCGGATTTTCCTTCGGATTTTGTCTCCGCCTGCAACTCTTTATCAACGGGCGGTCCGATGCTGGTGCGCCTGAGGTAGAGTGTTTGTTCCGGAAAATCGAGCGTGACGAGGTGCCTCGCCAAAAACCGAAGACCGATGCCGTTGAGCTTAATATGAGAATCGCCGCCGGCGAGCAAACGTGGATCCACGCCGCGCAAATCGAGCGCGGGATATCGTTGCCTGCCCAGCACGCCGTTGGGCGAATGGAGGCACGCGGACGGATTAGTCCACTGCTCAAAGAGATCGTGCACGAGCCAGCCATCCTGATTATATCCGGTATCAATCAGGGTGCCGGGATATTTGCTCCCGACAAGGTTGTTGCTTATGGCGAAACAGCCGTCACCAATCTCGAAGAGGTCAAACGGCGCGCCCCAGCCGCCTTTGTTTGAGCGGCTGTAGTCGAGAAAACGCACCCTGTGGGACGAAAAATCGAGTTGAATGCAATAGTTTTGAAGTATGTCCATTCCGAGAATCCCCATGATTGGATGGCCGACCTCGCTGGAAATTTGCCTGCAGTCATGCGTGACGACGTATGGCCCAATCTTCATCAGTGGCGTATCCATCAAAAAGAATTTCGGCGCCGCATAAACATTGATTTGAGATTTTGCGCCGAAGTCCCAGAGAGTGTCGGTTTTAATGCGTTGCCCCAGCTTGGGCTCGAACGATGTATCCAGGCACGTCGTCGGGCAACCCGTATCCATTACCATCGGGACATTTTCTCCGTTCGCCAGGCGAACATTGACGATAATCCAGCTCCCGAGGCCGGCGTCTTTGTTCATGGGAATATCAGGCGGCTGTTCAGCAGATGGAAGAGTCGTATAAAAAATGGAAGAGGACGCCCGAACCATTGGCGTGCAAAGACAGAAGAAAAGTAAACCGGCGAAAATCAGTCTCAAACGGGGAAGTGCCACAACTTTCATGGGTGCGCATAATCCTCGATCGCGTTTCCATCCGCGTCGGTCCGCCAGGCTTTGACGATTTTCCAGGGATCGGTCCTGGATGAGCGGCTGACCCGATAATGATAGACGGTCGGATCGCCCATTTTCCGCAAATCGTCCACGGTCACAACATGGGGATACGAAAAGTGAAATTGGATAGCGCTTGTGGTGTGCGCGGGTTGATCCGTTCTGGACCAGCCCGGAAGGAGGCCTTGTTTGGCCAGAGCCTCCAGGTATTGAACGGCGGAATGGGCTTCCGCATTCGCGGTTCTTCGCATCGCCCGGTCCACAAAAGGGCCAATACTGACGCGCTTCACGTACATTGTCCTTCGAGGGAAATCCAAAGTGACCAAATTCCTTGATAGAAACGAGAGGCCGATGCCGTTGAGCCTGAGGTGTGGGTCGCCGCTGGAAAACAATTTTGGCTGAAGGCCGTCCAGATTCACATTGGTATAAACCGTTCCGCCAAGAACGGCGTTGGGGAAGCGGACGCCGCTATTGACTACCGGCGCGTCCTGGTTGGTCCATCTGGAGAACAAATTGGGAACGAGCCAGCCATCGTAGGTGCAGCCCGCATCGATGAGGGTTGCTGGGCCGGCAGCGCCTGTCAGGTTTTCGCTGATGGCAAAGCAGCCGTCACCGACATCCGTGAGGGGAAAAGGTTTGCCCCAGGCGCGCGTGTCTGGGTGATGGTCATCGAGAAAACGCACTTGATTTGCGGCAAAATCAAATTGGATGCAATAGTGGGCCAGAATGTCCATACCGATCATTCCCAGAACGGGGCGGCCCGCGTAATCCGAGAGGCTTTTCAAGTCGTCTGTGAAGATGTACGGGCCGGTCATCATTAGGGGAATATTTCCGAGATAAAGTGTGGGAGCTTCATATTGGTTCATGTGGCGCGGCACACCAAAGACGCGCAACGTGCCCGAATCCAGGCGCGTTCCCAGCCCGGGCTCGAGGGACTTGTCAAGCAGGCTGCTAAACGCGCCGGTATCCAATACGAATGGCAACGTTTCGCCATTTGCGAGCCTGACCGGGACAAAAATCCAATTCCCGCGCCCGGCATCCTGGTTCATGGCGACGTTACGGGGCAGTTGGCGGGCCGGAGTTTTCGACAGCGGGACGATCAATGGGGGCTGAGGATGAGGCCGCGGCGCGGCGCAGGAACACAGGAAAAACACGCCGAGAGCAGCCGCAAGAGCGGGGAGGTAAAGAAACGATTTCACTAAATAATGCGCCTAATATATACACCGAATGGCGGCAGAGGGACAGTATTTGGTGAAACAAAATGAAAGGAGGGAACCAAAAGATGACTTTCGATTCAACAGGCCGAATCCGACGTGAGAATTTTCCTACATCCCAAATTCCGCGCCGCGACCGGCTGCGTTCCAAATGATGTCCGGCAATAGAGGCTCGTAGCTGTATGGGACGGATGATGAGCCGTTGCCATTGGTTACGTAGCTGTCCTTAAAATAAGCGGCATGGCCATCGAGAAAATTGATGTTTCCGCCCAGGCTGTGGCGCGCGGCATAACTATTCTGTCGGTTTGCCGGGTTAACCGAATTGTATTGCGGCGAGCCGTTTACGCCGTTTTCGGTTAAAGGATCGAAGACACAGTCAAACATGCAAACGATTGCTGTGGGCTCTCTCATCGCTGTGAGCTTCGGCATGGTGGGATAAGGAAATCGCCCATTGGCCTGATCTTTCAGATCAATATTCATATCATAACTGAAAAAACCGTCTTGACCATATCCACTTAGAAGAGTGGTTACTGTGGACACCGACATGCTGGCCGATGGACACTCCCAGATGGCGCCCCTGGCGCCCGGGAAAGGCATATACTGCATTGCCTTCGTAGCCGCGCCTCCGCGAGCGGTAGTCATCTGGGTATAAAAGAATTCAAGGTTCGGAGTCCCCATGCTCGGTGGCAATAAATTGAACCATGCATGGAGATCGTCTGGCGTGCCATCGACCGTAGTGTCAGGATACTGCGAATCGTTGGATGGGCCAGGGTAGGCGGCGTCGGCGTCCATACCATCTCTCGGCATTCCGCTATTATTGTCCGTGCCATAGATTTGCATCGCCGTTCCCCATTGCCTTAGATTCGAAAGACAATTGGCCCGTTTGGCCCGCTCCATAGACTTGTTTAGTACCGGAAGCAAGATGGCACCCAGAATGGCAATGATTGCAATCACCACCAGCAGTTCGATCAGCGTGAACGCGCGCCGTTTATTAGTCTTCATATTCTTCCTTTCCCAGGGAACCCATCACTGTTTTCTGTAAACGGTAAAGCATGTGGCTTCCAACGGAAGCCACATGCGCTTAATTTCCGGAAACGCCGCACTGTTACATGCGGAGTATCAAAAGATTCATCCATTACGGGCTGCTGATAAAGTAATATTTCGCCGTCGTGGCGTTGGTGTCCGTGAAGGAGCCAATGCTCGGATAATACGCCTGCCCAAATGTCTGTGTCCATGGCCCCAGGAGGTTCGAGGCGCTGTAAACACTGTAGGTTGAGCCAACTACGGCCGGCCATGATACAGTCGGAACCCCGTTGCTCACCGCAACGCTCGCCGAGAAAGGCGCGGGCAGGGTGGTCACGAAGTCCTGATAGCGGCTGGGGTAAAAGTTCGGCTCAGTGGGGCTGTAGACGCCATTGACGCCAGTGACTTCGTATGCGTAATGGGGAAGCGGCTTGCCCCAATAATTAGTATTCAACTGGTTTGCCGGATTGGTATAGGTGTAAACATAAATTTCCACGTAGGGAGCGCCAGCTTGATAAGGTTGTTGAAATGCGTATAACGCCTTGGTGCCGTTCGTTGGGAAATTGCCGCTCAGTGTCTCACCTGAGGAGTTTGAATAAAGGTAGACGTTTGTCATGGTCATCAGGGAGCACTCGTATTGTCTGCCATAGGTTCCCAGCGTGTTTGTGCCCATCTGCCCAATGTTCAACGGAAGCGGGGCAGGCAACGGGTTGTTCGTGCTGACAATGAAAATAGCGTTGGTGGATGAATCCGTTGTCGGGTCCATTTCCACTTGACCGTAGTAGGACTGGGCCGGGCTGATGACGTTCACCAGCGTTCCCACAGTCGGTGTGTTGGTCGGGCTGAAGCCGCCCGCATAGACGAAGCATCCGCCGGTTCCGTCCTGGATATAAAACTCAGACGAAGTTTTTGATTGAGTTTGTCCAATGCAGGTGACAACGCCCTCCACGTTGAATATCTCTCCACCGTTAAGGCTGACAGTCCCATTGGCGCTGGAAATGAACTGATGCATATAGCTGATGGGAACCAATGTCGGCGGGATAATGTTTAGGGTGATCGTTGTGCTTTGAATGCTGCCCGCCCCGCCGGTAGCCACGACGTAATACGATCCGCTGTTGTTGTAACCGCCGGTGAAATTGTAAGTCGGGGTGGTGGCGCCCGAAAGTGCGCTAAAGGAACCGGAGCCTGCCGGCTCAAAATACCATTGATAGGTTATGGGCCCGGTGCCATTTGCGGCTGCAGCCAGAGTGACCGGTGACAGATCCGACTCGGTCACGTTGGTTGGCTCCAACGTAAAGAAGGGCGCTGTTGGCGTGGTATTGACCGTAATCGTGGCGACGGAGGTCGTGGATGAGTAGCCGCCGGATGAGGCCACGGCGCTGTAACTTGCCGTTGCATCCAAATTCGACAGCACCAGAATATTGCTCAGAGACCCAACGACGTTCGGCCCGTCGACAAGGGCAGTTCCGTTGGAGTACCATTGATAGGTCACATCAATGGCGGATGCCGTGGTATAGAGCGCCACGGCGTTGCTCGCATAGATGCTCGCGCTTTGGGGTTGGACACCAATTTCAGGGGCGTTTGTTTGGACTCCGGGATCCACATCGCTGAATTGGGTCCCGACACTCACGTATCCAATCTGCGCGTTGGCATAAGGACTGAACGCAATAGCCGAAATGTTTGGATTATTTGTTGCGGTATCGGTAGCATAAACGTTGAAGTCATTGATTGACGATGGGTTGATCCACAGAGTGCCACTTGGCAGCGGGTCGTTCTGGTTTGGGTCGTAGCTGAATACGACCGTGTACGTGATCCCGGTAGCCAAATCCATCGGATAGTTTGTTGTCCCAGCGGTGGAAAATGAGGTCGCGGCGTTCGCAAGTCCCAGCCGATAGGTTCCCGGAATAAGTGTGCCCTCTGTATCGATGAAAACATGGGCTACATCCGACACATCCGTATTATTTGTGATTTGCATCAATTCGGCAAAGTAGTTATTGGCTGCGGGCAACTGGCTGACGTTAATTGTAAAGCTGGCGATTGTGAAAGTGCCGACAGAGTTCGTAAAACCCGTTGGATAGCTCGGGCCGCCGGGCGCTGCCACCGAATCTTCGCCGCTTCCCGTGACCAGTTGCAGAAGGTCGTTCGATATCAGCGCGTTTGTTTCTGGCGTTGAAGGCGAATAAGCAAACCAAAGCCCATCCGTTTCAATGCAGCCGTTGGGATAGTTTAAAGCGTCTGAGAATAACACATTGGCGCGCGCCGCAAGCGATGTGAGCAGAACAACAAACACCGGTAGGATTCGATTTATAGTTTTCATGATTATTTTTTTCTCTTATGTAAAAGCGATTGCTCCCAGACCACATTTGACCGCCTAACTCTACCTGAAAAATTTGTGACGCCGTGTGACATTTGCGAAACATTGGGGTTGCAAAGTAATGCTTCTGCGCGGAGCCGCGGACAAAGTGAATTGGAGAGACACCAGCCCTTCCGTTAAATCTATTCGCAGTCAATATTCTGCGCACCGCTGCGAATCGAAACGGCAGTCTGCCTTTAATCCCGGGATTGCCTGGAACGTTGTTCAATTTGTGGGGAAGAGTTGATCCAACAAAAAGACAGTCCGTTTTTCTCACAATTCTACGGTTTTGAAAAGACTTTTTGAAAAAAGTTATTCACCATATTCACCGTCACCGTGGCCCCGCCGATATTGCTGCAGATATTTGTCCTCGTTGCATAAAATTCGACCGCGACAGAATATCAACTATTGCACTTTTATTGGCCTTTCGCAATTGCGGGGCCTCGCTATGCGTCTAAAGCAATACGAATACCAGTATTGTTGTCGTGCGACCTGATTGTAACCGAAAAGTCAAAGTTTTTCATTGACTAAAGGACTAGAACTTTATACAAGTGAACAGCGGGTTTGAGGACATTGGAACGGCTTGTCCGGTTGAGGAAGAAGGAAGAACAATTAAAACAATAACAGTTCAAAATTAAACCATTAGATCGTTACCATCATGAAGACCAAAGGAGTAGCAAAGCTTTTACTGGGGACAGTCGTTGCTTCGGCAATCGGCATGTCCGGATCGAGCGTGTTGGCTCAGAGCATTTCTTACGTTGAAAACAATGTTGCCACCGGGACCACAGGTGTTTCGCTCACTACAGACCCTGTCGTCACGGCGATTCTCTCTCAACCCGGGACTGTGGACGGCAAAACCTATTCGAGTTGGTCCTTTTTGGTCAATGATGGAACAGGTTCGATGGACGTTTTCGGAAGTTTGTCAGGCTTAGGGTTTACGCCTTCTGTGGGCGAAACTATTTCTGTGACCGGAGAATATTCGCCCTACAACCAAATACCAGAGCTTGAAGATATAACTTCAATTTCAGCCGTGGGTACGGGCACAGTTCCGTCGATTGGAACTGCCACCATTCCCCAACTGAACGTGGATACGCTCCCCTACAGCATTGCCGGCTACGAAGTGACTGTGGATGATGTAATGATCGGCGGCATTAGCAGCTTTGGCACCTCCAACCAAACAGGAACCATCACCGATGGAGCGGCCAATAGCATGACTCTTTACTACTGGGAGTCTTCTTACTCGTCGGCACTGCAAAATCTTGATGGAATGTCCGTGGCGTCGGGCCAGGAGTACGATGTAACAGGTTTCGTTGATGTTTACAGCAGCTCGTCACCTGAATTTATTCCGGTTTCCGTTGTCGCAGTTCCTGAACCGGGAGCATTATCACTGTGTGGAATGGGCGGCTTGATGTTGTTTAGATTATTGCGCCGTCGCACCGCTTAAGGCGATACGGCGCTGGAAAACGAATTTTGTAAACATAAAGGCGGCAGTTGAAAGACTGTCGCCTCTTTTGTTTTTTAATCAGAAATCGATTGGTGATGGCAAAGTCAAAAGGATCAAGCGGGATCAAGTACGCCGCGTTGACACGGCTGCCGTGGCAGGAACCTGTGACAGATGGTCGTTCTTGGATTCGTCGTCGGCCACGTGTCCCAGGTGCTCGGCCAAAACGTCGTTTATCGTCGCCAACAACATGGAAGGATTGCATTGGGACTTCAAAAGTCTTCGGTTTGCTCCCTCCAGCAACGGTTCATCCTGCGCCTCGATGATAGAATTGGTCGAAAAAATCACGACTGGCACAGTTTTCAGGCGGGCATCCGATCGCATGAATTTAAGCAGTTCCACGCCGTCGAACTTCGGCAGCAGCAGGTCGAGCAGGACCAAATCAGGCACAATATTATGGAGCAGTCGCATCCCTTCCAGCCCGTCCCGCGCGGCCTGAACGCAATATCCGGCGCGTTCCAGGGCCTTTTGATACGCAAGCCGCTCTACGTCACTGTCTTCAACAAAAAAAATTGTTTTCACGTCACCTGGCATATTCAAGTATTAGGATTTAGTGTTTAGGATTCACGAATGACCGCTTTGATTTGGCCCCACTGCGGAAAAAACCACCCACAAACGCAAACCTAAATTCGGGATTTAGCAAGCATTAAATATGCCACTTGTGCTGTTAATGACGCTAATTTCCGCCCATGACCCGCGACAGGCCCGCAATCAAACACCCGACGATAATTACTGCGGCGACCAGAAGTAAGTCCGCAACAAAAATGATGCATGAGGAGACAGCCACGGAAATAATCCGCCTGACTTGTGGGCGGTCGTCGTGCCACGCTGACCGGTAAAGAACGATAAAAGTCACCGCGAGAGGAACAATGATGAAACTGCCCCCGAGCAGCCATGCCACCCATGGGCCGTTCGACAGCCAAACCACAGGGCGCGTCGTCAAAAACAGGACGGGGACGCATACCAGGCACATAAGCCCCGCTGTCAGCAACGGGGGCTTGTTATCATTGATTTCGTTTCGGCTCATAAGGTGTATGGTTATTCTTCCACTTGAATAGACACCGTGCTTGTGCTTTTTGTATATGCGTCATGCCGTTTTTCATTCCGGGAGACCCGTTCCCGGTTGTGCCGGCGGCTGGCGGACAAAGACCGGCACGGTCATTTCCAATCGGCCATTCACCGCCAGACCAACTTCGTATTCACCCGCCCGCGGTATTTGCAGGTTGGTAATGGCGACGACGATTGCGGCGCTGCCGGATGATGCGCCGGGCGGGATTTGGATGTTTATTTGCTGCGGCGGCGGAATGGGCTGGAGTGAATTGCCGTCGGAATCTATGATGGAAAACCGGATTTCTTTGACTCCCTCTTCAATTTTTTTGAACCGCAACTTGGCCACAAGGCTGCAACTGACGGCGACCGGAAATTGCGGGACAAAAATCATGTCCGTTGCCCCGAGGATATTTAACTCGCCGTTTGAACTGGGCCGCGCGGCAAAGCAAAGAGTCAGCATTTCCGTTGTCATACAGGGGGTTTAAAGGAAAAGAGCAAAAGGAAAAAGAAAAAACGGGTGGCATCACCCAACGGCCAGATGGAATCAAACTATTGCCGGTGGCGCCGATAGGCGTGCGTGACCTGCTGTAGTACCAGATTGTCCGGGCTTGCTGCGGGCATTCCGGCAGGCGGCGCTGATACTTTGGCCAGGCGGAAAAATTCGTCGGTGTTGGTGAAGGTAAGCGTCACCCAATTCGTGGAACCCGTGGCTGAATCGGTCCATACGTTCCGGGACAGGTTTGTGCTTTGTTGCAACACGTATCCGCTTGATGTGGCAAGCCATGAAATGGTGAAAAGATTTTTGCCACTGGCTTGAATCCTTATTTTGGGCACTGAACTGGCCAGCGTGTAACCAATGACATCCAGCCCCGACAGTTCGTTTGACCCCAGATCCGGGCTGGTGTCTGGATAAGCGTAGGCGTCCTGGACCTGGGGATACGGAGTGACCCCGGGCGGCGCCCAAAGATTGGTGTAACTCCACCAGTCATGGAAATCACCGCCGAGCTGCTGGTTAAATCGCGCCAGCAGGTTGGTTCCGTCCACGGAAAAATAAGCGTTGTCCCCATTTGTCGTCCATGTCCGGACCACGTTTGTCGTGTAACGAAACAGATCCATCGGACCAATGGGGCCGCCCGGATAATTGCCGGGCAAGGTGGAGATAAAACCCAGAACCTCATCCATTTCGTGTTCGGTGACGGAGACAAGGTCATAGTTATTTGGATTTGCCCCGGGACGGCTCAGATTCATTATCGGTATGTTCAGGTAGATGGTGCTGTCGTAGCCGTCGGGCCCATAGCTTGAATAAAACCCGAAAAGCCGCGCCAACGGCAATTGAAGATCAATCTGACTTCCGCCGATGACAGGATCTGTGGAGCTGACGGGAAGCCGGCTCAAAGCGTTGCTGTCATCTACGCTCGTAGCACTGGACCGTAAATCGGCCAAATAGCTCGAGTACGTAACGGGCAGGTAATAGGTTGAGTTTTCGCCCAGGTCAACGTTCGAATTATTCACGAAGTCGATTTTTACAGTGAGATTGTCATCGATATCGTTTTCCAGCGTTTGAATCGCAAACAGGATGCCATTTGTGATGGCCGACGCCTCCGAATTTGTGGTGATGGAAGGGTCCCACGTCGGCTCGATGATGAGCGCATAAAGCGGTGACGCCTTCAGCCCGAAAAGGAGAGCTATTAATAAGAGCAGAAACTTCTTCAATGCTCAAAATGGTTCTGGTTTTCCTTGTGCCGTGGTTTGAATGCGGAGTATACCGCGGCCACAGTAATTGTCAAGGTTTTTCAACGCCCGAGCCACCCGCCATCAACGTTGATGATGGCGCCGTTGACATAGTCCGAGTCCGGCGACGCCAGAAAGAGGCATGTCCCGGCGATGTCCTGCGGGTTTCCCCAGCGGTTTTCCGGGATTCGATCGAGGATGGCCTGGTTGCGTTTGGGGTCTTCGCGCAGGGCGCGCGTATTTTCTGTGGCAATGTAGCCGGGCGCAATGGCATTGACGTTTATGCGCTCTTTTGCCCATTCGTTCGCCAATGCTTTGGTGATTCCCGCAATGCCGTGTTTGCTCGCTGTATAAGCCGGAACCAGAATTCCACCCTGAAAAGATAGCAGCGACGCGATGTTGATCATTTTCAGGCGCGCGCCCGGGCCGGATTTTCCGCGGCCGCGCGTGATCCACCACTTCGCAGCGGCCTGGCACAGAAAGAACGGAGCAGAGAGGTTTGTCTTGATGACTTCGTTCCAATCGGCCTCGGAAAAGTCTATGGCCGGCGCCCGGCGGATAATGCCGGCGTTGTTGATGAGGACATCAACATGTCCGGCCTGATTCAAAATTTCCGAAGCCAATTCCGCCGCCGCGCTCTGCGTTCCAGCGCCCAGGTCGGCATTGATGCCCTTAAAGTCGCCGCCGCACAAAGCCGCCGTTTCCTCCAGGCTGCCGCGCGCCACACCGAAGACCCGGCCGCCTTCTGCCGCGAACGCGGCGCAGATGGTTTGTCCTATGCCGCGGCTGGCGCCGGTGACGACGATGACCTTGTTTTCGAACCGTTTCATCCCTGCCGTTACCGCAAATCGATGGGCTTTGCCGCATCCATATCGTCAAACGTCTGATTTTCGCCGGCCATGCCCCAGATAAATTTGTAATGGCCTTCGCCGCAGCCGCAGTGGATGGACCAGTTTGGCGAGAGGGCGGCCTGTTCGTTATGCACGAACAAATGCCGCGTGGCCTGGGGTTCGCCCAAAAAGTGCGCCAGGATTTTTTGACCTAAATCAAAATAAAAGTAGATCTCCGTACGGCGCCAATGAGTGTGCGGCGGGAACGAATTCCAGACGCTGCCGTCGTCCAGCGCTGTAAACCCCATCACTAATTGGCAGCTTTGAATGCCGCCCTGATGGATAAATTTATAGATGGTTCGTTTATTGGCCGTGGACTGTGAGCCCAGCGCCACGGGCGCGGCGTCTTTTGACTTCAGCATGGCCGCCGGGAAAACGGCGTGCGCCGGGCAGCTCAAAAAATAAAACTTCGCCGGGTTTTGGGCGTCGGCGCTTTCAAATGAAACGGATTGGGTACTTTTGGGCAGATAAGCGCAGTCGAGTCTGTCCAAAGGAAACGTTTTGCCGTCCGCCACGATTTGTCCCGGGCCGCCAACGTTGATTGCGCCCAGTTCGCGGCGTTCGAGAAAAAAGGATGTGCCGGTTTCCTTATGGCCGGGCAATGAAAGAGGTTTGAGCGGCATGGCGCCGCCGACGACGAGACGGTCCAAGTCCGTGAAGGTCCCCGTGATTTGGCCGGGTTCAAAAATCGATTCAATCAAAAATGTCTCACGCAGTTCCGGCGTGGACATGTGGGAGATATCTCCGGGACGCGGCGCGCGGCGAATGGAATTTTGAAACATGGCGGTTGCCGGCCAATGGTTCAAACTTCGATGCCGTATGCCTTGAGCTTGTTGTAGAGCGTCTGGCGTCCGATACCGAGGCGTTTTGCGGCTTCGAGCTTGTTTCCTTCGGCGGCCTTGAGCGTTTGCACGATGGTATTGCGTTCCACGCTTTCAAGGAGCGTGTAACCCGAATCAGTTTCTTCAGACGCCTCGGAAACCGGCTTGGTATTGCTGATGGATAAATCTGCCACGTCAATTTCCATTCCCTCGCACAGCAGCACGGCCCGTTGAATTTCGTTTTGCAACTGGCGGACATTGCCGGGCCAGTCAAAATCGGTGAGGCGGTCAATAGCCTCCTGATTGAAACCCTGGATGTCGCGGTTGGCCTGCGCGGCGAAACGCTTCAAAAACACGCCCGCTAGCGGCATGATGTCGTCGCGCCGCTCGCGTAATGGCGGCAAATGAACCGAAATCGCGCTGATGCGGTAATACAAGTCCTCGCGCAGCTTGCCGTCTTTGATGGCGATCTCCGGCTGCCGGTTTGTGGCTGCCACGATGCGGCAGTTTGTTTTGTAAGTGGTTTTGCCGCCAACGGGCCGCACCTCTTGGTCCTGGAGCACGCGCAACAATTTGCTTTGCGTGTCGATGGGCATTTCGGAAATTTCGTCCAAAAACAGCGTGCCGCCCTCAGCCTGGCGGAAGAGGCCTTCGCGGTCGGAGTGCGCGCCGGTGAAGGCGCCTTTGACCGAGCCGAACAATTCGCTTTCAATCAGCTCGCGGGGCAGGGCGGCGCAGTTGATCTTGATGATTTTATTTTTGTTGCGCGGGCTCAAAGTATGAAGCAAATCGGCGATGACTTCCTTGCCGGAACCGCTTTCGCCGGTGATCAGTACTGTCACGTCGCTGGGCGCCACACGTTCGACCGTGCGTACGACCTCCTGCATGGCCGGGCTTTTGAAAATCGGCGATGCGGCGCCGCTCATCGTTTCCAGGGCGCGGCGGAGGGTCAGGTTTTCCGCGCTTTGTTCCTTGCGCTCGATCGCGCATTTGACGTCAGCCAGCAGTTTTTCATTCTCAAACGGCTTGGTGAGAAAGGTGTAGGCGCCCCGGCGGCCGGCCTCAATCGCCATGCTCATCGTGCCGTAGCCGCTCAATAAGATGACTTCGGTGTCCGTCCAGCGGCGCTTGATTTGAGTGAGCAGGTCAAGGCCATCGGCGTCCGGCAATTTCACGTCCAGCAGCACGACGTCGGGCGCCGGCTGCGGAAACAGCTTTTTGAGCGCTGCGCCGCTGGCCGCCTGGCCCACCTCGTAATGTTCGCCAAGCACCGCGGCCAGGAGCTGGCGCAGGTCGTTTTCATCGTCCACCACTAAAATTTTCGATTTCATTGTTTTGACTTCTGTAACTCTTTAGTTCGTCCATTTTTGCCCTCGCCACCCTCCCGGGCGCAGGCGCTCACAAAGCCGTTAAAAATGGCCTGATGCTCGGGATGCTTGACCAGCCGTTCGGGATGAAATTGCACCGCCAGAAAGAATGGCAATTGCGGTGCTCCGTTCGACCGGTCTGTTTTCAGCTCCATCGCTTCCACGATCCCGTCTTCCGTTCGCGCCACGGCGGCGAATGGTTCCGCGGGTTCCAGGACGCCCTGATGGTGCGAGCTGTTCACGCCTAATATCTTCTTTCCGGTGATTTTGGACAGCAGCGAACCGGCTGTCAACGGAACTTCATGCGTGAGTTCCTCGCCTGCCTCGTCCGTTCGCGCGTGGTTCCGCGCTCCCGGCAATTGGCTGGGAATGTCCACAATCAATTCGCGCCCAAACGCGACGTTCAAGATTTGAAATCCGCGGCATATCGCCAGTAACGGCTTGCCTTGTTGAAAAACTTCATCGATGAGGATCAATTCCCGCAAATCGCGCGCTTCGACATCCGGCGGCGGCGTCACGGTCTTGAGCGCGTCCGGCGGCGCGTCATTCGTATAAAGCGTGGGGTTGATGTCGTCGCCACCGGTGAATAGCACCCCGTCCACGCGGCGCACGGCCTCGGCAAGCGCTGCCGGGTCGGTGGTCATCGGCGCAACGACGGGGATTCCGCCAGCCTGTAAAATGGCATGTTCATAACGATAGGACAGACTGCTGGAAGTGTCACAAAATTCGACACCTTTTCTTTCCGTACTGGGCGTCACGAGAATTAATGGCAAATTTGGCGTCTTTTTCACGTATTTTTATTCCACACCCATTGCGCTTTCCAATGGCGCGGTTCCTGCTAGAGAAGCGTCGCCATGACCACTCGGAATGTCAAGCGAAGCGCCTTTTATCATCTGCTGAACACTATTGCCCCGTGCAATCACAAACACAAGGCAGAACTGGATGTAGTTGGCGCCGTGATCATCGTTGGGCTCCTGCTCGGAATTGTTATTCTGGCTGCTATGCTGGTTTAGCGGTTGCGGCGCCGGTTTGCCGGTTGCGACGTTAGAACGTCGAAGTGGTGTAGTGTATAAAGGGCTTCTCATTTTCCAGTTCAAATTCACTGATTATCATCTTCATTCTCACCTTCTCTTCGTCCTCCTCGTCCTCGTCCTCGTCCTCGTCCTCGCTCTGATTCTCCGCGCTCTGGTCCCGCACTTTGGGACGAAGTTGGTCCCGCCCTACGAAGCTTAAGAAGCGTTTGACGAAATACCCGCGCAGATTCGAGAGTCCCAAAATTGAAATTCCACCAGTTTCTCCACCGAAGGAGGGTCGGGCATTGTGCAAATCAAAAATCGCAAATTGCCATGTCTCCCGATAAATTCCCTCCGTGAAAATTATTACGGACGAAAAATGCGTGAACTACTCGCGCGCCGGCCATCCCGAACGCCCGCAGCGCGTCGCGACCACAGTTGCGAAATTAAAGGCCCAGCACGAAATGCCAATCGATTGGCTGTCGCCTTCCCGGGTGACGGACGAACAAATTCTTCGCGCCCACAGTCCTGAAATGCTTGAACGTCTGGGCGTGGCCGCCGATTTCGACGCCGATACGCCCTGGCATGAGAATATTGCAGATTACGCCCGAGCTTCCGTGGCTGCTGCGCTGGATGCGATGAAATTGGCGCGTGCGGGTGAAAAGGTCTTTAGCCTTATGCGGCCTCCCGGCCATCACGCCACGCGCGCGCAGTCAATGGGCTTTTGCTATTTGAACAATATTGCCATTTCGGCGCTTGAAGCGCTGGCGTCCGGCACGGAACGCGTGGCGGTTTTTGATTTTGACGTGCATCACGGAAACGGCACCGAAGATATTTTATTGGGCGTTCGAAACGCCGCCTTTTTTTCCGTCCATCAATTTCCATGCTATCCCGGCACTGGCCGGAGGAATGTTGGTGATAATTGCTTCAACTATCCGGTCGAACCCTCGACGCCGCGGGAAACCTGGCGAGCCACTCTGAAGCGCGCGCTCGATGACATGAAGAAATTCTCACCCACACTGATTGGTGTTTCCGCCGGATTTGACGCTTATGCGCGCGACCCGTTGGCCAATGGCACTCTGCTGGCCGAAGATTTCTTTTGGATGGGACAGGAACTGCGCGCCATGAACATTCCATTTTTCAGCCTGCTTGAAGGCGGCTACAGCAGCGATTTGCCCGAATTGATCTTTGCTTATCTTCAAGGAATCGGGTGACAATTGTCCAAAGAGATTTTTTTCGCACCCATTGGGACCATCAACCTTTTGCGCTTGCCGTCTTGGAGAGTGCGGGATCGAAGGTCTTTACCTGCCGGCGACAGCCCGGGCGGTTTCGGGAAAATTGCAATAGGTGGTATAACGCTCGTGCGTGATCAAATAGAATGGACGGAACAGTGTGCCGTCCGCGGCGCGGAACGTCAGGGAATCCGGGTCTTGCAGTTGAATCCATTGTTCGGGTTTTGATTCGTCCTCCTTGAAATTGACTTCTCCATCCGCAAGGGCCACCAGCATAACCGGCCCATACATCAGCGCAGCCAGATTTGGGTCCTGCGCGTCCACCGGCTCAAAGCGCAGCGACATGGGGAACGTGGCCGTGAGAGCGTCTCCGTCGCGCCATTTCCGTAAAACAGTCAGGAATGTCCCGGGCACGCGCTTGACTGCCATCGGGCGGTCGTTCAACAGGATGCGTGCCGGCTTCGTCGCCCAGGCCGGGACGCGCACATTCAATGCAAAGCGCGCGGATCGTTTTGTGTGAATGACAAAAGTCATCGTGTCGGACCTGGGAAAATCGGTGGTTTGTTCGACTGTGACGACTTTTCCTTCGGTGTTCCAGTGGACTTCCGACGGCGTAAACAAATTTACGTAGAGACCATTTTCGTTATGAAAGTAAACGTCCACCGGATAATCAGCGGTGTTTTCCGGATAGGTGCCTGAGCAGCAGGGCCAGGCGGCCGGGAAATATTGTTTGCGGGCCCCGGGATGGTAGTCCGAGTAATAAAATGTCCGGCCGTCCGGCTGCATAGGCAGTGCCGCGAGCATGCCGTTGAAGATAATGCGTTCCATGTTGTCACCGTATTTGGGATTGCCGGTAAATCGGATGAGATAACGGTCGAGGTTTACGTTCGCGTAAGTGCCGCAGCATGTTTCAAAGTTGTTGGCGTAATCCCCGCTTTTGGTGTGAAAATGCCACCTGTTCTTTTTGAAATCGAGGGAAGCGGCGAGTTTGCCTTCGCCGGGAGTAACGAACCGTTCGTTCGGTCCCCAACCGCCGGAAGCGTACATTTGTGTGCCCGTGAGATATTCCCAGGCGTTGGAGACCGCCCTTAAATATATTGGATCCCCGGTGACTTCATAGATTTTGGCCGCCGAAGCAAGGGAATTGACATGGCTGTACGCGTGGCGGGTGGGCAGAAAGGCATTGGTTCCATTCGCAAAATAGTCGTAATACTTATCACTGTAATCATATTCATGCGCCATTTCCAGGTAACGTTTGTCGCCGGTCAGTGCGTAGCAGTTGTAGAGGTTTTCCGGGAGGGTGTACCATTCGTCCTTGCGGCGCGGCATATTTTTATAGGCCCAATCAGTCATGACGCGCAATACGTCGAGGGCTTCTGTGTCGCCAGTGAGCGTATAGGCGTCGCGCATGCCGATGCAATTCTTGTCGTAGGTGTAACAGGGCCAGTTGGTGGAGATTTTGGTTGAAATGAAAAAGAAACCGTCCGGAGCGATGGTTTCGTGAAAGCCATGGACCAGTTCAGCCACCTTTTCCTTGTAACGGATGTCGCCGGTATTTGCGTACGTGCGCGCGAGCGCGGAAATATATTGTCCCAGGGCGCAACCGCCCGCGAAATTATTGGGATCATACCAGCCGCCCATCGGTCTGCCGGGAGCGGGCAGGCCGGCGCGAATGCGAAATCCGTTCAGCAGGTTGTCGTCCGGAACTTCAAGAAAAAACTCGCGGGAGAATTGCGCCTGCGCGGCCATAGGGCCGCCCGTGAGCGTAACATCATGGTAGGTAAAGGCACTCAGTCGGACACGGGAGGGCGAAGTTTTTGATGCGCCGCCCAAAAGCAGACAGGTCAGCGCCGTAGCGACCAGGACAACAGCATAAGAGCGTCGCATAAATGCCGCCAATCATCCGTTCGATGTTGGGCGTTCAATGTTCGATGTTCGATGTTTCCAACCTGGTCTCTTACGCCGCCACGGCCTGGGCCGCGGCCACGTCGGCCTTGCGGTGGCGCAGGTCGGCTTTGCGCTGACGCAAGCTCCTCATAAATTCATAGCCCTCGCGGCAGCGGCGGACCATGATGTCCTTGTCTTCGAGCATGGTTTTGATGATCCGCAGGATGGGTTTGGGACGGAAGTAATACGTGTGATAGAAGCGGTCGACAGCTTCAAAGATTTCTTCCTTGGACGCCTCGGGATATTCGAGCGTGCTTTGCTGGAAACCGTCGCCTTCCACCAGATCGGTTTTGTCCTTTTTCACAAACCAGCCGTTGAGTTTGGCCTGTTCGTAAAGTTCCGTGCCCGGATAGGGCGCAGCCAGCGAAACCTGGAGGCTGAAGACGTCCAGTTCTTTCGCGAAATTAATCGTTTGCTCGATTGTCTCCTTGGTTTCAACCGGCAATCCAAGAATAAACGTGCCGTGGATGACAACTCCCGCTTTATGGCAGGCGCGTGTAAAGCGCCGCATTTCGTCGGTTGTGACGCCCTTCTTGATCCGTTTGAGCGTCTCATCGTTGCCGCTCTCGTAGCCCACTAAAAACAGCCGCAAACCGTTTTCTTTGAAACTTTTGATGGTGTCGTAATCCAGGTTGGCGCGGCTGTTGCAACTCCAGTTCAGGCCCAGCGGCCCAAGCTTTTTGGCAATCTCCCGCGCGCGCGGCAAATTGGCCGTAAACGTGTCGTCGTCAAAGAAGAACTCGCGCACCTGCGGAAACAGTTTCTTCATGTAGGCCATCTCATCGGCGACATTTTGCGGCGAGCGGACGCGGTATTTGTGACCGCCGATCGTTTGGGGCCACAGGCAAAAACTGCATTGCGCCGGGCAACCGCGCCCGGTGTACAGGCTCACGTAGGGGTGCAGCAGATAGCCGATGAAATAATTTTCAATCTTGAGGTCCCGCTGGTAAACGTCCGCAACCCACGGCAATGCGTCCATGTCCTGGATCATTTCGCGCTCAGGATTGTGGATGATTTTCCCCTCGCGATTTTTGAATGACAATCCCGCGATTTTTTCGAGCGGACGGCCTTCGGCGACTTCCTTGCAGGTATAATCAAATTCCTTGCGCCCGACCCAGTCAATGGCCGGCGAGGTTTTCAGCGTTTCGGTCGGCAAAACCATTGTATGCGCGCCAATGAAGCCGATTTTCGTGTCCGGCTTTTGTTGCTTGATGGCCTCGGCCACTTTGCAGTCGTTTTTGAGCGAAGGCGTCGAAGTGTTGATAATGACGTGGTCGTAATCCCTGGCGATCGCCAGGCACTGTGCCAGGTCCACGTTATGCGGCGGACAGTCCAGCAACCGCGAGTTGGGCGTCAGCGCCGCCGGCTGCGCCAGCCATGTTGGATACCAAAATGAAGTCACTTCGCGCCGCGCCTGGTATCGCGCCCCTGCGCCGCCGTCAAAGCCGTCAAACGACGGCGGTGAAAGATATAGAGTTTTGCTCATGAAAAATTTATGCCTGTTTTAATATTGATTGCAGACGCAACAATCGCGGACTTTTTGCCTCCAGCAAAGCTTTGACAAGTTGCTGCAGACTTCCGAGCCGTTGGTTAATCTCGGCGTGAAGTTGCACTCCGTTATCGCTCTCAAAACCAAAATCAGTCATTTTTAAACCTGCGCTTTTTGTCGTTTGAACAAGCCAGTCTTCCAAACGTGGACTAAGCACTATTATACTGTTTTTTCGTCCTTCGTCTATTAAAACCGGAATGCCATGCTCCCGGCTCTGTTCCTTCAGTGTTTTCAAATAAGGGGGCTGCGCCGCTCCGGGGTCTTCGTCAATCATTCCCAACACGTTTATCCTTTGTGAAACCTGGGTGCAAACCCTGCCCCGGCCCAGGGCATGTTCAACGTCGCGACGGGCAACCCCCAGCGCAAATGCGAGTGCTTCATCCGCCTTGCATTCGACAAACAGGCTCATGCTTCAGCCAATTTGTCGAGATTTAAAAAAGCGTCCGGGCCGTAATCCAGAATCTTTGAAAGTCCTTCCGGGGAAACCGCTTTCAATTTCGTGGCATAGTTTTCCATTGAAACAATGAAGACCGCCAGGTCCTTAACCGGAGTTTTGCCCACTATGGAGCCTAAAACATAAGGATTGTGAGTCGTTAGAAAAAATTGGTTGCTTGTGTCCAGGGCAATTCGTTCGGCAAGATAAGTGGTGTAAAACGGAAATGTATTGGTCTCCGGCTCGTCGAGCAACAAAGCGGCATTTTGATTGGTTTCAAGAGCAGCCATGTAAAAAGCAACCCGTTGGAGTGTTTCAGATACAGCAACCCAGGGATAGCTGTATAACTCGTCCCCGACATCCTTGGCAATAAGCAGTTCGTTTTCCGTTGGTTTCAACTGAAGACGGAATCCTTTTTCCTTGAAAAGGGCGCCGATCTTTTTGCGGAGACTTTCATTTGTGTAGAGAAGTGCCGCCAGGTTGTCGCCAAACGGTGGGTTTAGTGCGCCCGGTTCTCGGCCCGGAAATGGGTCGAACGGCTTGAACTTGTAATACCGCAACGGAGTCTTAGGCTCCGACCAGGAAGACAATTGCTTGTAATCCATCTCAAGGTTGCCTTTTGGGACTTGGCTGGCAGGGCTGACACTTTGGAGAAAATGGCCCTGAAAGGACTTTTTATCAAACGTCAGGCCGAACTCCCAATCCCCAGCCTTTACGTTTAGTTTGTTTGAAATGTTCTGATCGTAAAATAGATCAGAAGTTGTCCCGAAGCGGAAGATTTCAGATGAAGCTTTCAACACTCCCGGTGAGAAAAAAGCCAATGCTTCAACGATATTCGATTTTCCTGTATTCGGTTCGCCAATATATACGTTGACCCGTTTTGCGTCGAATTTTAGTTCGCGTATGGACTTGTAATTCTGAATATGAACGGGTCCGATCATTGTCGAATCTTTGCGATAATAACCGCTTTATTCAACCTTTTTGTTGAATAGCTGAATCCTTCCGAAATTCTTAATTCCTCATGCTTTTTCCCAATTGTTTTTCCAAGATCCGTAACGGTGACTTCTCGGGGTGCGCCATGCCGTCCACGTCCAAATAAAATGTCTGCTCAAACTGATGCTGGCCCGCGGTGACCGCGTGCGGGACCGAGTCGGTGAAGACCGCCCAGGTGGACAGCGCCGGGAATTCAAAGTTGCTTTGCGGACAAGTGCGCTGATACTCATCGTTGGCCTTCATCGCGTCGTGCAGGCCCAGCATATAGTGGTCGTAGAGGCTCCGGCGCCCGCGGGTCACGCGGAACAATTGCATGAACAGGGTCGAGCCTGGCGCGGGCGGCTTTACGCCCGGGGCAAAACGGGCGGCGACCTGTTCAAACGGCTCGCCCAGGCGCCAGCAACGCGGCCGGCCCGCCGGGTTCACGTTGGTGAACACCCTCAAAATCCTTTTTCCATTCAATGGCGTCGTCGGAAAACTGTCCACGTGCAACCGTGTGTCGTCCTTGCGCCAGGATTGCGCGCGCCCCGCGGCTTCGACCGGGCGCAGGCTGGCGCGTCCCATGGTGAGCCTGGATTGATACGACGGCAGGAGATTCTCAAGCAGCTTCTTCGACTGCCCGCAGAAACGGTGCATCATTTCCGCGACCGCCGGTTTGTCCGCGTCGGCGCAGTTGCAGTGCCCGATTTTGCGAGTGCCGAAGCTGTAGCTCACATTTTTGGAATCGCCCACAAGGTCGGGCGTGAGAAACCGGCCTTCGGCGGCGCTCAGGGTAAATGCAAGCTGCGGAAGGAACAAAACTTTGCCGTCTTCCAGGGCGGTCAAAGCCGTCTCTTGCGCATCGCGCCCGGGAACCTGGTCCCAATTGGCAATGGTAAGTTGAATTGTCGGCTCCATAATAGTCAACGGGTCGTATTGCGTCATAGTATTGTCTCGTGATGTGTCTCCTGCAATTGAATTCCATCCTCGCTTCGCGCGGCGAATCCGCCGCGCTTATAGACACGGCAAATGTTATACGCTTTAGCTATGGGTTTCAACCGCGGACTGGGGGCTTTGGACACAGCGACTCAGCCGACCGCTGTAAACCTGGGACTCTGGACTGCGGACTGCGGGGGATGAACCACGCGAAGCACTTCCACCAGGACCTCTTCCAGTTCAATCTCAGCCACCAATACACCCGCGCGGTGGGGGGTAATCACCCAGTCTGGATGGCCGTACGGACATTCTTTTGCTGTCAGGTGCTTTAGCAGGACAACGCGACAGCCCAGGGCGGTGGCGAGGTGGAGCAACCCGGTGTCCGCCCCTATCACGAGGGCGCAGCGCGCCGCCAGGCTGCATGACGTCAACAAGTCAGTTCCGGCCGCTACCGCGAAGGACTCCGACAATGCTGGCGCCAGGCGCGCCCGGTCCGCGGGACCGCCCCCAAACAGCACCTGGATCTCCAAACTGCGCAACCGCCGGGACAGCGCCAGCCATTTATTCAGCGGCCAATCTTTTTGAGTTCCGCTGGTGAAGGGCTGGATGAAAACGGTTGGCACGTGTGGGTTCAAGCCAAACTCATGGAACAGTTTTTGCGCGGAAAGGCGCCCTTCAGGCGGCAATTCAAAAGTGTTTTCCGGATGGCTGGTTTCGAGGCCGCATTCAGAGAGCATTTGCAACTGAGCGTCCACCGGGTGAGCCAGTTCATCGCGTGGAACGGCGTGGGTATAGGCCCACGCGCGGGACGGACGGTGTACCACGGCCCAGCGCCGGGGCGCCCGCGTCAGCCACGACAGCCACGCCGTTTCGCCATAACCCTGGAGGTCCACCACGATGTCATAGTGCGTCCTGGCCATATTGCGCCAAAGCCGGATCAGTTCGATCAATCCACCCTTGTGAAATTGCCTGATCCGGGCGCGGTCCACCGTAATAATTTCATCGGCAACAGAAAAACTTTTAACCAAAGCGGCGAATTCGGGTGACGTCAGGTAGGTGATTCGGCTGTCCGGAAAATTCGAGCGCAGACATCGCAACGCGGGCAGCGTAAACACCACGTCGCCGATGGATTTCCATCGAATGAGCAGGATGTTTTTTGGGGGACGGCCGATTGTCGGTGGGAAGCTGAGATGGTCTGGACCCTGAGGCATCATTTAATTTAACCTCATGCCCCGCTTCCCGCAATCCCGCCGGTGCTGCCATGCGCCGGGACGGCCGGTGGTTCTGCTCCGGTCCGTGTGAACGCGCCGCGCGCTCCCGCCGCGGGCGAATTAATCACCGCCTTGGCCTCCGCTAAATGCCCCTTGCCAATCGTGACGCCGTTGAATGCCCGCTTTTCCAGCTCGGGCGAATACGGGTACGGTTTCGGGTGCCGGCCAAAATTGTACTTAATATTTTTCCAATTGTCCCCACTCTGGTAGTTGGTGCCCAGGGCTCCGCTGGGATCGTAGCCGCAATGGACCATGCAGTTTTCGCAGCGGGGATCGCGCGCCACGCCGTCCACGACGCCATATTTTTCCCAGTGGACCTTTTCGAGCATTTCCTGGTACCCGCCGTAATGGCCATCGGTCATTAAATAACATGGGGCTTTCCAGCCGCGGACGTTATACGTGGGAATGGCCCATGCCGTGCAGGTCAATTCGCGTTTGCCGGCCAGGAATTCCTGGTACACCGGCGTTCCGAATATGGTGAATGCCTTGCCCCAATCGAGGATGCGGGCAAATTTTTTGCGCGTCATCTCGCGCGTGAGAAAGAAATCTTTTGGATCTCGTCCCAGCCGTTTGACCATGTCCTTCTTGGCCGCGTCGTAGTCGTACCCGGGCGAGATCGTATGACCGTCCACGTCGAGCGACGAGAGGAACTTGAACATGTCCTCGATTTCCTGGACGTCCGTTTCCTTATACACGGTCGTGTTGGTGGCGACCTGGTAACCGAGAATTTTCGCCATGCGAATCGCCGCGACGCATTCCTTAAACACCCCTTCGCGTTCCACAATCAGGTCATGCGTAAATTCAAGGCCGTCCACGTGGACGTTCCAATACATCCATTGCGTGGGACGGATGACGGTTTTTTTCCGGGCTGCGTCGTCCGCCTTTCGAATGGCTTCGGCTTCCTTGTCAGAAATTAAATTTTGTTCGAGCAGCTTCTTGACTTTGGGTTCGGCCTTCGCATCATAGATACTGGCCAGATAGTCTTTCATTTTTTTCCGCATGAACATGCCGTTCGTGCAGACGTAAATGACGCGTCCCTGCTCCAGCAGGCCGGCGATCAGTTCTTCAATTTTGGGATAAATCAGAGGTTCACCGCCGCAAATGCTGACCATGGGCGCGTCGCATTCCAGCGCCGCGGCCAGGCATTTTTCCAGGGGCACCATGTCCTTCAGGCTGGTGGAATATTCGCGGATTCGGCCGCAACCGGTGCAGGTCAGGTTGCACGTGTGCAGCGGTTCGAGTTGCAGCACCATCGCAAACTTTGGCGTTTTGCAAAGTTTATGCTTGATGATGTGACTGGCAATTTTCTTTGTCAGCGCGAATGGAAATCGCATAGATGATGTTAACGCCTTATTTTGAGGAAGCGAACACGGGAGAACTAGATTGGAAAATCGCGGGTGTGTTCGTCGCCGGGTTAGTGTCATTCCTTAAAAGTCCCGGTAAAAAGAATGAAGCGGGCGAAACAGACGTGCCGGCATTTACCCCGCCGCAGCCGCTTAAAAGCAAAGGCAACGCGAGTGCCGGTATTGCCACCCATATCTGTTTCCAATTTAATCTCACCTGCTTAGTATAGGCGAAATCAGTCCGATAGCAAATGAATTAAATGATTGTGGAACCGTTCAAGCGTTCGAGTGTTAAAGCGTTTAGACGGGCCGCGAGCGAGGGAGCGGTCCATCCGGGCCTTGGTCAGAGCATGAAAACAAAATGTGAAACAGAGAATGTGCCGCGCAAAGCGCTCCTGGCGTGTCTTTTGGCCATGACCGTAACCGCGGCCGCCGCCGCAGACAGCCGGGTTGCGGTGTTCGCTCATCGTGCTGAAGTCGCCTTTGACCAGGCCCAGGCACAGTACCGGTCACAGATGGATAATCCCGTTGTCGCATGGGAATTTGCCCGCGCCTGTTATGACTCGGCTGATTGGGCCACCAACAAAGCCCAGCGCGCGACCATCGCGAGGGAAGGCATCGCCGCCTGCAAACAATCGCTCGTATTCACCAATTCCGCCGCCGCGCACTATTATATGGCGATGAACATGGGCCAGTTGGCGCGGACCGAGGAATTGGGCGCGCTCAAACTGGTGCGCGAAATGGAACGCGAGTTTCTGATTGCCGCTGATTTGGACCCCGCCGCCGATTTTGGCGGCGCCGAGCGCGGGTTGGGACTCCTTTACCGCGATGCGCCCGGGTGGCCCATCAGCATCGGCAACCGGCCGAGGGCCCGGAAATACCTGGAAGCCGCTGTATCGCTTGGGTCAAATTATCCGGAAAATATTTTGAACCTCGGCGAAAGTTATTTGAAGTGGGGTGACAAAATCGGCGCCCGGCAGGAGCTGGCCGCGCTGGATGCCCTTTGGCCATCGGCGCAAAAGTCCTTGACCGGTCCCCACTGGGAATGGAGTTGGGACGATTGGTCCAATAGGCGGGACGCGCTGCGAGCAAAACTGGAACAGTGATGCGAAATCTCCGAAATCGGCGGACAATTCTCCCTTCCCGGCCTTACGCAACATTTCCCCCTGTGTCAACTTTGCGATTGGAAAAGCCCTCCTTTTGTGTCAGTAGTGCTCATGCGATGGGCATTATTCGCTTTAACTTTTAGCCTTGGGCTGTTTGCAGTCTCCTGCGCTACTGTGAGATATGCCAATGTGCGGTTGCCCGGCGACACACCGATGAATAAAGACGTTGAAAATTGCCTGATTCTAACGGTCCATTTGGCGGATGGTGAAAAATTGCCCCTGGTGATGGATACAGGAAATCCGGTTACGATTTTAGACAAATCACTTGAGCAAAAGCTGGGAAAGCCGCTCGGGTCCACCAATACGGACAATTTTGGCCAAAGAATAAATGTCACTCTATTTTCCCCGCCTCCGCTATATCTGGAAGAAACACCCCTGGCCAAGCCGGCGTGCGGGCATTATATATTTACAATGGATTGCAAGGAAATATCCGCGGAGGCAGGCCGACCTATCATGGGAGTTCTAGGCATGGACATCCTGGACAACTATTCCATTCAGCTCAATTTCACAAAAGGCACAATTCGTTTCCTTGACGAACAGCAAGTGAAAAAAGGGGGCCTGGGCGAAAAATTTGCTTTGGTCAACGTCGGCGACGGATGCTTTTATATTAAGGAGAACCTTACAGGGATGAGAGGCCCGGGTTCCCTGATTGATACGGGATGCAATTACGACGGCTGGTTGACGCGGCAATTATTTCAGAATTGGACCAACCGGACGTCATCGCCATCGAAGGGGGAATTTCATTCTCCAAACGGGGTGCTTGGCGGCCAGCTATACCACGATCTTGATTTGCAGGTGGAGGACCCGTTGACGAATGATTTCCATACACAGTTAAACGGAATCGGCCTTCATGTTTTATCCCGGAATCTTGTTACTTTGGACTTTCCTGAACGAATGATGTTTCTCAAACGCATTTCACCGACCCAAAAAATGAAATAAAAAAATTTCTGTCCCTAAATCGCCGCGCCAGCGTTGAACTTTTTTGGGGTTCCAAATGTAGTGCTTGTAATCGTCCAATTGCCTGAGAAACTGCTACCATGACCATCAGACATTGGATTTTTAGATTATTGAATCAATGGACCCGGCTTCGCAAATTCTACGCGGACGCTGGCCCGGAATCGCAATGCTTCGCCGCGGCAAGCTTTTGGGGTTCGGAAATTTCGTGGCCCCTGGCGCGCCCGCGGCGCAAGCCGAAGCCGAACCGCTCCCTCACGGTCAGGTCTCGTCTTCCATCCTCCATCCTCCATCTTCGCCCCATCTCCGCCCACGGCGAATTGTCCCCACGTTCCGCCTTGATGGGGGACAATTCGCTATGACGCTTTCAAAAAAACCATATTTTCCACGCATCTTTGACGCCGATGGCATTGGCAAGGCTGCCATTTTCAGTGATTCGGCGTACTTTTTTGGGAAAAAACCGTGTTTAAAACTCATTTTTTGATCATCGAAAGGGACAATTCCTCTCTTGCCCTGCCACTCGCACCCAGACCGTCCGGCCAACCTCGCCGTAAAAATTATCCAACCAACGGTGCCATCGTTCTCCCTCTCCCTCCCCTCTCCCTCTGAGGGCCCTCTGAGGGGAGGGCCGGGGTGAGGGTGAGAAGCGTGTCAGTCCGCGTCCGCAGCCACACGCGCCCATGCCGCGCGTCTTGTCCGCCGCAGCCAGACGAATGCGTAAGCATCGCGAAGACGCTCGTTCCAGGTCCACGCCGCCAAAACCCTCAACTTTCCCAACAAAATCGCACTTTTTAACCCTAAAACGGCGTTCGTTTCTTGTTGCATCGGCTATATACAAAAAATGTGTGCGTAGTCCGTAACCGTTACGCCAGGCACCCCCCTCCTCGGAACAAGCATTCTCCCGTTGTCTCATTCTCACGCTCTGACGCTCTCACGCCGCGGGCGAGGCGCCGTCCGCCGCAGGGCTGCCGAATGATCGCTGTCCCAGCGCCAAACCTCCGAGAGCGCTTGCTCCGATTTTAAGAAATGTGCGGCGAGATTGGCCGTCGCCGTGCGAATTATCCGATGTCATTTTAGAAAAATGAACGGGTGCAGGTATCGCGGCAAGAAGAAGTTTTGAATCTTAAAATGCGCCTCTCCATGAACCGCGGTGTGGTGGAACACGGCGCGCTGCGCCGTGTAGCGCCGCGTGCAGCGGCGCAATGAGCGTGGTCAACCGTTGTACCACGTATGTTCCGCCCGCTCTGCGCGGGCGGGACGGCGCAGTGCGCCGTCCTCCACCACCTTCGGTTCTATCTCCCGTCTCTCACCCAACCGCGCGTGAGTTTTTCGAGCAATTGGGCGTCGGCAGCGGGAAATTCGTGCTGGCTCAGTTCGGATTTGGCGACCCATTTGAATGAGGCGCAGCCGAGGGCCTGTGGCTCACCGCCAATCCATTGGCAGATAAAAAATTTTAAATGGACGGTCCGTTCCGGGTAAGCGTGGGTGATTTCTTCGAATAATTCGCCCGGGGCGATGTCCATGCCGAGTTCTTCGCGAATTTCGCGAATGAGGCATTGCTCGAAGGTTTCGTTCGGCTCGCGTTTGCCGCCTGGAAATTCCCAAAGCCCGCCCAGGTGTGACTCGGCAGGGCGTTGCGTGATTAAAAGGCGGCCGTTGTGGAAAATGAGGGCGGCGCTGACGTCAATTATTTTGGAGCCACAGATGTCCACAGATGAAACACAGATTAAAACAATGAGGAAGGCAGGAAAACAGGAAAGTCTTCTCCATCAGACCCCGGTCGGGCCGCGCATCATGGATTTCGCCCGGGGCACCCTAAAGGGTGGACGCCAAATCGGTGCCAGATCCATTGCTAGCGGCCGACACTTTTGTAAATCCAACCGCGTTTTTCCATTTCAACCGGATCAAAGAGATTTCGTCCGTCAAACATGATCGGATGACTTAGCGCTTTTTGGGCGCGGTCCAGGTCGAGCGCTTTAAATTCCTCCCATTCGGTCGCAATGATAAGCGCGTCGCAACCTTCGGCAACCGAATTCATGTCGTCCACATAGGTGACAGCGGGCAGGAGTGGTTTGGCCTTTTCCATGGCCTTGGGATCGTGGACGCGCAATGTGGCGCCTTCTTTTTGCAGGCGCTGGCACAGATCAATAGCGGGCGACATGCGCACGTCGTCGGTGTTTTGTTTGAAGGCCAGGCCGAGCACCCCGATGGTTTTATCTCTCAAGACCCACAACGTATCGGTGATTTTTTTGACGAACCTATCCATCTGTTGGGTGTTGATGCGCTGGACTTCCTGAAGCAGCCGGAAATCGTAGCCGATCTGCTCGGAAATTTTGATGAAGGCGCTCAGGTCTTTTGGGAAACAACTGCCGCCGAAGCCGATGCCCGCATTCAGGAAGCGGCGTCCAATGCGTTCGTCCAGGCCAATGCCTTCGGCCACCTGCTGGACGTTGGCGCCGGAGGCCTCGCAGACGATGGAAATAGCGTTGATATAGGAAATTTTGAGTGCCAAAAATGAATTGGCCGCGTGTTTGATAAGTTCGGCCGAGGCGATGTCTGTGACAATGATTGGCGCTTTGAACGGCGTGTAGATTTCTTTCATCGCCGAGACGGGGCGGGGCGAGCGGACGCCGATGACGACGCGGTCGGGCTTCATTAAATCATCCACGGCGAACCCTTCGCGCAAAAATTCCGGGTTGCTGACGACGTCGAATTCGACTTTGGCTTTGCAATAGCGTTTGATGGTCTCCGAGACTCGTTCACCGGTCTTGACGGGGACGGTGCTTTTATCCACGACGATTTTATAGCTGGTCATGGCCGAGGCGATGTCGCGCGCGACACGTTCGATAAAGCTCAAATCCACGGAGCCGTCCGGCTGCGGCGGCGTGGGCACGGCGATGAATATGACGTCGGATTTTTCGACTCCTTCGGCGGTGCTGTTTGTGAAAGCAAGCCTTCCGGCGGCGACATTTTTCTGGACCAATTCCTGGAGTTTCGGTTCGTAGATGGGGATGCCGCCGTTTTGGAGCAGTTTTACTTTTGCGGCATCGTTGTCCACGCAAATAACGTTATGGCCGACTTCGGCAAAACACGTGCCGGTAACGAGGCCAACGTAGCCTGTTCCAATGATGGTTAGCTTCATCTTACGCTCGGGTTGGATTTAGTGACTGAGATTGAATGACGGAGAGGGCGCAGCAGAGGGCGCCGTTGAAGGCTGGCGCGGAAGTTTTGACTGCAACTCGACCAGGTAATTGCGGGCTTCACCTCCCAGCGGGCCGTACTGGTCTGCCTGATACACAGTTTGAAAAAGTGAGAATGCATCCTGGTAACGCCCCTGCTGCAAATTCAAGAGCGCGAGGCAGAAGCGGGCACGGTTGACGCTTTGTCCGTCCGTAGCAAAATCATTGATGACGTGGTTATAGGCGCCCTCGGCGTCGTTGATTTTGCCTTCAGCTTCCAGGGATTTGGCCACGCCCAAAGCGGCGATGCCGGAGAATTGACCGTCCGGGTGCGTATCGAGGTATTGCTGAAAATAGTGCTGGGAATCGGGGTATTTGCCCTGGGTAAACATGATGGTTGCGGCCTGAAGAAGGGCCCGTTCGCCTGCGGGTGTGTTGGGGTAGTCGCTGGCCACGTCCATGTAGCTTTGAAAAACCGTGGCCGGGGGGGAATTCGGCTGAAGCGTTAGCATATTCTGCGTTACAGCGTCGCCCGCCGAGATTCGATTTGCGTCGCGCCGCCAGAAATAGAGGAAAAACCCGAGAACAATCACAAGAACGATGGCCGTCCCGGTGACAAGTTTATTCTTATTCGTTTCTATCCACGGCCAAAGCTTCAACATGAACGTGGCCGCCGCGTCGTGTGATTCCATAAAGAATGATGAGTTTCTCTGAATAGTGCCGTGAAAGCAAGCCGGGAGTTTTCATTTTTGGGACATTTCACCGCGCATCGTGGCCGGCAATGGTTGCTTCGGCATCCTGGACAGCGGTTTGGAGGCGCGGATCGTTAAGAGCGGCAAGGGCCTGGGTTTGGATGTTTTCAGCCTCGGATTTGCTTCCGGTTGCAACCAGGATTTCGATTAATTGGCGGGTCTGGCGGACGAAATTGTCGTCGGCCAAGGGCGGCGGCGAGGGAATATCCGGGAATTGCGCAAACAGCGCATTGGTTTTGGCCATTTCCTTGAAGCGTTTTCTTTGGTCCTCATTTTGGGTTGCCGTTCGTTGCTCGAATTGTTTCATCCGCTGCCACCCCTCGCGGATGATATCAAAGGCCTTCTGCGGGTCGCCGAGATATTTTCGACACGTCACGTAGTCGCCTTTTTGAAAAAGAGTATTTTCGGCGTAGTTGAAACATTCCTGGGCCAATTGCGGATCGCTCTGCTCAATGGTTTTGAACAGAGCCACGGTTGCATCGTTGGTGCCGAGATATTGGTTGATGCCGGCGACTTCCTGAAACAGATCGGCATAGCCGGTATTTTCTGAAAATTTGCGGGCGTCGGCATCGCGAATTTCGATGAGGGCCCGCTTTGCCTTTGGATAACGGCGGCCCAGTTCAATCCAGTAGGAAAGCGCGAATGAAAGGCGTACGCCTTCCTGGCCGCTGGCGGGGTCGGTTCTGGTATGATCAAAATACCAAAGTAAGTGTTGCAAGGCATCCTCGTAGCTGCCCTCGGCTGTGAGGGTTTGAGCGTCGCTTAGAATTTTGTTGAAATCCGGCTTCTCGCCTGGCGCGAGCGTTGGCGACCATGTCAGGGTGGACGCGGGCACCTCATTTGTATGTTCTTGCTGAAACAGTTCCTGAGCCTGTTCTCGTCCTTTGACGAAATTGGGAATGGCGATCGCTGCCAAAAGACCGAGAAATGCGAGTAATATGATTGCCGCTGTGATCGCGGCTGCCACACCGACGACGATAGCCACGGGCTTCCACGCGCCGACGGACTGTGGCGCCGCGCTGACGGGACCTCGGTCCGCGGCGCGGATTGTTGGTTGGGCGCTAGCGGCGACCGTTTCCACCTGCGTTTTGACTTCGCTGGCCTGTTGATAGCGGCGTTCAGGTTCTTTTTCCAGTGCTCGCAGGACTATTTCATCCAGGCGCACGTCCACGTGGACTTTTTTCGACGGCGGCTGGAATTTTCCGAGCGGCAACTCGCCGGTGAGCATTTCGTAAAAGACGACGCCGAGGGAATAGATGTCCGCGCGATGATCCACGGTTTGTGGCTTTTCAATTTGTTCAGGCGACATGTAATGCGGGGTACCGATTGCCTGGGCCTCGGTCAGGTTTGCGCGTTCGCCGTCACCGAGGATTTTGGCGATGCCAAAGTCTGCGATTTTCACATGGCCTTCTTTGTCCACGAGAATGTTTTCGGGCTTGATGTCGCGGTGAACGATGCCCTGGCTGTGGGCGTATTGAAGGGCATCGCAAATTTTGGGGACGATGGCGAGGGCTTCGGGCGCGGAAAGTTTGCGGTCCTGGAGCAATTGCCGGAGTGTCAAGCCGTCCACAAATTCCATGAGCAGATAGAAATTGCCGTGGGTTTCTCCAAATGACGGTTCGTTCATCGCCTGTTACTTCAGGAAAGGCGGAGAATTGTTACAAGGATTTGGAGTTGGGAGATGGGACGTCGAACCCCGGAGCACGCTAAAGCGTGGACACCGAACGGTTGCGCCAGTCATGGAGGCGGTTTCTGGCCTGTTGTTTTTGATCTGAGGTGAAGGCGGGATTGGTTTCGATTTGGTGGATTGTCTTTTCTGCCAATTTTAGATTGGCGCAGTGGAGGCCGTGGACTTCCGCGAGTTTTATCCACGGCCCAAAATTTGCGGGCTCGGCTTCACATTGTTTTTCCAGCAGGTCCACGGCGGTGCCGAAATACCTTTTCTCCAGGAGTTCGTCAATGGATTCGGGCAGCGGTTCATCGGCGGCCGCCGAGGCACTGGCGACAGGCAGTGGCTGATGGGTGATCGAGTGGCGGGCAATCTCGATGTAGGCTGCGGGGACGTGAGGTTGTTTTTCGAGCGACCGCAACACTTCGCTGGCCATGGCCGGCTGATGCAAATCATGCGCATAAAGGCGAATCAGCATTAATGCGGCTTCCAGGTTCGAGGGGTTGTGTTCCAGCAACACGTTTAAAAGAATTTTGGCTTCTTCGAATTTTCCTGCCTTGCGCAACTTGCCGGCCTCGGTCACTGGCTTGAGTTGTTTGGGCGATTCGGGCGGGGGAGCGCCGAGGTGATGCAGGGTCGCTTCCAACGCGGCCTGGTGTTCAGGTGAGGTTTGCAGAAGTATCCGGCATAATTCGATGGCCTGGTCTTTGCGGCCACTTCGAATTAAATTTCCAACTGCATCGAGTTCGCGCACAGCGGCTTTTGGGTCGTAGGGCCGTTTGTCCTGCGGATCTATCAGATGATGAAAGTTTTGCGCACAGGCCTCACTGATGCATCCAACCCACAGCAATAACAATGGCGCCAGCATGGCCAGGTATAAAAAGCCCGCCGAGCGGTCGCCGGTCATCTGGTATCGCCGGAGGGCATAGAAGCCGACCTGGACAACCAATAGGGTAATTCCGCAACGGAGCGCGCGCCGGGTGATGTCCTCCCATCCGTCTTCTCCAGTCAGCCGTGAATCGAAGCCGCTCAGCCACCAGGACACGATCGCGGTCAGCGCGATGACAGCAAGGTCGGTGAGGAGGAACGACATGCGTTTAAAATGGCGTGTAATGGCATGGGGTGAAAGGGAAAAATAGTTGCGAACGGAATTAACAACGAAATATGCGAACTACAGGAAGAGGGGATTTGCGGGACTACGGTGCGGAGGTGGTATTGAGAAGGATTCTTAATTTTTGAGGATGACGATGAGGATGAGGGTGTCTATAAATGAGACAGGCAAAGGTTCAGGAATGGGACACGAATCTACAGGGTTGGGTTCGTGTTTGAGTGCGCGGAAAGAGGAGTCAGAGGCGAAAATGCCCCCAAAAGACCTCTATTCCGAGTGTTTTACGCCGGGATGGAACCCATTTTCGTCCTGATATCCTTCGGGGATTTGGTTCTTAATGAAATTGCGGACGAAGGCGACGAATTTCGCCCAAAGTCCGAGTTCAGGGGTGGAACCAATGCATCCGGTGTATTTTGCTGCTTGTTGTGTCATGCGTTACGGATGCGCTTGAAGCAATTGTTGGGCCACGTGTGGACGTGGAGTTTTCACAATTGGACGGATCAGACGGATCGGAGGGATGGCGATGGCAATCGCTTGAAGGTGATTGACAGTATTTTGGGGTTAGGTATAGTTCCTTAGGAAAGTTAAGTGAATTTCCTGCCCTGTGGTAGTTGAGAGATGTCGTTACAGGCAGACGACGACGGCTGGGGCGGGATGTGGTTTAAGATTAAAATGTTTAATACTTAGAGATGGCAATGACGATTGAATCCAAAAACAAAAAGGCAGAAGTTTTGGTGCTGGACGACCAGCCGCTGGTGCGGGAAGGGTTGATTCGGATCATCAATCGGGAGAAGGACCTGACTTGTTGCGGGGCGGTTGAAAGCATTGCATCGGCGCGGTATGAAGTGGCGGCGCACGAGCCGGATTTGGTGCTGATGGACATTTTGCTGCCGGACGGTTGCGGGTTGGATTTTATCAAATATTTATCGCTGGAACATCCGTCGGTTCCGGTGCTGGTTGTGTCGCAGTGCGATGAAACATTATACGCTGAGCGTGTGCTGAAAGCCGGGGCGCGGGGTTATCTGATGAAGAACCATGCGACTTCAGCGATTCCGGCGGCGATCCGCGCGGTGCTGGCCGGGGAACTTCACGTGAGTCCAAAGATCGCGGCGCTTGCGTTGCATCAGATGGCGGGGAGAAAGTCCGGGGTCCAGCGTGATGGCCCGGGAAACCTGACGGACCGCGAGTTGCAGATTTTTCAATTGCTTGGGGCGGGGGTCAACACGCGTGACATTGCGGGCAAACTGCATCTGAGCATCAAGACCATCGAGACGCATCGGGAGAACATCAAGCGTAAGTTAAAGTTATCGAGCGCGGCAGATCTGATTCGCTACTCGACGAACTGGGTGGAACGGCAGAACTTGGGAGCGTATCATCAGACGGTACCGCAGCCAGCCGAAAACGGCCATAGCGTCTAGGTTTTTTTCTTGCGCTAAAATAGGGTTATTGTCCCGATTGCAAACAGGCCGGAAATGTGGTTTTTGTTTTTATGCAACGACGTAAACCGTTGCAGCAGGCATTTTTTGTTTGGAAGGTTAAGTTGGAAGAGTGGAAGGACGTTTGAGGTGGGGTCGTTCGCGGAAAGTCGAACGGCGGACAATAATGATAACAATGCTGATTGAGAGTCAACGCAGGGGATCTGAAAAGCCCGGAGCAGATGCTACTGATCGGGCGGGTGCGTGTGGGTATCAGCGAGCGGTTCGCAGGTTGGTTCATTCCTTTTCTTGTTTTGTTTTCCCCCGACACTGGCGGCTTTGCCATAGCATCAATAGAGCATAAGCGGAGATGAGAAGGCAATTGGCCGGATAGTGTATATCCCGTCCCAAAAATTATAAGGCGTTCCCCTTGGCCACATTCAGTGAGCCGTCCTGATTGCAGAAGTAACGGTAATATGGCATTGTATATTCGTCTTTTTGACAGGTTGTCCAGTCATTCGGGGCAATTTTTTGAGTGTGAGATGCAGGTTTCCGAATGGGTGGACGGGCGAATTCAGCAGAACAATTAAAAATACGAAAATACACGTAGGTGTCTGCGTAGAGCCGAACTTATTTGGAAAAATACTGATGATGCAAACGTTGAGTCCAGCGTGGTATTGCGCGCGAACCAAACCCAAGCACGAGCATATCGCGGCGGCGAACTTGCGAAAGAACCTTCAGCTGGAGGTTTTTCATCCTCAGTTGCGAGTGGAGCGGGCTACGCGGCGTGGTCTGGTTCGGGTGATTGAGCCGCTATTTCCCTGTTACATTTTTGTGCGGTGCGTGCTGGAGGCAAGCTTGAGTGACATTCAGCACACGGGCGGGGTGAACGCACTGGTTCGTTTTGGCCAAAAGATTCCCATCATTGAAGACACCAGGATCGAGGAATTGCAGGAGTGCTTTACGGCAGGCGAGCCGATGGACGTAGAGAGCCGGCTGGCGCCGGCGGACGAGGTCCGGATTGTTGACGGGGTGTTTGCGGGGATCCGGGCATTTGTTTTGCGAGTGATGCCGGCCCGGATGCGGGTGCAGATATTGCTGGATATTTTGGGTCGCCCGACGCCGGTGGAAGTGGATCGGGCGTCTGTGATTTTGGAAAGAAATACGTTGGCGGATTTGGCGCCGGTCTTGGCGCGTTGAGAAGAATTTGCGGTGGGTAGTTGAGACCGCCAACGTAATCAGGATTCCCCTGGGCATGCGGGCGAGGGATGGGGAATGGGATAGTGACAGTGGTTAAATTTTTTGAAAGTAGGTATGAAAACCTACAAGTGCGGAGCTGTGCCCGCATTTAATTCTGAAGATAACTCGAGGTTGTTTTACCAAGTGTGAATTACTCCGACGGCTCAAGTCAGATCAATGCGATGTCCACGCCCCTTCAGGTTCCGTCCTGGAAGCGGGCATTAGACGTGGCGCTCATTATTTTGGCGCTCCCGGTGGCGTTGCCGGTGGCGGCGGTCATTGGCGCGGTGATTGAGCTGGTTTCTCCAGGGCCGATTCTATTCAGACAAGAGCGTGTGGGGCTGGGCGCCCGGCGGTTCATGTGTTTGAAGTTCCGCACGATGCGCGTTCATGCGGAGACGGCGACGCATCAGGGGCACCTGAAAGAACTGATGGAATCGAACACGCCGATGTTGAAGCTCGATGGGCGTGATTCACGAATCATTCCCTTTGGCATTCTGTTGCGGTCATCGGGGCTGGACGAACTTCCGCAACTCATCAACGTTTTGATTGGCGACATGAGCCTGGTTGGGCCGCGTCCGTGTTTGCCTTATGAGAGTGCGGCATACCAGCCGTGGCAGATGGAGCGGTTCAACACGCTGCCGGGATTGACAGGGCTTTGGCAAGTGACCGGCAAGAACAAGACGACATTTAATCAGATGATGGAATTGGACATTAAGTATTCCCGTGAGAAGACGCTTTGGCTGGACCTTTCGATCATCCTGAAAACCCCGGTTGTGATTATCGGGCAGGTATTGGAGTCTGCGCAAAGAAAAGGCGGCGGAACGCCGGGAATAACGACGGCGACGCAGGCGGGCGGGCGCGCGGGCTTTGGGGTTGGCGGAATTAACAGAATCAGCAGTGACGGACAGCGCGGAAAATTGGAAACGCAAGTGAATTAGAGAACGAAACTGAAAGGACTTTTTATGAAAAAGCAAGAAATTAAAATCGGCGTGATTGGGTGCGGGTACTGGGGCCCGAATCTGGTGCGCAATTTCAGGTCGCTCCCTGAATGCCGCCTGCAGATGATGAGCGATTTGAGCGAGCAGCGGCTGGCGCATTTAAAGTCTCTGTATCCGGAAGTGGAGGGCGTCACCGATTACCGCCATCTGCTGAACGGGGCGGGTCTTGACGCCATTGTGGTGGCGACGGCGGTGAAATCGCATTTTCCGCTTGCCAGGGCGAGTTTGCAGGCCGGCAAACACACGTTCATCGAGAAGCCGATGGCGATGTCATCGGCAGAGTGCGAAGAACTGGTGGACCTGGCGCGGTGCAAGGGATTGGTATTGATGGTGGGTCACACGTTTTTGTATTCGCCTGCGGTGAAAAAAATCAAGGAGATTGTTGAGTTAGGGGACATTGGGGAAATTCGTTACATTTGCGCGCGCCGCCTGAACCTGGGACTTTTTCAGAAGGACATCAACGTGGCGTGGGACCTTGCGCCGCACGATATTTCGATTGCGTTGTACATCATGGGCGAGATGCCAACGATGGTGAACTGCCGCGGGAGCGCCCACGTGACGCCGGGCATCGAGGACGTGACGTCGATGTGCCTGACGTTTCCAAAACAGCGGACGGCAATCATTCACAGCAGCTGGCTGGATCCGCGAAAGGTGCGTGAGATGACGATTGTGGGAAGCCGGCGGATGATTGTTTATGACGACGTGACGCAGCAGGAAAAGATCCGGATTTTTGACGCGCGCGTGGAGCGCCCACCGCACTATGACACCTTTGCGGAATTTCATTATGCGTACCATTACGGGGACATGTATGCGCCGTACATCAAACAGGAAGAGCCGTTGAAAGCGGAGTGCCAGCACTTTTTGGATTGCATCCGCGAGGGGACGCAACCACTGACGGACGGACGGCAGGGGACGGATTTGGTGCGGATATTGGAGGCGTCTTCGGAATCGTTGAAACGCAATGGCGCGCCCATCAGCCTGGCGGCTGCGCGAAGCAATGCGGAACGGATTGTGCCAGTGGTTTCCCAGGGGGCGACTCCGGTACTGGCGTCCAATGGGCATAACGGGAATGGGAATGGGAATGGACACGGAGCGGCGATGGTGCAGGCGGGTGTTTAGATTGGGAGCGAGGACCCTCCTCCGCACAGAAGCTACGGAGGGCAAGCGAGGACGAATGAATAATGCGCCATATGTAATAATCGCGCCGGATGTGAAGCTCGGACGGAATGTACGGCTGTTTGGGTACGCGAATCTTTACGGTTGTGAGTTGGGCGACGACGTGAAAGTGGGGCCGTTTGTAGAAATTCAGAAGGGAGTCAAAGTCGGAAACCGGTGCAAAATTTCCAGCCACAGTTTTCTTTGCCAGGGTGTGGTTCTCGAGGACGATGTTTTCGTGGGGCACAACGTGACGTTCACGAATGACCTTTATCCGCGCGCGACGGATGGAAACGGAAAGTTGCAAACGGAAGCAGATTGGGAATGCCTGCCGACGGTGGTCAAGCGGGGCGCATCCATCGGCTCGGGGGCGACATTGCTTTGCGGGATTACGATTGGAGAGAACGCGTTGATTGGCGCGGGCAGCGTAGTGGTGCGGGATGTGCCGCCGGATACAGTGGTGGCAGGCAACCCGGCGCGGCCGATCCGGTCGATTTCAGGCAAACATCCGGACCATGTTAATTCAGCGCTTACAGGCGAACATGGCCGCGGTGGCAAATAGTGACTTGGCGCGAGTACGCGCGGGTTCGCTGACAGCCCGGGCAGCCGCGGCCGCGGTTCAAGTGGTGAATCCGGCCCGTCGTTCGGATTGGGGCGATTTGCTGGCGGCGTATTCAGATTCTACCTTTTTCCACGGCACAGCGTGGGCCAAAACGCTGGAAGGGTCTTATGGTTACGCGCCGGTTTATTTGACTGTGGAAGAAGCCGGGGCGGTGCGGTCGTTGCTTCCGCTCATGGAGGTCAACAGCCGGATTACCGGGCGCCGGGGGATCGCATTGCCGTTTACGGATGATTGCGGTCCGCTCTATGAGGACAGCGCCTGGGCGCACCGTCTGATTCAAAGCGCGGCCACACTGGGAAAATCGAGGGGGTGGAAATCCGTGGAGTTTCGGGGCGGCCGGGAATTATTTCCGAACGCGCCGGCATCGATTTCGTTTTACGGGCATCGGTTGGGTTTGGAGGAAGACGAAGAGGCGATGTTTGGGCTTTTGGACGGTTCGACGCGACGGGCAATCCGCAAGGCGGAGAGAAGCGGGGTGAGCGTCAGCGTATCCGGGGGCATGGACGCGATGAAGACATTCTACACTTTGCATTGCAAGACCCGCCGGAGGCATGGTCTGCCTCCGCAGCCTTTCGTTTTTTTTAGTAACATTTGCCGTCATATATTGTCACGCGACCAGGGCATGGTCGTCGTGGCGAGTTACGAAAATCGGCCGATTGCGGCGTCGGTTTATTTTCAATTGGGAAACCGGGCGATTTATAAATTTGGCGCGTCGGATGAATCCTTTCAATACTTGCGCGGGCCGAGTCTTGTGATGTGGGAGGCGATGAAGCGTCTGGCGCGCCACGGCGCCAGGACGTTGGACATGGGCCGGACTTCCGTGGGCAACGAAGGTTTGCGACGGTTCAAGCTGAATTGGGGCGCCCAGGAGCGCAAGGTTGAATACGTGAAATATGATTTGCGGAGGAATGTCTTTGTCACGGAAGAGGACGCGACGGAAGGCTGGCACAACCGGATTTTTCGCGTGTTGCCGGAAGGTGTATTGCGGATGATTGGGGCGGCACTATACCGGCATTTGGCTTGATTGAGAGGACCCGCCTTCGTTCCGCGTTGCGGAACTACGGCGCGGCAAGCGAGGACGCGAACGAGAAGATTTGGAGAGTATGAACAACAATGGACAGGCAGCACCCGCGGCGGGAATATCGTTGGGAGATATTTATTACACGATTTTCCGGCACAAGTGGAAAATTGTCGCGATGTCGTTAATGGGATTTGTGGCGGCGGCTGCGATTTACCACGTTAAAGCGCCGCTGTATCAATCGCAGGCCGAGTTGTTGATTAAATATGTTCCGGAATCAACGGAAGGGTTGGTCGGGGACGATCAGCATGTAATTGTTCCGAATTCGGATGGCGGGGAAGTCATCAATTCAGAAATCCGAATTTTGACGAGTTTGGATGTTGCGGAAGATGCGGCTTCGAATATCGGGCCGGCCAATGTACTGCCAAAACTTGGCGCCAAGGCTACCGTGGCGCAGGCGGCGGGTTTCATTCGCGGCAACCTTGTGGCCGAACCCGCCGACGGTCGCAGCAGCGTGATCGTGGTGACGCTCGAACACCCGGACCCGCAAATTGTTCAGCAGCTTCTCGGGGCGGTGATTACTTCCTATCAGCAAAAGCACTATGAAATCCATTCGGCGGGCGGACAAACTGAGGATGCCTTGACGATGGAACAGTCCACGTTGAGCGTTCAATTGAACGCGACTGAGCAACAACTGGCGGACCTGAAGAATAAGTACGGCATTATTTCCCTGGACGATGCTCAAAAGGATTTGGCCGCGCAACTGGCCAAGGCGCACGCTGAGATTTTGGATGCGCAGGCGGAATTATCCGGCGATGAAGCGGCGATGAAGGAGGCAACGGGAACTGGGCCGGTACCGGAAGTGCAAGCGGGCAATCGGCCGCTATCGATTCCGCCTGAGAAACTGGATGCGTACACCTACGCTTGCGCGAGCCTGGACACCTTCCGCAAACAGGAACAAGAGTACATGGAGCAGGGGTACACCCAGAGCAACATTCTGCTTCAGGCCGTGGAGGAAGAGATAGCAAGCAACGAGAAACAGAAAATGGATTTGGAGAAGCAATATCCAGGGATAGCGGGCGTGGCGCCTGTTGCAATTTCCGCCAGTTCGACGACTGTGGCCGCGACGAATGGGCAGGTGGGAATCGTCCAAATTGCGGCGCTCAAGGCGAAGATTCAGGCCTGGCAATCAGAGTTGAAGACGCTTGAGACACAGGCCACGAATCTGAATAATTTGGCGCCAACGATTACGCAACTGCAGCAGACAGAGGCGATACAGGAAGCCAACCTTCACAATCTTTCGACAAGCCTTGAACAGGCCAACGTGAATGCTGCGCTGGACACCGGTAAGACACCCAATATTCGATCGGTGCAGGCGCCGTCGCCACCGAGCCGGGACTGGAAGAAGACGCACAAAATGATGGGCCTGGCGATATTTGGCGGTGTGGCCGGAGGGATTGGCTGGGCATTTCTCATTGAACTGGTGTTGGACCGTTCGGTAAGGCGTCCCGCGGAGGTGGAGCGCAAGTTAAAACTGCCGCTTTTCATTTCCATTCCCGACGTGAAGCGAAACGGCTATGCGCGTTTGGCCGGGACTGCCGGGCAACGCCAGTTGCTTAACGGCGGAGGAACAGCAAGCGACAGCGGCAAGGCTGCGGTCGCGAATGGCGGCGGCTCCGTGGCGCCGGTGGAACAGAATTCTTCGTTGCAGCCATTTCACCAGGCGTTGCGGGACCGGCTGCTCGTTTATTTTGAAGTCAAGGGTTTCACGCACAAACCGAAATTGGTGGCGGTGACAGGCGCGAGTCACGGCGCCGGTGTGAGCAGCGTTGCCAGCGGCCTGGCGGCGTCGCTCTCCGAGACCGGTGACGGCAACGTGCTGCTGGTGGATATGCATTTGGAAAATGGGGCGGCGCAGCAATTTTACAAGGGCAAGCCCTGTTGCGGCCTGGACACAGTGCTGGCGAGCGAAAAAAAGAAGGACGCGCTTGTGCAGCAAAACCTGTACGTAGTCAACGGCAATGCGGACCAGGATGGGTTGTCGCAGGCGCTGCCGAAGCGGTTCACGACACTGGTGCCGAAACTGAAAGCCAGTGAATATGATTATATTATTTTTGACATGCCGGTCATTAGTCCGACCAGTGTCACGTCGCATCTGGCCCGGTTCATGGATATTACCCTGTTGGTAGTCGAATCGGAGAAGACAGGACGCGACATCGTTGAACATGCAAACGCATGGTTGATGGAAGTTGGCGCCACCGTTGGAGTTGTGCTCAACAAGACCCATCAATACGTTCCGAAACAATTGCATCAGGAGTTTTTAGGCGGGAAATAACCCAAATTGGCGGTTTTAGTCTATTATGCATACAAACCTCATTTATTACGGTCTTAAACCATACCTGCCCTGGCATCTACGCATGGCCGTGCGCCGTATCGTCGCGCGCCGGACGCGGAAAATGCACCAGGATGTTTGGCCGATCAAGGAAGCCGCCGGGCAGCGTCCCGCTGATTGGCCGGGTTGGCCAGATGGAAAGAAATTTTCCCTGGTTTTAACGCACGACGTCGAGAGTTGGCGCGGACTGGCAAAATGCCGGCAGTTGATGCAGCTCGAAATACAGATGGGTTTTCGGTCGTCGTTCAATTTCATTCCGGAAGCTGATTACAATGTCTCTTGGGCATTGCTGGACGAGTTGCGCCGCGAGGGCTTTGAAGTGGGCGTCCAGGACTTAAAACACGATGGCAAACTTTTTCAAAGCCGGGAAACGTTCAGGGACGGCGCGGTCCAGATCAACCGCTACTTGCACGCGTGGGACGCTCGAGGATTCCGATCGGCGTTTATGTTTCACAACCTGGAATGGGTCCACGACCTGAATGTGGATTATGCGTCCTGTACGTTCGACACGGACCCGTTTGAGCCGCAACCCGATGATGTTGGCACAATCTTTCCTTTTTGGGTCCCGCGAACGCCGGCCGATAACGGGCGCAGCGGCTATGTCGAACTTCCGTATACGTTGCCCCAGGATTCCACTCTATTCCTCGTGCTCCAGGAGCAGCATCCGGATATTTGGATCAAGAAACTGGACTGGATCGCCGAACGCGGCGGAATGGTGTTGCTCAATACGCACCCGGATTTTATGGCCATGAATGGGCACACGAGCGCGCGCGACGAATACCCGGTGGAGTTCTATCAGCGATTTCTGAATTATGTTGAGGAAAACTACGGCGGAATGTATTGGCAGGCGTTGCCGAAGGAAATCGCCGCTTTCTACAAAACGAGGACGCCGAGCCAGAACAATGGCGAAGAAAAGAATGGCAAAGAGAAGAATTACGGTGAGAGCCGGCAAAATCAGGTTAAGTGCGAAGTCAATAGCGTTACAAAAGTAACGATATTTGGGATGGGATATGTAGGTTCAGTGACCGCGGCGTGTCTCGCCAAGCAGGGATACGATGTTACTGGTGTCGATTCAGATCCCGGAAAGGTGGACCTTATCAATTCCTGCCAAAGTCCCATTGTGGAACCGGGGTTGGAGGAGATCCTGCAAACGATGGTTGCCAAAGGTCGAATGCGTGCCAGAACCCGGTGCGAAGCCCTGGGCGATATTTCCCTGGTATGTGTCGGAACGCCAAGCAACGATAACGGCAGCCTGGACTTGTCACAGGTTTTCCGCGTCTGTGAAGACATCGGAGATTTGCTGAAGGAGACCAGATCTTATCACGTTGTTAATATCCGCAGCACGGTCATTCCAGGGACCGTTGAAGGCCAGATTGTTCCGTTGCTGGAGAAATTCTCGGGAAAGAAGGCCGGCAAAGATTTCGGCGTTTGCATGAATCCCGAGTTCCTGCGGGAATCCACAGCAATGAAGGATTTCTATAAACCGCCGTTTACCATTATTGGCGCATTCGAAAGCCGCGCTGCCGATGTGGTTTCGATGCTCTACCGGGACATTGACGCGCCGCTGGAATTCGTGCCAATCCCAGTGGCAGAAACCATCAAGTACGCCTGCAATTCATTTCATGCTTTGAAGGTAACATTCGCTAATGAGATCGGAGCCCTCTGCAAGTCGCTCGGGGTGGATAGCTGGCAGGTGATGGACATTTTCTGCAAAGACCAAAAGCTCAACCTTTCGCCTTATTATTTGAAGCCCGGTTTTGCTTTTGGCGGTTCCTGCCTTCCCAAAGATTTGCGGGCGATTACGCACCTCGGCAGAAGACTCGATTTGGATTTGCCGCTCCTTGAATCCATTCTGGGAAGCAATCAGGTTCAAATAGAGCGGGCTTATGACATGGTCAGGCGCACAGGCAAAACGAAAGTAGGAATATTCGGATTGAGCTTCAAAGCCGACAGCGACGATTTGCGTGAAAGTCCTACTGTAGCTTTTATCGAGAAACTGATTGGCAAAGGCTATCAGGTGGCTGTTTATGACAGCGATGTGAGGATTTCCGCGATACGCGGCAAAAACAAGCGATACATCGAACGCGCCCTTCCGCACATTAATGCGATTATGAAATCATCGGCTGCCGAGATGATGAAGGACGCGGAGGTTCTGGTAATTTGTAAAAAACAGAAGGAATTTGAGACAGTCATGGCCGGAGTGGATGGACAATTCACGGTGATAGATTTTGTCAGACTGTTCGAAAATGGAGCCAAAAAACCGACTTCTTACAATGGACTCTGCTGGTAGAATTGTGATGCTGGTAGAGAACCACTACCCACAGGATATTCGAGTCCGCAATGAGGCCACGCTCCTGGCTTCACACGGCTATGACGTCAGCGTCATTTGCGTGGCAAAAGCGGGACAATCTCGATCCGAAACTGTGGGCAATGTTCGTGTTTATCGCGTGCCGCGCGTAGAGCTTTTCAAAAAGACCTCTGCAGAAGACAAGGGCTTTGCGCAGCGCGCTTTTTTACGCGTCAAGTCGCTCATGGGCTACCTGGTGGAGTATTTCTATTTCACGAGCGCATGCTTTATCGTCAGTGCGTGTATTTTCGTCCGTCGCGGTTTCGACGTCATTCACGCGCACAACCCTCCTGATACACTCTTTCTTGCAGGACTTCCTTTCAGGCTGTTGGGGGTAAAATACGTCTTTGACCATCACGACCTGTGTCCGGAACTCTATATGTCGCGCTATGGGGCCAAAGAGGGGATCTTAACCCGTGGATTGCATATTGTTGAATGGTGCAGTCTCAAGTTGGCAACCGTTACGATAGCGACCAATGAATCCTACAGACAGGTCCACATTACCCGTGGGAACAAAAAGCCGGAGAGCATTTTTATCGTTCGTAACGGACCCAACGAACAACGCATGGCCCGGGCGGAACCGAGTCCGCGGCTGCGAGCGAAGAACCAGTGTATTCTGGCTTATATTGGCTGCCTGAATCCCCAGGACGGCCTGGATTACCTGCTGCGCTCGCTGCACAAACTGCGTTACACCCTGAACCGGGACGATTTTTATTGTGTCATCATGGGAACGGGAGATTCGCTGGAAGACTTGCGAGATCTTTCCGCGGATTTAAAGCTTGGACAGCATGTCGAGTTGCCCGGGTTTGTATCGGAAGAAGACCTGCGTACCAATCTGGCAGCGGCGGATATTTGTGTGGACCCGGACCCGTCCAGCCCGCTCAACGACGTCTCCACCTGGATTAAAGTGATGGAGTATATGGCTTATGCCAAACCCATTGTCACCTTTGACCTGAAGGAAACGAGGTTCTCCGCGCAATCGGCCGCAATCTATGTTCCGCCCAACGACGAATTTGCGTTTGCCCAGGCGATCTGCAAACTCATGGATTCACCGGCCATGCGGAGGGAATTGGGTGAATTTGGCCGTAAGCGAGTGGAAAGCGATCTCCAGTGGTCCGTGGTGAGCGGGAAATTATTGGATGCGTATCGCTTTCTTCTTCCTGCCCAGGAATCCAAAGTCGCAAAAGGGCGAAGTCCGCAGGGTGTAGTTGAGACTTGAGGCGCAGGCGAGCAAGAGGCGCCGGCTCCGATTGGGAGCCAACATAAGCTGTCGGCAACAATCCGTTTTCACTTCAAGAGGCCTACACTTGTCATCGTCACTGGCATTGTTGCTGACGCTTGGGTTTATTGCCGTGCTCTTTGGGCGCGATATTCGGCGGCGCAGCGTGACGGGCGCCCTGTGGATTCCATTTATTTGGCTGTTCCTTACAGGCTCAAGACATTTTTCTGAATGGCTGGCTGTCTTTGGTTTTCAGATGGGTGGAGTCAACGTGGAGGACGGAAGCCCCGTTGACTCTGCCGTATATGGGTTATTGATTTTGGCGGGCTTCTGTGTTCTTTATCAGCGGCGGGTGAGTTTTTCGGAAGTCGCGCAGAACAACCGGTGGCTGATTTTCTATTTGGCCTATTGTTTTCTTGCGATCCTGTGGTCGGAATATCCTTTGGTGTCGCTCAAACGGTGGTTGAAAGTGATCGGGCACCCGGTCATGGTTATGGTGATTCTTACCGAGCCAAACCCCGAGGAGGCCATAATCCAATTGCTAAAACGATGCGCGTACGCATGGATTCCTATCTCGATTCTATTTATCAAGTATTTCCCCCAGTTTGGCCGCGGATTTGATTCCTGGACAGGGATGCCGTCAAACACCGGTATTACGACCAATAAGAATATGCTGGGCCTGGACCTTTTTATTCTTTGCACCTTCTTTTTTTGGTATTTCCTGAAGGTCCGGGGTCAGGAAAAAAGCAAAGAGCGGAGAGACGAACTGATTTTAATCGGCCTTTTTGGCTGTATGATCGGGTGGCTGTTCCATATGGCTCACAGCGCAACGGCCATAGTTGGGTCCACGATAGCGTCAGCGCTGATCCTAATTTTCAGTTCCGCTCGCGCGAACCCGCGATATATTACCGGTTATTTGGTTGGGGCGGCGGCGTTTTGTGTTGTCGGTGAAGGGGTATTCGGGCTCTATACCGGTTTTCTGGGTCTGCTGGGTAGAAATCCTACGCTGACTGACCGGACATTGGTTTGGCATACATTGCTACAGGCCAAAATCAATCCGATTTTGGGAACTGGTTTTGAGAGCTTTTGGCTCGGTGAGCACATACAGCAAAGTTTTTGGCCCGGCTGGGCCTTTGTTCCCAATGAAGCCCACAATTGCTACCTGGAGACGTATTTGAATTTGGGATTGATAGGGTTGGTTTTGATGGTTGGTTGGATGATCACTGCATATTACAGGGCGCGACGGGACGTGATTGCGGGCCTGAATTGGGGCCGGTTTCGGCTGGGATTTATAGTGGCGATAATCTTTTACAATTGGACCGAAGCGAATTTCAGGGGATTGGATCCTCTTTATTTTCTCTTCTTTCTCATCTCAATGGATTTTCCAAGGCCCGAATTGGCCACTGCTGTAAAGCCCGCCGAGACGGAGCCCGGTGGAGCAGAAATGGCTTTGGCCATTGCCAAAGCGGGGAATCCCGTGGCAAACAATAAAACAGGCGTTGTCATGAATTGAGACGCCGTTGCATCTTGCAAGCGCTACTGCAACAGCCAAAGGCGGGGCTTCCGAATTCGATGCACAAAACTGTTGCGCTCTAATGCCTTGAAACGGGATAATTAACTTCTTTCATTGTGGCATGGCCTCTGCTAAAATGACCTGTAGTTATACATAAGCAGCGCCCATGATTCCGTCACAAATAGCGATTTCTTCAAATTCCGCACACCGTCCAATCACAAACGGTGTGGCTCGTGTTTTACAGGTCATATCAGTTCTGGTGATTTTATTCATGAATCACGGTGTCCAGGTGAAAGCCGCAGTGATTGACGCAACCGATGTGTCCCTGAGCGCCGTCCAGAACGCCGTAAACTCGGCCCATACAGGCGACACGGTGGAGGTGCCGGCGGGAAGCGCGGTATGGACAGGCAGCCTTGAGATTAACACCGACATTCAATTGATCGGCGCAGGCCCCGGCCAGACTATCATCACTGACGGAGGGGGAACTGCGTTGGATCCAATTATTGGCTGGGTGACCTCGTCGAATAATGTTGACCGTTTGAGTGGAATCACGTTTCAGGGAAACAATAACGGTGTCGCCTACGACGGCAGCATTCAAATTGCCGGTGATTCCCAATCGTTTAGGATAGACCATTGCCAATTCATTCAACTTCAGAACGCCAATGTGCGGGTGGTGGGCTCGGTTGCAGGTTGTGTTGACCATTGTTACTTTTATCTCGTAGGACAGAACAACGGTGTTCAGTATTATCCTGGCAATATGTTTGGAAACACCGATGGGTACGGGGACGGTTCCTGGGCAAATCCTGTTCAGTATGGAGCGACAAACAATTGGCTTTATATCGAATCATGCGGCTTTTACTGTCCAAACTATCCTTATGACGCGGTTGACGACAACGGGTGGGGAGGAAGAATAGTGTTTCGATATAATATGTGCACGAATGTCTTTTTCCAGGGCCATGGAACAGAGACTTCGCAACGATTCCGGGGCGCGCGAGCCTGTGAGGTATATGAAAACGTTTTTCTAGATAACGTTGAGACCTATGACGCTTACGTGGCCGTTGATATGCGAAGCGGTTCGGGCGTGATGTTCAGTAACACAATCACCGAGTACGGAGGGCTGGTTTCGCTTAACAACTATCGGGCGTCTGGTAATTTTGCGCCCTGGGGGGCGTCAAACGGGCAGAATCTTTGGGATTCCAACAACTTGACTGCTGTTGCCAGCGGCACGTTCACGGGAACGAACGGCTCATGGTTTATGATTAGCGCAAATGCGAATTGGAGCCCGAATCAATGGGTCGGCGGTCTAAACGGGAACACGAATTGGGCCTACGAAATTCAGGATGTCACACAAGGCGGCACAAATTCAACGACGTTCGCATTAATTGCGTCAAACGGTCCTGATTTTATTTATCCCCTCCCGGATAATGACGGTGAAGATATGTCATGGAACAATGGGGATTCCTATAAGATTTACCAGGTGTATTTTACATTGGACCAGGTTGGCCTTGGAAGCGGCCAGCTTGTTAAGGACACATCGTCCGGGAGCGGAATCCCGATTAATAGCGTAACCGGCCAACCGACCTGGCCGTACGAAGCCAGAGAGCCACTATATCAATGGGGAAACACCCTCAATGGAACTCCGAATGCGACAATTGGACCGAATTTTGGGGTTTTTTGGGCACCGGGTCAAGGGGGCGCTTACGTAGATATCATTCAAAACCGCGACTATTTTGACAACACGGTTAAACCAGGATACACGCCATTGCCATACCCGTATCCACTGGACACGCTCACCAATCAGCCCACCTACCAATTGACCGTGTCAGGCGGTACCGGGAGCGGCAGCTTCACTGTCGGCACGGTCGTCGGGATATCCGCGAATGCGACTTCAAACGGACCTTTCGCATTTTGGGTTGGTCCGGACATTGCGAATACGAACCAGACAAGTACGACCGTCACGATGCCGGCGTCCAATATCACTGTGACGGCGTATTATTCGCCGAATGCGCCTGCAACGATTAAGGCAGTCCCGGTGCCGTAGAAGCCCGTAAGCGATTCTTCGAATTCGTCTTTCCGATTTGAGGCTGCGGATCACGTGCAGGCTTTTTCTCCTTCACAGCTTGTTCATTTGACACCACCTGCCAATCGCATCAATTCCTTGTCCAATGAATGGCTTGCTTAAGAAAATCCGAAGGAAAATTCGGATCCCGGCGCCACTCTATCCTTTGGCCAACGCTTCGAAGGCACGGTTTGAATGCCCGCTCTGCGGCTATTGTGGGCCATTCCGCGATATGGATGGCTTCGCGGGAAAGCGGCTTCACGTGGAATGTCCCCGGTGCGGCGCGATGGAACGCCACCGTTTGCAATATCTTGTAGTGAAGGACATCGTGGATACCCTCAAGGAATCAAAGTGCCGGATGCTCCATTTTGCCCCCGAGCCTTTCTTCCGCAGGATTTTTACGCAGCGCTTCGGCACATATGAGACCGCCGATTTGGAAATGAAGGGCGTTGATCATCAGGTTGATCTGCAAAACCTGCCTTTTCGGGATGCCACGTACGACCTTATTTTTGCATCCCACGTTTTGGAACATGTTCCGGACGATCGGAAAGCGATAGGGGAAATCAGGCGAATTTTGCGCCCGGGCGGATTGGCAATCCTTCCGGTTCCGGTGGTTTGCGAAACGACAGTCGAGTATGCGGAGGCAAACCCGCACGAGGCCTACCATGTACGGGCGCCTGGGGTGGACTATTTTAATAAATACCGCCCGTTTTTTTCCAGAGTTGAGGTTCGCACCTCTGCGGAGCTGCCGGAAAAGTACCAACTTTATGTTTACGAGGATCGCAGCGTTTGGCCTACGGCCGAGTGTCCGCTTAGACCGCCCATGCAGGGCGAACGCCACGCAGATTTCGTTCCCATTTGTTACGTATGAGATTCCCACCTTTGAAGTACGTGCTGATTAGTTCGGCAAGAAACGAGGGGCAATTCATTGCCAAAACTCTCGAATCGGTCGCCGCCCAGACTCAATTGCCCGAGCGATGGGTCGTCGTGGATGACGGTTCGACCGACAATACGGCAGAAATTGCGGCCGGCTACGCCGAAAGATTTTCATGGATTACTCTCGTCCGCAATCCGCGCCGGGAGGGCCGCAACCTTGCCTCGAAGGCCAACAACGTGAACGGCGCGCTGGCACGACTGGCGAATTTGGATTTTGACGTGGTCGGAAACCTGGACGCAGACACGTCGTTCGAGCCCGTTTATATGGAGTTTCTGATGCGAGCATTTGCCCAGGATGCAAAGCTCGGGGTCGCGGGCACACCCTTTACCCAGGACGGCGGCTACGATTCCACTCGGGACAGTTTCGAGGGCGAAAATTATGTTGCCGGGCCCGTTCAGCTCTTTCGCCGCGAATGCTGGAGCGAGATCGGTGGTTACAGCGCCAACCCGGTTGGGGGGATGGATTGGATCGCGGTTTTGACGGCCCGCATGAAAGGCTGGACTGTAAGATCATTTGCCGATATGCGGTATCATCACCATCGGTCTATGGGAACCGCAGAAAGGAGCGATGTGGCCGCACAGTTCTCTTATGGCCAAAAGGATTATTACCTTGGGAATTCACCGATTTGGCAATTATTCCGCGTGACCTACCGCCTTTCCAAGAAGCCATATATTGCAGGAGGATCTGCATTACTCTTTGGGTATTGCCTGGCGGCCATGCGCCGCCCGAAACGGCCCATCTCGGACGAATTGTTGCGATTTCACCGGGGCGAACAGATGAAAAAGCTGAAGGCAATTTGTGGGTCGCTACTTCAATTTAAAAGCCCGGACAATTTTCGCCTTGCGACCAAATCAGCCGCCAAGGGGATTCCAATCACGCAGCCCGTTGTTGATACGCCGGTACCTATGCCGCGTCAACGCGAATAAAGCGAATCATCAGCCCTGCGAAGGGTTGAATCATAACCCCCGCTTCATCGGGTTATTCCCGCTCGATAACTGGAAATGCAATCGGCCAAACAAACTAACGGGCATCCGCATGCGATCGAAACTGTCCTAACGAATTTCGACTCATGGCTGGGCGGCTATGGCGAATTTTCCTGGGATTTCCAATCCTACTACGCCGGCCCGATAGGAAGGCGTGCGAAGGCCCTTTACTATAAGAATAAACTTCTCGGTACCGCTGCCGTGGCGCCAATGGTCTTCAGCGAAGCTTTTTTCCCATCGGCCAGACGCATGTTTCACCAAAAAATGCGGTTCCCTATCGCCAACGCGCATTACGCCATGGGATTTGCGTATCTTTACGAAGCGACCGGCGAGAAAAGGCATCTTGAAAAGGCGGTCCATTTCCTCGAAGTTCTGCAAGTAACGCGTTGTCCCGGATTCAAAGAATATTGCTGGGGCTATCCTTTTGATTGGGTCACGCTAACCGGCACGATTCTCACAGAGACTCCGCTCATCACCACCACGCCTTACGTCTTCGAGGCTTTCTTTCAGGTCCACCAGTTACAGCCGCGCGAGGAATGGAGAAAAATCCTTGAGTCGATCGTCCGCCATGTGACTACGGACATCCAAGACTTCAAATGGTCCGAAACCGCCAAAACGTGTTCCTATACGCCCTTTGACAAGGGGCTTGTCGTCAACCCCTCGGCGTACCGTTCGTTTATGCTGACAAGCGCGGCGAAATTCTTTGATCGGCAGGATCTATTGGAAATTGCCCGAGGCAATGTGAATTTCGTCCTCGAAAGCCAGAATGCCGATGGTTCCTGGCCTTATGCAAAGGACGGCGTTCGGAACTTCGTGGACCATTTTCATACGTGCTTCGTGATGAAGGCCCTGGCAAAAATCCACGCCCTCACCGGCGAACCGCGTGTGCTGGATGCCCTGAAACGTGGCGTGGATTATTACGTGAACAATCTGTTCGCCGAGGACGGAATGCCTCGTCCGTTTTCCAGGGCGCCGCGCCTTACCGTGTATGAACGCGAGCTCTACGATTTTGCCGAATGCGTCAATCTATGCCTGTTGTTGCGAGGCCATTTCCCGCAACTCGAAAATATTTTGGAGAGGGTGACCGCCGGTTTAGTCAAAGATTGGGTCAAGCCGGATGGATCCTTCCGCTCACGCAAATTGAAGTTCGGCTGGGACAACGTGCCAATGCACCGATGGGCGCAGGCGCAAATGTTTCGCAGTCTGGCGTTTTATCTCAGTGAGCAAAGAGGATGTGGTTCGGAAAACAAAAAACAGAAAGTTAACGTTCAACCCCTAACGACAATATGAGCTTCGAATTCGCAGGATTACAGACATTTGTGGACGATGAACTTAAGGATGGAACTGTGCGGCTGCTGGAAGCCGGCTGCGGTTCCGCAAGCAACATCCGTTTTGGCGAAAATGTGCGCATCACCGGAATCGACATTTCGAAGAAGCAACTCGAACGCAATTCGGTTCTCGACGAAAGAATCCTGGGCGACATTCAGAGTTACCCATTTAAGCCCGAAAGCTTCGATGCCATCGTTTGTTGGGACGTTCTGGAACATTTGCCGCAACCTAAACGCGCGCTTCGTCAATTTGCCCGCGCCGTCAAGCCCGGCGGGATTGTCATTCTCAAATTGCCCAATGTTTTGTCAGTGAAAGGGCTCATCACAAAATTTTTCCCGCATTACTTCCATGTTCTCGCGTATCGCTACTTCTACGGGAACAAAGATGCCGGAAAAGAGGATACCGCCCCGTTTAAGACGTTCTTAAGATTTTCGATCGCAGCCGATGCGATAAAGAGATTCTGCGCAGGCGATGGTTTACAAGCGGTGTTCTACGGAACTCTGGATGTGAGTAATGTTCGGTGGCTGCAAAATAAAAAGGTGGCCTTGTATTCCTATTTAACGCTGAAAGCCTTGTCCCGTTACTTGAGTTTTGGTGCCATTGGAGACAGCGATTTTGTTCTTATCCTGAGAAAGATGGAAAGGGCGGAGTTGAACCTGGCCGGCATTCGGCAAATTGCGGTCCCCGAGGCCGCGTTGTCGAAAGGATCTTCGAGGGCTAATTCGTGAAACGTTGCGTTTGGCACGCGATCCGCTCCCGATCGTTTGACAAATTTTAATCGACCTTGCGATGTGCGGCATTTGTGGCCAAATTAAACTCGCCGGCGACGAGCCGGTGAGTGCAGAAACCATCCGGCGCATGACCCGAACGCTGGTCCATCGCGGTCCGGACGATGAGGGCTATTTCTTCGACGGCTCGCTGAGCTTCGGTTTCCGCCGGCTCTCCATCATTGACCTCGGTGGCGGCCATCAGCCGATGTCCGACGCAGATAAAAGCGTGTGGATTGTTTTTAACGGCGAAATCTATAATTACAAAGAACTCCGCTGGGAATTGGAGGGATACGGCCACATCTTCCAAACCAGCTCAGATACCGAGGTGATCATTTACGGATACAAACAGTGGGGGACAAAAGTATTTGATCATCTTAATGGCATGTTCGGCGTGGCGATATGGGACGTAAAACGCAAGCGCCTCATCGTTGCGCGCGACCCAATGGGCATCAAACTGATTTATTACCGGTTGGCCGACGGGAAATTAAGTTTTGGTTCCGAAATCCGACCGGTGCTCGCGGCGGAAGATTCCCGGCCAGAAGTCGATCCGGCGGCTCTTAATCTCTTTTTTCGGTTCCGCTACACACCGTCGCCGTTAACCATCTTCAAGGGCATCCGCAAGCTGGCTCCTGGCGCGATGCTGATCGTCGAGAACGGCCGGTGCCTCGAAGAAAGGTGGTACGACTTCAGGCCCGAGCCATTTTCAAATCCTCCGGAGGACCGTGAAGCTGCCGAGCAATTGTTTGAATTGTATCGCGCCGCCGTCAAGAGGCACCTTCTGGCCGATGTGCCGGTGGGGGTTCTGTTGAGTGGCGGGCTGGATTCAGGACTTCTGCTGGCGTTGATGAACGAGCATGGCCGTGAGTGGCCGGCTTATACCATCGGCTACGGAACTGCTTACCAGGATGATGAGTTAGTGGACGCTGCCGAAACGGCGTCGCTTCTGGGCGCGCGTCATACCCGGGTGCAGCTTGACCAGGCGGAATTTGAGAAATCCCTGCCTGACATCGTCCGGTTTCTCGAGGAGCCCGTCGCCACTTCGTCGGTCGTGCCCATGTATTTCGTTTGCAAGCGCGCGCGGCAGGACGTGAAGGTGGCTCTCATTGGCCAGGGGCCGGATGAACTATTCGGAGGGTATAACCGGCATCTGGGTGTCCAGTATGGAAATTACTGGCGCAGCATGCCCAGAGGAATTCAATCGCTGGCGGCATCCGTTGTCTCCAAGCTTCCCCGCCACGAAACGCTGAAACGCGGCGTCCAGTCCCTGGGCGTTTCTGACCGGCTTACGCGATACCAGGACGTGTTTTCAATCGTGCCGGCGGAAACAGTCAATGGACTCTTTCGGGACGCAAACGGCCACTTTCGCGGATTGGTCGAATTTTTGGAACCGTTGAAACCGCAAATGGAAAAGCTCGACGAGCTTGGCGGCTTTCAACTGATCGAAATCCGCTCGTCGCTGCCGGATGAATTGCTGATGTATGCGGACAAGCTTTCAATGGCCCATAGCCTCGAGGCGCGTGTGCCCTATCTGGATCGAACGATCGTCGAATATGCCCAGCGGCTTGACGCCGGTTACAAAATCCGAGGCGGGGAGCGTAAATGGCTGCACCGGCGTGTCAGTGAGAAATTCCTGCCGCGGGCGGTTCTAAACCGCAAGAAGCGCGGTTTCGCCGCGAACGTCGTGGATGATTGGTTCAACGCGAGCGCCAAAGGCAAAATGACGGATTTTCTATTGGACGAAAAATCAGCGATGTTTTCACTGTTGGACCCAAAACCGGTGAAAAAATTGCTGGGCGAACACCAGTCCCGCCAGCAGGACAACCATAAGTTGCTATTCAGCCTTGTCCTATTCGAGCAGTGGCTGCGTGAAGTTCCATCGTACTCTTAATTATTTTATGGCTGTGACTTATATTGAAACTCGGATCAGAGGGAAGAATTTCCAAGTGCCGGCGGCGGAGATTGAGGGACGCACCGCTCTCGTCAAAGGCCGTTGGTTCAAAGTCGCATCCGTGTGCGATGAAGAGGTGACAGAAGGCGAGTTGGTGGCCAATCCAGCCCAATTTGTCGTAGGAATGAAACGAAGCGGACTAAAGGCGGATGTGTTGACGTTTTTTCAAAGACCTCCGGATGTGACCCCGAAATTTCCATATCGTATCGAATGGGAGAATTACGCCGTCGTGCCGATCACAACATTCGAAGCCTGGTGGGAAAAGCTGCCGCAGGAAACCCGCAAAAATACCCGTCGTGCCGGCAAGCGCGGGGTGGTCGTCAAGGCAGTGGCATTCGACGACGAGTTGGCGCGCGGCATCCATAAGGTTTGCAACGAAGCCCCTGTACGACAGGGCAGGCGATTCTGGCACTATGGAAAGGATGTTGAAGCGATCAGACGGGAAAACGCGACATATCTGGAGCGCAGTGAATTCATCGGCGCGTATTTCGAGGGCGAACTCATCGGCTACATCAAAATGGTCTATGTGGATAAGATTGCGTTCATCCTGGCGGTTCTGGCTCTGAACGCGCACCAGGACAAGCGGCCGATAAACGCGCTCCTCACAAAAGCGGTGGAGATTTGCGCGCAAAAAGGCGTGGCCTATCTCGTTTATGGCAACTATATTTATGGCAACAGGAAGGAATGCTCGCTTGTAGAGTTCAAGCGACGGAACGGCTTCGAACGGATTGATTTCCCGAGATACTACCTGCCGCTGACATTAAAAGGCCATCTATTCGTTGCCCTCAAACTGCATCGTGGCCCCGTTGGATTGCTGCCTGGTCCGCTGTTGAAATTGCTGCTGAAAGTGCGGGCTTTTTATCTGGAACTTGGAGCAAGGCAAGTCGCGGCGCAGGATGGCTGAACAAACTTTCCTTTTACTTTTAGTCCAGTTAAATTTTACCCGTTGCCGGTGTAGCTCAACGTTAGAGCGGCCGAATCGTATTTGGCAGATGGAGTGTTCAATTCCTCCCGCCGGCTCCAATTCTTCAAGCATCCCTTCCTGACCTTATGCCCGGAATCTTTGGAATCATCTGTCGCAAACCCGCGACAGAATGCGAACTCGCCCTGAGTTCCATGGGGGCCGCTATGCGGTTGGAGACTTCTTGCAAGGCGGGAACATACTCCGTTCCCGAAATGGGAGTCTGTTGCGGATGGGCGGCGCACGAAAACGCGTTTGCCGCGGATCAGCCCTTCCTGAATGAGAAAGAGGATGTGGTGCTTGTACTCACGGGTGAATGCTTTCTGGATCCTCAAATTGGAGCCGACCTCCGGCGAGACGGCCACAACGTTGGAACGAGCAAGGCGTCATGGCTCGTTCACCTCTATGAAAGGGAAGGCGACAAACTTTTCGGGCGCTTGAATGGACTTTTCAGCGGCTTTTTGATTGATAAACGAAAGGGGAACGCATTTCTGTTCAATGATCGTTACGGAATGGAGCGCATTTACTGGCACGAGACAGCCGATGCTTTCTATTTTGCGAGCGAAGCCAAGGCGCTCCTGCGAATCCTGCCGGAATTAAGGCGTTTTGACGACGAGGGCGTCGCCCAATACCTGACCTATGGCACGACCCTGGAAGAGCGAACATTATTTAAGGGAATCTCTACACTGCCGCACGGGTCGTTATGGTCTTTCGGCAATGGGACGCCGGCAAGGCGCAGATACTTTTCGCCAGAAAGTTGGGAGTCCCAGACCCCGCTCTCGGTTGAGTCATTCGATTCTTCCTTTCAGGAAACGTTTAGGCGAATTCTGCCCCGATATATTGAATCTGATTTGAAATTAGGCATTTCTCTGACGGCTGGCATGGATACGCGAATGATCATGGCCTGCCTCCCTGAAGCGGGCGTGGATGCTGTTTGCTATACCTATTCAGGACAAACCGGAGATATTCTCGACGCTAAACTGGCGGCGCGGGTGGCCGCCACCTGTGGCCTGCAACACAAAATGCTCCGCCTTGGGCCCGATTTCTTTGGGGACTTTTCGAGGTGGGTGGATAAAACGATTTACACTACCGACGGATATTTCGGAATTACCGGGGCGCACGAAATATATCTTAGCCGACAGGCACGCCAGTTGTCGCCGATCCGCCTGACAGGCATCTTCGGCGGCGAGATACTCAGAAGCGTTTCCATGTTCAAGCCGCTTCACTTGTCACCCGACCTTCTTCAGCCGGAAATGCTTCCATTGAAAGATGCCCATGAGCGGTTACGAAAACAGAATGAGCACCCGGTCACCTTTGCAGCTTTTAAGGAAATGCCCTGGAACAGATTTGGCACCGTATCGGCCTGCTGTTCGCAGCTTTGCCTGCGAACTCCGTACATGGATAATGAGTTGGTGGCATTGGCCTATCGAACGCCTGTCAGCTTGCGCAAATCCTCTGATTCGGCCGTCACTTTCATCAGAAACAACAACAAAGCTGTGGCCAATATTCCGACGGACATGGGGTATCTCGGCTCGGCATCCCGCCCGGCATCCGCTTTCAACAAAATGGCTGCAAAGGTCCTGTTTAGATTCGATTATCACTATAACCACGGCTTGCCTGCGAAATATTCGCTGCTGGAACCGGTCTTCCGGCCGGTCGCCGCATGCATGCAACATTTTGGCAGCCATCGGTATCTCCGCTACCATAATTGGTTTCGAAACGAGTTGGCGTCTTATGTGAAAGAATCGTTGACGGACGCCCAAACTCTCCAAAGTCCATTTTGGAATGCCAAATTCCTAAAGGGTCTTGCTGAGGAACATATTTCAGGTCGCAAAAATTACGAGCATGAGATCAACGCCGTGATCACGCTGGCGGCGGTCGAGAGGCTTCTATTCCGGGACCTTTCACACGAAAGCGAACAACCGGCCCAAAGCCGGAACGATTCAGGGAAAATATTGCGCAGCAGCCCCGCTATTGCAGGGTGAGTGCGTGTTGATAGAAATTTTTACGAATTTTGCAGCGCCATCGTGTTGATTCGTGAAGTTCGTATCCTAAATCGAAAATCAAAACCAGACAAACCCAATGCATATTCTAATCGTTAAACTCGGCGCAACCGGCGATGTGGTTCGGACAACCCCGCTGCTGGACAAATTTTGCTGCCGCATTACGTGGATCACGGCAGCCAAAAACGTGCCCCTGCTGGAGGGATTACGGGACAATTTGCGCTGCCTTTCGTGGGAGGAACGCCATTTGGCGGCCGACCAGTCCTATGATCTGGTTATCAACCTTGAAGATACACTGGAATCCGGACGATTCGTGCAGGGCTTGAAATTTGGCCGCCAGTTCGGTGCATTCCTGGAAAAGGACAGCCGGCTCGCGTACACCGATGATTCACGCGATTGGTTTGACTTAAGCCTTATTAGCCGATTTGGCAAACAGGCCGCCGATCGCCTCAAGCTCAAAAATCGCCGGAGCTACCAGGACTTAATTTTTAGCGGCCTGGGCTTTCGATTCAATGGTGAAGCGTACCGTCTCCCCGCGCCGGCATGGGCAAGTCTGGCTGGCGACGTCGCGATCGCGCGTGAGGCCGGGCCGGTTTGGCCAATGAAGAATTGGGCTTATTACGACGTCGTTAAGGAAAAACTCGAGGCGCAGGGTTTGGTTGTCAATGTGCTGCCGCGCAGGGAAACGCTTTTAGAACATCTTGGAGACGTCCGAAACCATCGATGTCTCCTGGGTGGCGACAGCTTGCCCATGCATTTTGCCCTTGGTACCGGCGTCCGTTGCGTTACGCTTTTCAACTGCACAAGCCCCTGGGAAATCCATGATTACGGCCTCCAGCAAAAGATTATTTCGCCCTTGCTTGCCGAGTTCTTCTATCAACGGGGCATGGATCGCCGCGCGACCACTGCGATCAGTCCCGAGCAAGTCTTCGACGCAGTCATAGCCCAACTCGAAGCCCCAGTCGCCGACACCGGAGTCGCAAATGAAGAGCGTCATTTCATCGGTACGGTCGACAACTGACATGATGGGCGGTCCCGGTGCAAATTTGACCTGCCAACCCTCATGCGGAACCCCCAGTGATACAACACATTAAAGGAAAGGAATATTATTGTTTTAAAATACTACTTGACAGTTTGACGGTGTCCCTTTTGTGTTGTGTGTTGTCCCGAACACGCATAGACGGGGGCCGGGTTTGAATTTAAAGTGCTGGCAACGCTGTAAGTTCATAAACGTGAAAAAACAAATTAAAACAATCGGAAGTCGCCGGGGATTTTCGTGGTTGAATCTCCGAAGCGCCATTGGATCGTCCACGCTTTTCAAAACCGCCATTTTGTCACTTTTCGCTCTTCAGTTTCCGTCAATGGTCCAGGCGCAGGGATATTTTGTGAATCTTTACGATTGGAAAGATGAGTCAATTCCGTACACGGGTCTCATCGACATTGCCTCCTCCAATTCCGCTACGTTTATCGGGTCGTACGGGGAGTACACGGAGTTCAACCAATTGCACCTGAACGGAAGCATGAATACCACGCCTGGCGAAATGTATGACATCAGTTTTACGTTGCAGGACAAAAGCTCGACCGGGGACGATGGTGGCATTGGTTCTTTTTACTTCGGAAACAGCGAAACGAGTCTTGATGGCGCGTTTCTTGATTCCAGTTTGACCAATGGTGCTTATGTCTTCCAACCTGTAAACTATAATTTCTTTGTCGTAGCCACATCTTCGACCACGGCAATGTCATTTAATCTTGTTCTGGATGAAGGCCTTGATGCGCAATTGTCCGACTTCTCCATCATAGAGACCACACCTGCGCCGGAACCGTCATCTGGCCGCCTGGTTGCTTACGGTGGCTGCATGGTACTGCTTGCGAGGCAATTGCAGAAGTTGTTTCAAAAGCGGAAACCGGCCCTAAAGCCGATTGCCTGACCGTATACGTTTGTTTTTCTTCTTTTTGAGCGCACCCCAGCGTTTCAGAAGATGCCGAATTCCAGTATCCAGTGACGACCGCCTCCCCAGAAAAGGCCGGCCCGTTACGAACCGATCGTCAGTCGTCACGCTTTGATCGTCACCCTGAGGTGAGGCTCCCAGGGGTTGCGTTGCTGACCGGCGGAGGCGATAAGCCGTATGTCTTAGGCATAACGGAGGCACTAACGGAAAATGGAGTCCTTTTGGATTTAATAGGCAGCAACGATTTGCTTTGCCCTCAATTGTTGAACAATCAAAAGGTGACCTTTCTCAATCTGCGTGGCGATGTGAGCGGCGGCGCGAGTTTTGCAAAAAAGACACTTCGGGTGCTCGCGTATTACTTCCGGCTGATACGCTATGCCTTTGTATCCCGGTGCCCGGTTTTCCACATCCTGTGGAACAACAAGTTTGAGCTGTTTGACCGGACTTTGCTCATGGGTTATTACAAGTTGCTCCGCAAAAAAATCGTGCTCACCGCTCATAACGTTAACGTTGCCAGGCGCGACGGCACCGATTCTTTGTTAAATCGCCTCTCGCTGAAAACCCAGTATGCATTGTGCGATCATATCTTCGTGCACACCAAAGCGATGAAGGAAGAGCTGAAATCGGACTTTGCCGTCGCGGACAAAAAGGTAAGCGTCATTCCTTTCGGCATTAATAACACGGTTCCAAACACGGCCCTGACCCGCACGGAGGCCCGGCGCCGGATTGGAATTGGTGCCAACGAGAAAACGCTCTTGTTTTTCGGAAATATTGCGCCATACAAGGGTTTGGAATATTTGGTTGCCGCAATGACCTTGCTGAATCCGGATGCTGCGGGCTACCGGCTCGTCATTGCCGGACGGGTAAAACAGTTGATCACCGCCGGAATGTCGAAGGCAAGCTGCGACCAGTATTGGAATGGCATTGAGGCTGCCATCGACGAAAACCATTTGAAGTCCCAGGTCTTGAAGCGAATCGAGTTTATTCCAGATGAGGAGACCGAGTTATATTTCAAGGTGGCGGATGTTTTTGTTTTGCCTTACGCCAGCATCTTTCAGAGTGGGGTGCTTTTCCTCGGTTACAGCTTCGGTTTGCCGGTCATCGCTACGGACGTTGGTTCGTTAAAAGAGGAGATCATCGAGGGGAAGACTGGTTTTACGTGCCTGCCAAAAGACCCGAGAGCTTTAGCAAACGCCATCGAAAGCTATTTCTCCAGTGATCTGTATAAAAATCTGGAAACACGCAGGCGGGAAATCAAGGAATACGCCAATGAACGCTTTTCCTGGTCCAAGGTCGCCGAAACTACCACGAACGTCTATTCGTCCCTCGTTTCAACATTATGAATACCCTTGACATTGCTGTTATTGGGGCCGGGCCTTATGGGCTGTCAATTGCGGCACACCTCCGTGGCGCGAATGCGGACTTCCGAATTTTCGGGACTCCCATGCAAACCTGGGCCGCAGAAATGCCGCGCGGTATGCGGCTCAAGTCCGAGGGCATGGCGTCCTCACTGTATGACCCGGAGTCGCAATTGACCCTGGAAACCTACTGCAAGAAGAATGGTCTTCCGTATGCCGACGTCGGATTGCCCGTTCCACTTGATACGTTCGTCGCCTACGGACTCGAGTTTCAAAAGCGATTCGTCCCGCAATTGGAGGACAAGAAAGTCGTCTCGTTGAAGCCGTCAAGCGCCGGCTACCAATTGCGCCTGGACGACGGCGAAGTAGTCGCCGCGCGCAGGGTGGTCGTCGCCGTGGGCTTGAGCTATTATCAATTTGTCCCGCCTGTCTTGTCCGGGCTTCCGGAAACGCATGTCACTCATTGCTCGAAACATAGAACCCTGGATCGCTTTAAGGGCAATGAGGTCATCGTGGTTGGAGCCGGAGCCTCAGCCCTGGACATCGCCGCGCTGCTCCATCAGGCCGGGGCAAAAGTCCGCGTGGTTGCCCGGGCGCCAGTCATTCGTTTGTGGGACCCGCCGGCGCCTCCGCCTGCGTCTCTGTTTCAGTGGCTCCGCGAACCGATGTCCGGACTTGGGCGCGGCTGGAAACTGTTTATGTGCGCCGAAGCGCCCCTGATATTTCGCTTGATGTCGGTGGAATTTCGACTGGACAAAGTCAAGAGGGTCCTGGGACCAAGCCCGGCGTGGTTCATTAAAAAGGACATAGAAGGAAAAGTGTCCCTGAATCCGGGGCTCTCAATACAGAATGCCAGGGTCGAAAATGGCAGGGTAAAACTTGATGTTGCCAACGCCGCCGGCGCCGGACAAACGCTTGAGGCGGACCACATCATTGCCGCAACCGGCTATAAGGTTGACCTCCGGCGTTTGCCTTTCCTGGATTCCGACCTTCTGGCCCAAATCCGCTCGGTCGAAAACACACCAGTGCTCTCCTCAAACTTCGAGTCCTCCTTGCGGGGATTGTATTTTGTCGGTACGTCGGCGGCCAATACCTTCGGCCCGCTTTTGCGTTTCGCTGTTGGGGCCAAATTCACCGCCCGGCGGCTGTCGAGACATCTTGCAAGATCAGCCATGCGCAACGCCGTTCGCGCCGGGACCTCTCAGGCCAGCCAACAAATCGTGAAGGCTTCCAATAAAAATGCAAACGAGCCGGCAAATATTCGACAATAGCCTGCCAAAATCAGCTGAACCTGTGTGCGCAAAGGTTTTGTTGACAGCGACTGTCGAATGGCCCAATGTGCCGACACTTGCCATTGGTCTTGCGAGAGCAGGGTGCGACGTCTCAGTTGTATGCCCCCCTGGCTGTCCTTTGCCGAAGAACCACGCACTCCGGCAGACGTTCCGGCATCGGAGTTTTGATCCCCTCAAAACTTTAACGTCGGCAGTCAAAGCTGTGCGTCCGGAAATTATTATTCCATGTGACGACCAGGCTGTGGAACAGTTGCATGAATTGCATGCGGGCGCCTGCCGCCGGGAGCCCGCAAATGAAATCACCGCGTTGATTGAGAAATCGCTTGGCCCACCCGATAGTTATCCGATCGTCCGCTCTCGCTATGAGTTGCTGAAAGTCGCTCAAGAGCAGGGGATTCGTGTGCCGGATACCAGGCGGGTGCAATCAGTGGCGGATTTGAGGTCCTGGCAGGCGCAGCACCCATTCCCCTGGGTGCTGAAGACCGATGGTACATGGGGCGGATACGGAGTAAAAATCGCGCATACTCCGGAACAAGCGGAACAGTACTTCCATAAGTTAAACCGCTTTTTTAGCTTCGGTCGGGTTCTGAAGCGATTGTGTGTCAATCGGGAGACCTCCTGGTTGTGGCCCTGGTGGAATGACTCAAAGCCGGCAATCAGTGTTCAATCTTACATCCATGGGCGGCCGGCAAACTGTGCTGTTGTATGCTGGGCCGGCGAGGTGCTGGCCGTCATTGGAGTTGAAGTGGTTTCCACAGTGGGCGATACGGGACGCGCCAGTGTTGTCCGAATATCGGACAATGTAGAAATGGCACATGCGGCGCGACGGATCGCTGAACGGTTGAAAATGTCGGGATTCTTCGGCCTGGATTTCATGATCGAAGAGAAAAGCAGTTTCGCTTATCTCATCGAAATGAACCCCCGGCTGGCGCGGCCTTTCCATCTTCAACTTGGAAAGGGGCGCGACCTGATTGGTGCCTTGTGCGCCCGAATTTCGAATCGGCCGGCTCGGGATCTTCCACCGGTGACGGAAAACAGAATGGTTGCCTATTTCCCCGACGCATGGGAATCGGAGAGCGAGTACCTCGCCTCAAGTTATCATGATACTCCGGAGGAGGAGCCGGACCTCGTGCAACAACTCCGGCAAGCCAGGCAGCCCGGACTTCTCCTGCGCCTAATGAGCCAGGCTGATGGACTTAAGCTGTTTCAGCCTGCTTCGCGTCCAAAGGCCAACGGATGCTGAACCGGCGTATGTCTTGATGCGTTGATTTGTATGAATCCTCTCGTTTCCATCCTGATCCCCGCGTACAACGCGGAGGAATGGATTTCTGACACGATCCGGTCGGCGTTGGCGCAGACCTGGTCAAACAAGGAGATCATTGTTGTTGATGATGGTTCTCGGGACCGGACGCTGGAAATTGCGCGGTCATTTGCCTCGAGTCAGGTCGCGGTCCTGACGCAACCGAACCAGGGCGCGGCGGCGGCGAGGAATAAGGCCTATTCGTTGAGCCACGGAGAATACATACAGTGGCTCGATGCTGATGACCTGATGTCGCCGAACAAGATTGCCAGCCAAATGAACGAAGCGGAGACGTTTGGACTTGATACGCTTTTGTCATGCGGGTGGGCCTTCTTTATGTATCGCCCCCGAAGGGCACGGTTCCTGCCCACTCCTCTTTGGGAAGACCTCACGCCGGTAGAATACTTGCTTAGAAAGATGGGCCAATGTTTTCACATGCAGCCGGCAACATGGCTGGTCAGCCGCAAACTGTCGGCGGCGGCGGGTCCTTGGAATACACGCCTTTCACTCGACGACGACGGTGAGTATTTCTGCCGCGTTGTGATGGCCAGCCAACGGATCCGGTTTGTGCCTCAAGCCAAAGTCTTTTACCGAATGTCCGGGTACGGCAGTTTGAGCAAAGTGGACGGTTCGCAAAAGAAATTGGAGTCCTTGCTGCTTTCCATGCGGTTGCACGTTGGTTATTTGCTTTCCCTGGAAGACAGTCCAAGGGTTCGATCGGCTTGCTTGAGTTACCTGCGCGGCTGGTTGCCTTATTTCTACCCGGCTTTTCCCCAAATGGTCGCCCAAATTGAGGACCTGGCGCGGTCTCTGGGAGGACAGATATCGGCTCCTGCATTGCGTTGGAAATACGCCTGGATGGAACAATTTTGCGGATATGACGGGGCCCGGCGTGCCCAGCATCTGTTCCCGATGATCAAAACCCAACTGGCGCGAAATTGGGACAAAATGTTGTATCATTTCGAACGCTGCGTTAAGGCTAAAAAAGATTATGACCCAACCTTTGCTTCTTGAAGCCGGCCGCGCTCAACGCCAATACTGGCGTGACCTGTGGCAATACCGGGAATTATTTTACTTCCTGGCCTGGCGCGACATCCTGGTCCGCTACAAGCAAACCGTAATTGGTGTTGCCTGGGCAGTTATTCGACCGCTATTGACGACCATCATCTTTACGATCTTTGCGGGCAAGGTCGCAGGCTTGAAATCCCCCGGGTTGGTGCCGCACGCCCTGTTTATCATGGCCGCGATGTTGCCCTGGCAGTTCTTTGCTACCTCCATGACCGAAGCAAGCAACAGCCTTATCACCAATGCCAATCTCATATCCAAAGTCTATTTTCCCCGCCTTATCGTGCCCGCAGGCTCGGTTATCACCAGCTTTGTTGATTTTTTGATAACAGTCGCATTGACGGGGCTGATGATGGCCTGGTACCGTTTTATTCCCGATTGGCACTTGATCGTGCTGCCGCTGTTCATGGTGTTGGCTTTTGCGGCGTCCTTTGGTGTTGGCTTGTGGTTATGCGCGCTTAATGTGGAGTATCGCGATTTCCGTTATGTCGTTCCCTTTCTTGTCCAATTTGGCATGTATGTATCCCCTGTCATTTTTGGTAGTTCAGATATCCGGCACAAACTTGGCGAAACGGCGTTCCGTTTCTATGCCCTGAATCCGATGGTTGGCATCATTGACGGCTTTCGCTGGTCGCTGTTGCGCGGACAAACGGAATTGAGCCTCTGGGACCTGGTTGCATCGCTCGTTGTTGTTCTAGCGCTCATTTCGAGCGGGCTTTGGTATTTCCGCAGAATGGAACGTACCTTCGCGGATGTCATTTGAACTGTCATGGCGTCGACTTTCACAATAGTTTTTACGGCGATTTCCGTTTTTGAAAAATGAGCGACGCGATCATCATCGTCGAGAATCTGGGCAAGAAATTTCGAATTCGCCATCAGGCGAACGGGCACAGGTATACGGCGTTGCGAGACGTTCTGGCGCAAAAAATTAAAGCGCCATTTGGTTTTTTGACAAATGGGAAGAAGAATGGCGAAAGCCACCCTTCGACCTCGGAAGATTTTTGGGCATTAAAAGACGTTTCCTTTGAGATTAAGCGCGGCGAAGTGGTCGGTATTATTGGCCGGAATGGAGCGGGCAAGAGCACGCTGCTCAAAATTCTGAGCCGCATCACCGAGCCAACCGCCGGGAGGGCCAAACTTTATGGCCGCGTGGCGAGCCTGCTGGAAGTGGGAACCGGTTTTCACCCGGAATTAACAGGGCGAGAGAACATTTTTCTCAATGGCGCAATCCTCGGAATGACAAACCTGGAGATACGAAAAAAGTTTGATGAAATTGTTGCTTTCGCAGAAGTGGAGAAGTTTCTGGACACGCCCGTCAAGCGCTATTCCAGCGGCATGTATGTGCGCCTGGCCTTTGCGGTGGCCGCGCACCTGGAGCCCGAAATCCTAATCGTGGACGAGGTGTTGGCCGTAGGAGATGCCGAATTCCAACGGAAATGTCTGGGCAAGATGAAGGATGTGTCAAAACAAATGGGACGCACAGTGTTATTTGTAAGCCATAACCTGGCAGCCATGGGAGCACTATGCCAAAAAGGAATCGTCCTGGAGAGCGGAAAAGTAGTCCACTCTGCTGATATAGATCAATGCTTAAGCTTCTATCAATCCCGGCGGCAGACTTTCCGCCCTCAAATGGGCCGCAGTTCCGGCATCGCGAAATATGTCGATGCCTATGTTGTTGGCTCTCAAAACCGGTCCGCCGCCACGATCAATTCAGGTGAAAAGCTCGAGATTGTCTTTGAAATAGAGAGCAAACATCCCATGGACCATGTCCTGCCCGGCGTCAATGTTGCAAACACTCTGGGTCAGCGTATCGCTACCTTCTGGGGAGGGTTTACTGCCAGCCGTCTTCGACTAAATGAAGGCAGCAATCGGTTTGTACTATGCATAAAAGGCCTCGACTTGAGCCCCGGAGAATACAGCCTGACTGCGACGCTTGGCCTGGACGGAGAAACGTTGGACATTGTGGACGATTTCCTGGAAGTAAACGTTACTGCACCAGCGAGTTGGTCGCCGGCAAGATATCCACTTCCCGACCATGGTCCCTTATTCCCTGAATTTCAATGGACGCAAATATGAGGAGCTGGAAATCATTTTCATTTTTTATGCCAAACGCAGATCCTTCGATCGTGCGTTTGCAAAAAGCAGTGTTCGAAGCGCTTAATGAGCCCCTGGTTCAAGTTCGGGATACCTGTTCCCACGGGGAATTTATGACTCGAACTATTCGTGCCAGCGTTAGAGACTGCGGCGCCGTCGTTTTTTTTGATTTGGACTGCATTCCGTTGAAGGCGGGTGTTGTCGAGAAAGCTGTTCGTATCGCAATTGAGAACCAAATGGTGATCGGATGCGCTCAGCAGGCAAATCATATTGAAGTTCTAAAATTTTTGCAACGAAGACACAAATGGCCGGTCCTCGTCAGGAAATTCGACAGCGCACGAATCAAACTATGCAGCATTATGGGAATAGATCCGTACCACTTCGAAAATCCGCTGGTATACGCCGGGCCGTGTTTTTTGGTGGTGCCCACGCGTGCATATGATTTAGTTGGGCGTCCAACTTTGGATCGGACCGCGCGATGCGACGTTGCGGGAGAACTAACGGTCGCCTGTCGCGAGCAAGGTGTAAGGGTTAAGTGCCTGCAACCAACTTACTGTCACTTGCCGAAGTACAAACTCGGGAATACCGTCAAGTTTGGATTGGGGACTGTTTACGGGCATTGCATCTTTCATGCCTTCGAAACGACCTATCAGGGCAACGGGAAATCCGCTTCGCTGTTCAGAAAATATTGCGATACGGTGCTTAGTCAAAATACGAAAGAAATGGACCTTGTTCAGGGAAAATGAATCCGTCTCAAACTTGAATTCTATGCGCGATATTTCTGTCATCATTTGTACTCACAATCCGCGGCCAAATTATTTGCTGCGGGTTTTGACCGCGCTCCGTTCTCAAACGTTGCCGCGGGAACAATGGGAACTGGTTCTGGTGGACAACGCCTCCCCGGTGCGATTGGCTGACAAATGGGATTTGTCCTGGCACCCGCGCGGACGCATCGTCCGTGAAGAGGAAATCGGGATTACCCCGGCCCGCCTGCGCGGGATTACCGAGACAAAGGGCAGCCTGCTGGTCTTTGTGGACGATGACAATGTGCTCGTTGAGGATTATCTTGAACACGTGTCGGCAATCGCCACGGAATTCCCTCACGTGGGCGTGTTTGGCGCGGGGGTGCTGGAGCCGGAGTTTGAAGTGAAGCCTGAACCTGTGGTGCAGGCGCGGCAGCATCTGCTCGCCCTTCGCACCGTGGAGCGGGCGTTTTGGTCGAACAATCCCAAGGACTACCATTGTGGTCCTTTCGGGGCGGGCATCTGCGTGCCCCGCTTCATCGCCGTTAGGTTTGTGGAACTGGTTCACGCCCTTGAGATTTCGTCGGTACTGGGCCGGCGGGGGAAATCACTTTTCTGTGGCGAAGACGACCTGTTTTATTGGCTATGCTCGAACACTGAATCGGGATTTGGAATTTTTCCGGAACTTCAGATAACCCACTTAATCCCGGCAGTTCGAGTCCAACAGGACTACATGGTGCAATTGGTCTATAGCCACACGTTTTCACACGCAATTCTCGACTACAAGATCAAAGGCAAAAAGCCGTCGGCGGGCGCGGACTTTTTGGTGTTCCGCAACCTGGCACATGGCCTGAAACACGGCTGGTTTTCTATGCGATGCCGCTTTGCCGAAATGCGCGGTGTCTCAGACGCTGTCCAATTCATCCGTGAACACAAATTAGAGGTCCTCCCGCCCGATAAATGTCCCTTTTTCCATGCGCCCGAGCAACCCGGGGATTCGAATCCGGCGATCGTCGTCGAAAAGGGAAGAGAAAAGCTCACGACGGGTTCGGTTTTTCCGCGGGCGCATTCCAACTAGAAGTATTCGAACCCCTTGAGAATTGCGATCATAGGCCTGGGATATGTGGGACTGCCTCTGGCGCTGCAATTCTTGCGCTCGGGTGTGCAGGTCCTGGGATTGGACGTTGATCCAGCCAAAGTTGCTTCTCTCAATCAGGGGAGGAGCTACATCAAGCACATCGAATCTTCCGCCATTGCCGAAGCGGTCAAAAGCGGCGATTTCACCCCGTCAACGGATTTTAAACGCATTTGTGAAGCCGAGGCCGTAATTATTTGCGTGCCCACACCCCTAAACAAAAACCGTGAACCCGATATTTCGTATATCATTGAGACCGGTGCGAATATCGCTGGCCATTTGCATAAAGGGATGCTGGTGGTCCTGGAATCCACGACCTATCCGGGCACCACGGAAGAGGATTTGCGGATGGTGCTCGAAAGCGGTTCCGGAATGAAGGCCGGTGTGGACTTTTATCTGGCCTATTCACCGGAGCGGGAAGACCCGGGCAACGCCGAAAGCAAAATGGAATTCATTCCCAAAGTGATCGGCGGTTATACGCCGGCCAGCCTTGAGCGCGCCAAGGCGGTTTATGGGCGGGCCATCAAGACGCTGGTGCCCGTCTCCTCCTGCCGTGTTGCGGAGGCAACCAAACTACTCGAAAATATCTATCGCAGCGTCAATATCGCGCTGGTGAACGAATTAAAGTTGGTCTATACGGCTATGGGAATCGATATTTGGGAGGTGATTCATGCAGCCAGGACCAAGCCGTTCGGGTTTATGGCGTTTTATCCCGGCCCCGGCCTGGGCGGCCATTGTATCCCAATCGATCCCTTTTATCTCACGTGGAAGGCGCGCGAATATTCCCAAAACACGCGGTTCATCGAGTTGGCCGGCGAAATCAACACCTCGATGCCCGGGTACGTAATAAGCCGCTTGACCGACGCACTCAACGCCCGGCGCAAACCAGTCAATGGCAGCCGCATATTGGTTGTTGGCCTGGCCTACAAGCCAAATGTGGACGATGAACGGGAATCACCGGCTTATACGTTAATGGATCTTTTGAAAGAGCGCGGGGCAGATGTCGCTTATTATGATCCCTATGTGGCGATAATCCGTCCTACCCGCGAGCACGCGCACTGGGCAGGCGCCCAATCGGTGGAATGGAATCGCCAAACGATACAAAGTTTCGATGCCGCCATCATCGCCACGAACCATCAGTCTCTTAACTACCAGGACCTGGCCGACTGGTCGGAATGTATTGTGGACACGCGCAACGCCATGGCTTCTGTAAAAACCAAAGCAGGGCAGGTCTGGAAGGCGTAATGTCCGGCACACGCCAGATCCGTGGACAATGATGTGTGGTTGAAATCTCCCAAAACATGACAGAAGAATTGCGCGAACTTTACCGATACCGCGATCTCTTCTACACGATCGTCCGTCGTGACATCAATGTCCGTTATAAACAATCGGCGATGGGCTTTCTTTGGGCGCTCCTGATGCCCACGCTCATTGTCGGGGCAGGCGTTATCGTGCGCTACGGCCTTGCGCTGGCATCTGGCAAGCACCTCGACAACGCCGATATTGCCGCCGTGGCCGTGAAGTCGGTCCCCTGGGCGTTCCTGGTATCCAGCATTCGCTTTAGTTGCATCAGCCTTACCACCAACACGACCCTCGTGACAAAAATTTATTTTCCAAAAGAGATTTTTCCTTTGGCCGCCGTGCTCGCCAGCCTGTTTGACTGTGCGGTGGCATCGGTCCCTCTGGTAATCCTTTTACTGGTCCTGAAGACAGGCTGGAGCCTCTGCCTTTTCGAAGTTCCTGTTTTAATCATGACCATGATAGTGCTTGCCGCCGGAATTAGCATGATCGTGTCGGCGGGCAGCCTCTTCTTCCGTGACGTCAAATATATCGTTGAAGCGGTACTGACCTTCGCCATTCTCTTTACGCCCGTTGTCTACGACGTGCAAATGTTTGGCGACAAAGGCAAATGGCTGTTAATCAATCCAGCGGCGCCAATATTGGAGGGAATCAGCGACTGCGTTACCCGCCAGCAATGGCCCGAATTGTCGTGGCTTGCCTACAGCATGGTGTTTGCCTTGATTGCGTTTTTCGGTGGCTACGCTTTTTTCAAGCATCTTGAGCCGGCCTTCGCTGAGAGCATCTAACTGGAGAGATTATGTCAGACGTGGCATTACGGATGGAGGGCGTTTACAAGATGTTCCGCAAAGGCGAGGTTTTTAACTCGCTGCGGGACCTCATTCCTGCGTTGACCGGACGAATGTTCAACAGGCAGGAGCTAAGCGCGACAGACCGGCGCGAATTCTGGGCATTGCAAGACCTCTCATTTGAGGTCCGGCGTGGAGAAGCATTCGGTATCGTTGGCCACAATGGAGCGGGCAAAAGCACTGCTTTGAAAATATTGAGCCGCATCATGAAACCCACCAGGGGTAAAATCCATGTCGATGGACGGCTCTCCGCGCTGATTGAGGTGACCGCAGGTTTTCACCAGGACTTTACAGGCCGGGAGAATATTTTCCTCCACGGCGCTATTCTGGGAATGGACAAGCGCGAGATCAAAGCCAAGCTCGACCAAATCATCGCGTTTTCAGGACTTGAAGAATTCATTGACACTCCGGTCAAACGTTATTCTTCCGGCATGTATGCCAGACTGGGCTTTTCGGTGGCGGCACATGTCAACCCGGATGTTTTGATCGTGGACGAAGTCCTCAGCGTTGGTGATTATCTCTTTCAAAAGAAGTGCATCCAGCGCATGAAAGAAGTGATTCGCGGCGGCTCGGCTGTCGTGTTCGTCTCCCACAATTTGAAAAACATCACTGAGTTCTGCCGTTCGTGCCTGCTGTTGGAAAAAGGCCGGACCGTCAAAATCGGGCCGGCGCAGGATGTCGTCTCAACCTATATGCACAGGTCCCGAAGCGCAGATGCGGCGGATGACAAAACGCCGGTCAGGATTTCGAAAGTTACAGTCCGCAATCGTTGCGGTGAATCGCTTAGGTTTCAATCCGGTGAGAAAGCATGGATTGACGTGGAGATTTGTGCCAACGCGCATTGTGGCAAACTGTCGCTCTCGATTTATTTGCTCGATAGTGAGTTCCAAAGTGTTTTCGATACTTCCACCGAGCGCCTGGGGCTCGGCAATTTCTCGCTTGATAAGGGCCAGGTTTACCACTGCTCATTTGAACTCGATTTAAACCTTGTTGATGGCATTTTTCACCCCTGCTTTGTCGTTTACAGGTACGATACGCAAACTCTTTACGATATCTGGGAACCGGCGGCGACAATTTATGTGAGTTCTGAAACCGACGTCCGCGGGGTTGTCAATTGCTTTCCAAAAGTTGTCCGGCACGAGATTCAGGCGGTTTCGGAGCCCTCTTATGCGCCGCCTGCGGATACCGTACAGGCGATGCCTGACGGCGCCGGCCTGGCCCGTTGATTATGAGCACGACCGTTCGCCAGGTTCAAACGGCGACCACGAGAATCGCGCTGCTGACTCCATACTCAGGCGGTAATCTCGGCGACGCGGCGATTCAGGATGCCCTCATCACGAACCTGCGCCTGCAAATGCCGGGAGCTCGGTTTGCCGGGATTTCTCTGAATAGCGAGAATTTTATCGAACGACATGGCGTGGAGGCATTTCCGCTTTGCACTACCTCGAGACATTTCTACGCCATGTCCAACGGAAGCGTCTCGGGCTCTGTTCTACAGCAGAATGGACGCACCGGAAATCGCAACCTGATGGCCCGTCTCAAGGATGCCCTCAAACGCAAGCCTCGACTTGTCCAATGTTTGAAGGATTTGCGCCAATGGTTTCTTTTGGTTCCAAAGGAACTTTTGCATGTCGCGCGGGGATATCGTTTTATTGGCCGGCAGGATATTTTGATTGTGGCGGGTGGCGGGCAATTAGATGAGGAGTGGGGCGGACCATGGGGCCACCCATTTGCGCTTCTTAAATGGGCCATGCTGGCCCGTATGGCTCGCGTGCCTTGTGCATTTGTAAGTGTGGGCGCCGGAAAAATGAAATCGCCGGTTTCCCGTTTGTTTTTGTCCCTGGCGCTGCGCCTTGCCTGCTATCGGTCGTATCGTGATCGAAACAGCAAACGGATTGCCGCTACGTTGTTCAGGGCGGCAGTGGACGATCCGATAGTTCCGGACCTGGCGTTTGGCCTGCCTGTTTCGGAAATTCCGGCGGACGCCGGTATTCGGTCACTTTCGCGGAGCCGGACCGTAGTGGCAATAAGTCCGATTGCCTATGGAAAGCCCGCAAGTTGGCCGAACCAGGATCAAGGGCTCTATAGCAGATACGTGCAGCAGATGGCACAACTCATTGCCCGGCTCGCGGAGCGCGACTATTTTTTGGTGATGGTTTGGTCGTCCCTTGGCGATGATGAAAGCGTCATCCCCCAAATCTTTGAACGGCTTGATGAGACATCGCGAAAAAAACTCGCCGACCGGTTGTACCTTCCGAGCATTCGGACGTGGAAGGAACTTGTTGGGTTGCTTCACGAGGTTGACTTCCTGGTTGCCAGCCGCTTGCACAGCGCGATTCTTGGTTTTGTTACGCTGACGCCTACGGTTGCGATTTCTTTTGACCCCAAGGTGGACTGGGTCATGGAAGATATCAGCCAAACGGATTGCCTTCTGCACATTGATGACTTTAAAGCCGAAGATGTGTTGAATGCTCTGGACCATATCAGGACTGTTGAAAGTACTGTCACGACTCGGATTTCTTCGTACCAGCTTGGCATACGTCCCGCCGTTAACCGGCAATATGACGCTTTGGCGGAACTTGCCAGCGAAAGTCAGTTGCGAAAAAACTGAAGACAAACTGAAGACATGGATGCCGCGCCTCTAGTAAGTGTTGTTACGCCGTTCTATAATACTCGCGAGTATCTCGCCGAGTGCATTAAAAGCGTGCTGCGCCAAACGTTTGAACATTGGGAATATATTCTCGTGGACAACTGCAGCACTGATGGTTCAAGTGAGATTGCCGCGGGCTTTGCCGCGCGTTTCCCGGGCAAAATCCGCCTCGTTCGGACTCCGGCATTTTTGTCGCAAGTTCAAAATTATAATTTTGCTCTGTCGTGCATTTCTACGGAAAGCAAATACTGCAAAATGGTCCAGGCGGACGATTGGATATTTCCTGAGTGCATCCGGAGCATGGTGGAACTGGCCGAGGCGCATCCCGACGCCGGTATTATCGCCGCTTATGAACTTGAAGACGATGAGGTTCGTCTGGATGGGCTGCCTTATCCAAGCCTGGAAACGCCGGGCCGCGACATATGCCGCCTCTATTTTTTGAAGCACAAATATCTATTTGGCACGCCTACGTCATTGCTGATGCGCTCGGATATAGTCAGGTCCCGGAATCCTTTTTATGAGGAGCGATACGCGCCTTTTGAAGACGGTCACGCATGTTTTGACGTCCTGAAGACCTCGAACTTTGGATTTGTGCATCAGGTGCTCACTTATACACGGCGTCAGCCGGGTTCAATGATCGCGCCGCTTCGCCTGCTTGGTCTGCAACCATTCGTTCATCTTTCCATGCTCCTGGCGCACGGGCGCGACTATTTGTCGGAACAGGAATATCGTCAATGTCTGAAACGGGATGAACGGCACTACTTTGTCTGGCTGGCCGGATTCGCCTGCCGGCCAGGCAAATGGAACCGCAAGCTTTGGGATTTCCATAAGAAGAGTTTTGCCTCCGTCAATTATCCGCTTAGCTGGATACCGCTTATAAAATGGCTTCCTCGCGCGCTCGTTGAAAAATGTTGGAACGGGATGTGGCGCTGGTGGGACCGGAGCCAACCGACAGTTTCTGTCGCCGTGGAGAAATAGTCGTTCGCTAAAATGGCGGCTTTTTACAAGCCGCAGCCACAACATTATGCCTGATATTGCCATTCCTTCAGAAAACCCGGTGCGGTCACAGGGACTCTATTGGCCCCTGCTGGCGCTGATTACGGTTTTACTCGTGACGGTTGCCTCGCTCATTTGGAGCTATGAGCATCCTTTTGGATTCAATTGGGATGAGGCCGGCTACATAAATGAAATGCAATTGGATGTCAGCCATTTCCACGCGCATGGGGTTCTGGGGGTGGCGAAGGGCTGGCTGCTTGACGATTCCTTGCGGCCTCCGGCTTATCGTGTTTTCGCCTTTCCATTTGCTCTTATTTTGGGACCGAGTCCGTTTGTGCTCCGCTTCGTCTCTATTCTTTTTCGCATTTTTACACTGGCTTTGGTGTATCTGGGAGTGCGCCGTATTAGTAATCGGGACACTGCGGCTCTCTCGGTCATCCTGCTGGCCCTTTGCCCGGATTTTCTTTTCTTTAGTTCCATCTTTTATAATGAGTACGCGCTTTACCTGGCTGCTGCCGGGACATGTTACTTTGTCTTCCGAAGTTGGAACCAGCCCGCCGGGAATCTTATCAACTGCCTCGGGTTGGGGATTTTCCTTGGAATAGGGGCCCTGGCTAAAGCCTCGTTTCCGGTTCTCGCGGGTTGTTTCCTGTTATTGGTGGCGATTTTATATTGGCGCAAAAAAATAACCGGTCCGAGCCCCCAATTTTTACTGAACGCTTGTATCATAGGTGCGCTCATCGCAGGCCCGTGGTGGTTGGTAAATTTCCGGGGCGGTTTGTATCACGTTGGGCACGCCATGAATTTTTCCCGCCAATCGATGGGGCCTGCCGGCCTGAGCATGACCATCCGATTTCTCATTCGCTTTTTACAGGAAGGCCTCGGGCTGCCGATTGGCCTGGTGTGTCTCGCACTCCTGCTTACGGCCCTTGTTAATCGTTTCTATTCCCGTCCGTCACAAGTTCCAGTCGGGTCGTCATGGGCGATGCTCTGCCTGTTGCTGGGGGCGTTGCCTACGCTGCTGATGCCCCTGGCCTCACATAATCAGGTCATGTATCACACCAGCCAGTCCCTGGTCCTCTTTGCCGCTGGATTTGCCCTGCTTGCCAATAACGAGGGCTGGTTATCATTTCCAATCCGTCTTTTGGTTCTGAACCTGGTGATTTTTGCTCAACTGGGGCTGACCCTCGCTCCAATCGTTCTTCGCCAGGAATATCCCGGAGAACGGTATGCGTGGACAAACCTGGGACGTTGGGAACAATGGGATTGGAACCAATTCCGTCTCCTGTTGAATTCCCATGGCTTAAAACGGCCATCCATCGCTTATCTCGGCGACGTGCCTGCCTTGAACCCACCGCAGATTCTATATCCTTGGTTATCCCATCATGAACAGCCGCCGTCGGTGAAATTGCTTTGGAGCCAGGGGACTGGCGACCCGAAGGTATCGTCGTTGATTGCTGCCGTCGCCACCAATGACGTCGTATTCACGGTCCCGGAACTGAAACCGATTCCAGGCGGCGATGCAGATTTGCTGGACGACACCTATAATGCGGCCTTTGCCAGTCAAATGAGCAACTGCCCCGATTTTCAGGCGCCCTTGCATTTGCGCATGGGCCGCCTTCACCCCGTAGACCTGGTCATCTACATTCGCAAAAGCGCACAGGATCATTAGGTCGGAGTCTTTTCGGTTCTGATAAGTCATTTTATGAAAATTCTTCTGGTCGGCAGTGAAGGATATCTTGGCTCGTTGCTGGGTCCGTGCCTTTCAGGCGCCGGACACGACGTTACCGGGCTTGATACTGGATATTACCGCGAAGGCACTTTATATCGTTACGGCGAAACAATCCCCCGGACGATTTCCAAAGATGTTCGCCAAATTGAAATCGAAGACCTTCGCGGTATCGAAGCTATTGTGCACCTGGGCGAATTATCTAATGATCCTCTCGGACAGTTGTCGCCTGACATCACTTACGATATCAACCATAAGGGTTCGGTCCGGCTCGCACAATTGGCTCGCCAGGCCGGTGTAGGGCGCTTTGTATACATGTCCTCTTGCAGCGTCTACGGGGTATCGGATTCCGACCTCGTAGACGAGGGATCGCCTCTGGATCCGCAAACAGCTTATGCCGTTTGCAAAGTCCGGGTCGAGAAGGATGTCAGCGAACTGGCTGCCGAAACTTTTAGCCCGGTTTTTATGAGGAATGCGACGGCCTACGGCGCTTCTCCGCACATGCGATTCGATATCGTGCTCAACAACCTTTCCGGCCTGGCCTGGACGACCGGGGAAATTCGCATGACCAGCGACGGCACACCCTGGAGGCCATTGGTCCATGCATTGGACATTTGTGAAGCCATCCGGCAGGTCCTCCAGGCGCCACGCGAGGCAATCCATAATCAAATATTCAATGTAGGCGAAACCAGCCACAACTATCGCGTTAGAGAAATCGCGGAGACCGTTGCCGAAACCTTCCCTGGCTGTAAACTGGCATTCGGCGCACCCAGTGCCGACAACCGCAGCTACCGGGTCTCGTTTGAAAAAATTCGCAAACACCTTCCCGATTTCCGGTGCGCCTGGGATGCCCGGCGTGGCGCGCAACAACTGCATGACTTGTTCAAGCACATTGATCTGACCCGGGAAATGTTTGGGTTCCGGGCATTTACACGGCTCAAGCAACTTGAACATCTCATTCGGACCAGCCAAATCGACGAACGCTTTTACTGGAAACAGAACGGATGTTAATTTATTTCCTGTGAAATTCGTCGAAACACGCTTGCCCGGAGCGTTCATCATCGAACTTGAACCTCGCGAAGATGAACGGGGATTTTTCGCGCGGACGTTCTGCGAGTGGGAATTTTCCGCGCACGAGCTTGAAACCCGCTTTGTACAGTGCAATCTGTCTCTAAGCCGCAAAAAGGGAACGTTGCGCGGCCTTCACTTTCAACAGGACCCCTGGGCAGAAGTTAAGCTGGTTCGTTGTGTCCGGGGTGCAATATGGGATGTCATCGTGGACCTTCGTACGGATTCGGCAACATTTGGGCATCACGAAGCGTTCGAACTCTCGGCCGAAAACCGCCGAGCGCTCTATGTTCCCAGGGCCTTTGCTCACGGATTTCAAACACTAACGGACAACAGCGAAGTATTTTATCAGATGGGCACCCGTTATGTTGCCGAGGCGGCGGCGGGAATCCGTGCGGAGGACCCCGCGATGGGAATTAAATGGCCAATGCCTGTGACAGAGATGTCCGAAAAAGACCGGGCGCTTCCGACGCTTGCCCGGGTCAGGGAGCAGTTATTTCGGGATACACCACTCCAGCCGGTTGCGGAACCGGCGCATCCAGCCGGATTTAAAGCATGACCTATTCGCCGCCCAATCTCCGCGACGGTCTTAACATCGAGGCTGAAGGCCGGCAATTGTATGATTTCGTGACCCGGCTCTACCCGTGGTGCCGGAGTATTACCGGTCATGGTTTGCGTGACAGCTTGAACGCGCTCAAGCAATTTGTGCCTGTCGAACTTCACGAAGTCCCTTCGGGCACACAGGTATTGGATTGGACAGTGCCCGCGGAATGGAACGTTCAGGACGCCTGGATTGATGACGCCCGGGGGACACGCATTGTGGATTTCCGAACGAGTAATCTCCATTTGGTCAATTATAGTGTGCCCGTGCGGGCAAAACTCACGCTCGGAGAATTAAAACCCCATCTCCATAGTATTCCCGAGCACCCGGAATGGATTCCCTATCGAACGTCCTACTACAAGGAATCCTGGGGGTTCTGCCTGAGCCATCGCCAACTCCAATCGCTTGAGGAGGGTGAATATGACATTTGCATCCAGTCGACGCTTCAGCCGGGTCATCTGACCTATGCCGAATTTAAGATCGAAGGTGAAAGCCGTGATGAATTTCTTTTTTCCGCGCACTCCTGTCATCCATCGCTGGCCAACGACAATCTTTCGGGCATGTCCGTCGCGGTGCGACTGGCACAACTTCTTTCTGGACGCCGGTTGCGCTATTCGTACCGCTTCCTCTGGGCGCCAGGCACAATCGGCGCCATAACCTGGCTCGCCATGAACCGCGCTGCTTTGGGTAATATTCGCGGTGGACTGGTCTTGTCCTGCCTTGGTGACTCCGGCTTATTTCATTACAAACGGTCACGCCGGGAAAACGCGTCCGTGGACACGGTAGTGGAGCGCGTGCTTGCCGAAGCCGCACCCGGCCACATGGTGGAGGCTTTCGAGCCGATGGGTTATGATGAACGACAATTCTGTTCCCCCGGATTCGACCTGCCGGTTGGACGATTCAGCCGGACGCCAAACGGCCGATATGTCCAATACCATACATCCGCGGACAACCTCGAATTTATAAAGCCCGGCGCGCTTGGAGAATCGCTCGAAATGCTCCTGCGAACCATCGAAATGTGGGAGGCCAACCGGACCTTTCGGAATCTGGCTCCTTACGGAGAACCCCAACTGGGAAAGCGCGGCCTCTATCGTGCGATGGGTGGCGTTAGTGGCAACGCCGATGAGTCGGCTTTGCTGTGGGTATTGAATCTGGCCGACGGCGCCAATTCGCTCCTCGATGTTGCCCGGCGTTCGCAGCTATCGTTCGCGTCCGTTTCCGGAGCGGCGGCTCGTCTGGAAAACGCGGGACTGCTCGCCGAGACCGGTCCCGGCCGGCCATAAGCTGTCTGCTCGTTTTATCTTTTGTCCGGAATCTGCAGCAAACATATAACCAAAAAACGAAAACCCTATGAACTCACTATTCATTGATCCAAAATTAGACGACCAGGGGATCCGCAAAGCGCTCTATGACGGGCAATTGCTGGTCTTTTCGCCCACGCCAAGTTCGCTGGAACTCTGCCGCCTTGCGCATTCGCTTTCGGTCGAGGCCTTCGCTCCGATTGACCCCAAGACCGCCCAACACGAACTTCCGGTTGAGAAATATGTCTCCGTCCTGGAAGGGCTCAAACCAAAATTCATTCATCATCCCAGGGCAAAAGAGCTTATTCCCTCCCTGCTCAAGGAAATGGGCTGCAACTTAAAGGCAACGTATTTCGACGTGCCGCGCTTGCGGACTTCGACAAGCGACAACTATCTGACAACCGGTATCGCATACGCTTTTCACCCCCATCGCGATACGTGGTACTCCGCTCCGCAATGTCAGATTAACTGGTGGATTCCAGTTTACGACATAACCCCCGAAAATGGATTGGCCTTTCATCTTCGTTACTGGGATAAAGCCCTGAAGAACAGTTCCCGCAATTATAATTACTATCGCTGGAACGCCGAAGGACGAAAGAGCGCCGCCAAACAGATAGGCAAGGACACTCGCGAACAACCCAAGCCGCAGGAGCCTGTGGAACTGGACCCGCAAATACGTGTGATCGCGCCGCCGGGGGGAATCATTGCTTTTTCGGGAGCGCATCTCCACTCTTCGGTGCCCAACACGTCGGGTTATACACGCTTCAGCATAGACTTTCGTACCGTCAACCTTGACGATCTGGCCAACAATATCGGAGCTCCAAATCTTGATTCCGAATGCACGGGCACGACGTTGCGGGACTACTTGTCTTGTGTGGATCTTTCACACGTTCCTGATCAGGTCGTTGCGAAGTATGAAACCGAAATTCCGGCCGATGGCGTGTTGGTATACGAGCCTGCGGCCAAAGCCTGAACTGGTGTGTTGAACTGCTGAAATGCCTAATTAGCGCGACTGGTTTCCGGGGAAACCGAACGACGACTATAAAGAACCCAGTCCTGCGACGTCTCAACAAGTTGAAAATTTTCTTGAAGGTAGTTGTTGTACATTCCTTTCATCGTTTCGAGCGTCATACTCGCCCGGGACGAGTAACTGCGATCCGGAATGGGAACCATGACCAGAGTTGCGCTTCCCAAATATTGTTCCGCTGTCGGACAAACGTTGGTGCTAAACGAATAGTTCTTGTCCCACCACTGGTTGCCATCCCGGCAAGGCTTAAGCCCAAAGGCGAACGAGAACGGATCTGTATAACCGAACGTGGTTACCCGATCGCCCGGCGCCAGATGCTTTCGCAGCAGGTCGAGACCGTCGTTCATCTTGTCAGGAAAATCTCGCGTGTACCAATAGGGGCCGATCAATGCCACTCCTGCGGGAACCCGGAGGTCATGGAGCGGACCTGCGTGGAGTTGCCTTGATGCTTCAAACGACGGACGTTTAAGAATATTCCATCCAGTAGCGTACACGACGGCGCCTGCATCCAAACGGAGGAGCATACGGAATCGCGGAGGTTGAAGGACCCGCAACTTTTATCCCGAATGCGACCAGCAGATAAGTCAACGGTCCAACGGGGTTATGGTAATCCGTATGCGGAATCTGGCCGCTGACAATTCTCCAGCCGCCGTTAAGCAAAATGATAGCATCCCAGGCGCCGTCCCTGAACGGCGCAGCACCCAGGCAGAGCATTGCCAATAATATCGCGCCAAAAAGGGCCACGAGAATAAGCCCAAAAAAGCGGCGCGGCGGTTTATCCTCCGAAAAGAGACAATCGGTTATGCTGGACAGGATGTGCCTTGAGAGCGCGGATTTGGTTTCCATGACTAAAAGAGCGTTTGATCTGACTTGCTTGATTTGCTTCTATTATGATTGGGCAAGTTCCGGTTCGCTGTCAATCTCGATTGCAGGTCCAAACGGCGAAACGTTATGATGGTGTACGGCTGCCAGTTCAATATCGTCTGGGAAGACAAGGCTGCGAACTTCGGGCGCGTTCGTTCAATTTTGCGCAAACATAGGATTTCTCCAAAGTCGCTTATCATCCTGCCGGAAATGTTCGCCACCGGATTTACGATGAACGCCGGCGATTTTTCCGAGCCAATAGACGGACCCACGACGGTCTTTCTGCGGCAACTGGCAACCGAACGCCGGTCCTATGTGCTCGGTGGCATCGCCCGCCAGGCCGGTCAACTTGTGTTGAACGAAGCCGTTTGCATCGCCCCTTCGGGCGATTGTCTTGCCCGCTATGCCAAATTGCACCCGTTCAGCCCGGGCGGCGAGTCCGACCACTATTCCGCCGGAGACCACCTGACCGTATTTCGTTGCGGAAACCTCAAGGTAGCGGTTTTTATATGCTATGATTTGCGTTTTCCTGAGGCATTTCGCGCCGCGGTCGCGCAGAGCGCGGACATTATGATAGTCATTGCCAATTGGCCCAGCCGAAGGCACTTGCACTGGACGACGTTGTTGCAGGCACGCGCAATCGAAAATCAGGCTTACGTGATCGGAGTCAACCGTTGTGGACGAGACCCAAAACTTGAATATTCCGGTGGCAGCGTCGTTTTTGATCCCCATGGCAACACCGTCGCTTCTGCCGGGAAACGGGAGGCTGTTCTCGCTGCCAGGCTCGATCCGAAAATGCCCTCCCAGTGGCGTAACGAATTTCCCGTCCTCAAAGACATCCGTCGGGATTTATTTGGACTGCCCATCGTCGGAATGGCTCAATGCCGTCGGTAAAACAGATGGTTGCATTCCATTCCACCGGCCAAAAAACGATATCAAAAAATTTCTGTCCCTAAATCCCCGCGCCAACATTGAACTTTTTTGGGGTTCCAAATCTAGTTCTTGTACTGCGCCCTGCATCTGAGAAATTCGAATTGTATCAAAGTCAAAATATTGAAACTCCATGAACCGTCAAACAACAGCAAGCGCCGTGTGAGGGCCTGCAACAATCCGTGCGCCTCTGTAGGCTGTGTGCCCTCACACGGCGATCCCCGCGTTTCAACGTTCACAATCCAATATCCCCGAATGAACTTTTCCCTTTTTCTGGTGGCCGTCCGCAAGGTCTTCTTTTTAATTTTCAAAATGGCACCTTGGCGCGCCATAGCTTCTGAGCGACGGCGGCTCATGGCACTCGCAACTTCCCTGCAATTGTCCCCACGTTCCCGCTTGATGGGGGGACAGTTCGCTGAAATGCCTTCAAAAACCCATGTTTTCCGCATATCTTTTCCGCCGATGACCTTGGCGAGTCTGCCTTTTTCGGTGATTTGGGGCATTTTTGGTGATAAAACCGCGTTTAAAACCCATTTTTTTGATCATCGAAAGGGACAATTCCTCCTTTAAAAGATGCCTGTTTTCCAATCCATCGAAACAGCAAAGAACCCCACAACGTCGGTTAAGGCCCGATACCGGATGAATTTTGCCAAATCCAAAGCCCTTCAAAAAAGATTCCATTCTACGATTCCTGGTGGAGCGCATACCTATGCAAAGGGAGATGATCAATATCCGGAACAGATGCCCGTCTACATCGTTCGCGGCAAAGGTTCGCACGTGTGGGATATGGACGGAAACGAATTCATCGAATACGGGATGGGACTGCGTTCAGTCACACTCGGTCATGCGTACGATTCCGTCGTCCAGGCCGCCTGCCGCCAGATCCAGTCGGGTAACAACTTTGTCCGCCCATGCCCGATCGAACTGGAATGCGCTGAAGCATTTCAGGGCTTTATCGGCGCCGCGGAAATGGTAAAGTTTGGCAAGCATGGCTCTGACGCCACAAGCGCCGCAGTCAAGCTGGCCCGCGCTTTCACCGGCCGGGACTTGATCGCCATTTGCAGAGAACATCCCTTCTTTTCCGTGGATGACTGGTTCATCGGCTCGACCCCAATGAATGCCGGTATTCCCGAAGTGATTCGCAAACTAACCCTGAAATTTCGCTACAACGATCTGAACAGCGTGCGCGAATTGTTTGCGGCTCATTCCTCGCGTATCGCCGCGGTCATTTTGGAGGCAGAACGAGAGCAGGAGCCGGCCCCCGGGTTCCTCCAGGGCTTGAAAGAACTCTGCGCGAAAGAAGGCGCCGTGCTGGTTTTCGACGAAAGTATTACAGGCTTCCGCTGGGCCAATGGCGGCGCGCAGCAATTCCACAAAGTGACGCCGGACCTTTCAACCTTTGGCAAAGGCCTCGCCAACGGGTTCTCAGTTTCCGCGCTCGCCGGCCGGCGCGGCATTATGCGGTTGGGCGGCCTTGACCATGATCGTGAGCGCGTTTTTCTATTGTCTACCACCCATGGCGCCGAGCACCATGCCCTGGCTGCGGCCATTGAAACAATGCGGATTTATCGAGACGAACCTGTTGTCGACACGCTCTGGCGTCAGGGCGGGTTGCTCCGCGACGGCATTCACCAGGTGGTAAATGAACTGAAATTGCAAAACCATTTCCTGCTGAATGGCCGGCCATGTTGCCTCATGTACGCGACTCTGGATCAAAAACGGGAGCCGTCGCAGGCTTTCCGCACACTTTTTCTCCAGGAAACTATGCGTCGCGGGCTATTGATGCCTTCTTTGGTTATCAGCTATTCGCACTCGGACCAGGACATTCAGCGTACGATTGATGGAATTGCCGGTGCGCTCGGTGTCTATCGCCGCGCGATCGATGAGGGAATTGACCGCTATTTGGAAGGACGACCGGTCAAGCCCGTTTTCCGTGAATTCAATTAATTAAGAAAGGAAACCATGAAAGTTGTTCTATTCTGCGGCGGAAAGGGAACTCGATTGCGGGAGTATGGCAACAATATTCCCAAACCCCTTGTTCCCATCGGCTATAGGCCTGTCTTGTGGCACGTGATGAAATATTATGCCCACTTCGGACACAAGGACTTCATCCTGTGCCTGGGCTATATGGCCGATAAGATCAAAGACTATTTCCTGCGCTATGATGAGTGTATTTCAAATGACTTTGTCCTGTCCGGCGGAGGTAAAAAGCTGACGCTCACCACCAGCGATATTCAGGACTGGACCATCAACTTTGTTGACTCCGGTATCGATGCCTCCATCGGACAGCGTCTCAAAAAAGTGCAGCGCCTGCTGGAGAACGAAGAAACATTCCTGGCCAATTATAGCGACGGCCTCACCGATATGCCGCTGCCGAAGATGTTGCAACAATTCGAACATAGCGGCAAAGTAGCGGCTTTCGTTTGTTCTCCGCCTTCCCAGACTTTTCATACGGTGACCTTGAAAAACGGCAGCCATCGGGTTGTCAGAATCGAAACTGTGCGCGAGTCAGGCCTGCTCATTAACGCCGGTTTCTTTGCATTTAAACGCGACATCTTTAAATACATTCGAAAGGGCGAGGATCTGGTCGGTCCGCCTTTCGAGCGCCTCATTGAAAAGGACCTGATTATGGGCTACAAATACGACCGCTTTTGGGCAATGGATACTTTCAAAGAACAGCAGGAATTGACCGACCTGTGCAGTAGCGGCAGAGCTCCGTGGGAACTCTGGAAGCCCGAGTCAGAACACTGAAAACCGTTTCAATTCCCTCAAATTTGAAAATGACTGCCGATCCGCATCCGGTGTGCCTCTTCTGCGCCAGCCAGCTATCGCAGACATTTGTTGATCTAGGAATGTCTCCTTTGTGCGAAAGCTACCTCGGCCCCGAACAATTAAATCAGATGGAGGCATTTTACCCGCTCCATGTGCGCGTTTGCGGCCAGTGCTTTTTGGTTCAGCTCCAGCAATACGTCAGCCCCGAGCATATCTTTACCGAATACGCCTACTTTTCCTCCTATTCGGAAACGTGGCTGGCTCATGCAAAAGAGTATGTGGACATGATTGCCGGGCGCCTGAATCTCGGACCCGAATGCCTGGCTGTCGAACTGGGCAGCAACGACGGATATCTCCTGCGCAATTTTGTAAAGAATGGCATCCCGGCGCTCGGTGTTGAACCCGCCGCCAATGTGGCGAAGGTCGCCGTGGAAAAAGGAGTGCCAACCCTGGTGGCATTTTTTGGCCGCAAGACCGCCGAGAAAATCGTCGCCGATGGAAAGAAAGCCGATCTGGTGATTGGCAACAACGTACTGGCGCAGGTTCCGGATATAAATGATTTTGTTGCCGGCATTCAAATGGTGTTGAAACCTCAAGGCGTCGCTACCCTTGAATTTCCGCATTTGGCCCGCCTGATGGAACAAAATCAGTTCGACACCATTTATCACGAACATTTTTCATATTTCTCGCTTATCTCCGCCGAAAAGATTTTCGCCGCGCATGGATTGACCTTGTTCGACGTCGAGGAGCTTCCAACGCACGGGGGCTCAATGCGAATTTACGCCCGCCACACGGCCGACGCTTCCAAAGCCGTCACTCCACGGTTGGAAAATCTGCGCAACCGCGAATTTGCACTGCGGCTCAATCAAATGAGCGCCTATTCATCCTTCGACGAACAGGTAAAGGCAACCAAGCGGAACCTTCTCGATTTCCTGATCCACGCGCGCCGCGCCGGGAAGAAAATCGCCGGCTACGGCGCGCCCGGCAAGGGCAACACACTCTTGAATTACTGCGGCATTCGAACTGATTTTTTGGAATTTACCGTCGATCGTAATCCCTATAAACAGGGAAAATTCCTGCCAGGGACCCATATTCCCATCTTTCCAGTCGAAAAGATTGATGAGACCAAGCCCGATTACCTCCTTATTCTCCCGTGGAATTTCAAGGATGAGATCGTCAAACAGATGGCTCGCATCCGAAATTGGGGTGGCCAATTTGTCATCCCCATACCCGGCGTCCAGGTGATTCCCTAAGGCGAATAGTCTTTGTCTGTCACAATTAAAATTGCAAAACATGCAAACATGGCCATTGAAGGGCGCAAAAAATATTCTTTGCCTGGGTGCTCATAGCGATGACATCGAAATCGGCTGTGGGGGCGCAATCCTCACGCTGACCCGCCAATCGGATGATGTCGCCATTTGGTGGGTTGTTTTCACCGCGGACGGCCGGCGCCGGGTCGAAGCCAAAAAAAGCGCGTCCACGTTTCTCCGCGATGTCCGCAAATCTCAGATCATCATCAGGCAATTCAGAAACGGCTACTTTCCATTTGAAGGGGCTAAAATCAAGGACTTTTTTGAGTCCCTGAAAGCTCGTATTCAACCAGACTTGATCTTCACCCATTTCCGCAATGATCGCCATCAGGATCATCGCGTCATTTCTGATTTGACCTGGAACACTTTCCGGAGTCATTTGATATTCGAGTATGAAATTCCAAAATATGACGGCGACCTCGCCTCGCCGAACCTGTTCGTGCCGCTCGACGAGCCATTGGCGGCTGAAAAAGCGGACAACCTGTGCCGTTTTTTCTCAACTCAAAACAACAAACATTGGTTTGACAGGGAAACGTTTCTGGCCCTGATGCGCCTGCGTGGGATGGAATGTTGCTCAAAATATGCCGAAGCCTTTTACGTCAGGAAAATGGTTTGCGGATTTTAACCTGTTACGGTGAGGGCGGCGGCGTGAAACAGGCATTCTACGGCATATTTGTTCGAAAAGAACGATGGGGTCTTTCCTGGCGTGGTAGATTGGGCGCTGTCACCTTTATTCTGCTTGCAGGGTTGTTAACCGTCCTGGAAATACATCCGTTTTTGGCTGTTACACACCGTGAAGACACAAAAATACTTGTCGTTGAAGGCTGGGTTCATCAGTTCGTCATCGACGCCGCAGTGAAGGAATTTAAAGCGGGGCATTATGACCGCGTCTACGTAACCGGCGGGCCAGTCATCGGAACCGGTGGCTACAGCAATGATTACAATACCGAAGCCAGCGTCGGTGCGGATTTGTTAAGAGCAGCAGGCATTCCGGACAAATCCCTTCAAATGGTTCCCTCGCGCGTCTGGAATCGGAATCGCACTTATTATTCGGCTGTCGCATTGCGTGATTGGTTCAGCAGGCACAATCTTCAAGTCCACAGCATGAATGTAGTGACGGAGGAATCGCATGCCCGGCGTACATGGTTGCTCTTTAGTGAAGCTTTTGGCAACGACGTCAAGGTTGGAATTATTTCCATACCAAATCCGGATTATGATACAAGCCACTGGTGGCGTTACAGTGACGGTGTGCGCGACACCACGGACGAAGCCTTGGCCTACGTTTACGCAAAGTTTTTCTTCTGGCCCAAAAAGTGAGTGATAAGATTTCCGACGCTGTTGGGTGTGTTTGATTAACTCTTTGGAAATAAGCATCTTAAGTTGTAATCCGTAATGCCCGCGCGTCAGAGAATTTTACGTGCTGCTTGAATCGCCTATTTGGACTTAAAAATAAATTATTATATAAGCCATTGGAAGTAAGGTATTTAAGCCGAGAGTTAACCGCCGGGCTCAGGGTTAGCATGAAAATTGCAAGGTGAACAACCTGTTGTCCCCCAACGGGGAATGTTGAACTTTATGATCCTCCTATTAGGAGCCACAGGCTACGTCGGTCAGGCATTTTCGTCAGAACTGCGCCAACGAAGAACATCGTTCATTCCCTTAACGCGGAAGGCGGTTGACTACACCAACTTTGACATATTGTTTGGGTATGTCCGGAAAATGAAGCCCGAGTTCGTCATCAATGCCGCGGGTTTTGCCCCCAACCCAAATATTGAAGCCCGCGAATCGGCGCACTGGGAAGTCTTGTGCGCCAATGCCTTGCTTCCTCAAACTATTGCACGCGTCTGCTTGATGACCAACACCCCATGGGCGCACGTTTCATCGGGCAACATTTACACGGGAGCCAAAGTAGAAATGGCGGATGGCCAAATCCATATTGAGCGTGACCTTAATCGCACTGAAATTCGCAGGTGGTTCGCAACTCATCCGGAAAAGTTTCACGGATTTACCGAATCCGACGAACCCAACCTTTCGTTCCGGCGCGCCCCGTGCAATTTTTACAGCGGAAGCAAGGCCCTGGCTGAAGAAGTGATTCAGGGAATGGGCCGATGCTACATCTGTCGTCCCGGCACGATCTTTGACGAGCGCGATGATGGCCGCAATCTGCTGTCCAAATTAAACGGCTCCAGGGCTGTCTGTGACAGTATCGTCTCCATTTCTCACCTGAATGATTTTGTTCGCGCCTGCCTGGAATTGTGGGACATCGGCGCGGCCTTCGGCACGTACAATGTGGTCAATAGGGACGCGGTCACTATTGAACGCATCGTCGAACTCAGCAGGGAAACGTTCAAACCTGTCCCGGACATTGAGCTTTTGGAAAGTGGCGAGGCCCCCGAACCTCCGCACGGGTTGGCAGAAACCTGTTGTTCAAGCTGCATTTTGGACACATCTAAATTGCTCGCTGCCGGCATCAAATTGCGCTCCTCGGAAGAGGCCTTGAAGAGTTCTCTGCGCAAGTGGCGCAGCGGTTCTTCCGTCCCTGCGCATTCTGTCGCCCACACCGCTCCGGTCAGCTCTCTGGACGATCTGAATGGGGTGGCCCTTTTTGAAAAATTATTCGCCCGGCAAACATGACGGCTCCTGGGTTCCTTCTCCCGGAGAACCGCAGTTCCCCACCCTCGACTTATCCGTGGAAAACGACATTGTTATGCATCGTGGCATCGGCACCGGGTGCAATGGCTCAGAGCGTCCTGGCGCCTCCGCCTGCCGCGCCTCCTTTGGTTCCTGCCGCAGTCGAAGCATATCAGACCAATCAGCCAGTCCAAATGCAGGTGTTTTCGCCTTCCGCAATGGGAGCCCCAGCCCCGCTAAATCAGCCGTTTCAACTCGGACCATTCGTTTTCCGGCCAAATATTCTCTACCAATTCATGTACGGAAACGGAATCCAGTCCTCGCCCGGAGCGGCGCAAAATACGATCGTTCAACAGTTCTCACCGGCAGTTGTGATCCAGGAAGGCCTTCACTGGACTCTGAATTATACGCCCCTGTTTACTTTCTATTCCACCAGCGCATTCCAGAACACGGTAAATCAAAATGTGCAACTCCAATGGGGGACCACCTGGGGCGACTGGTTTCTGACCGCCGCGCAAAGTTACGCCTACTCCGATCAGCCCGACGCCGAGACGGCCGGACAAACCGAACAGCAAACGTACGTAACAACCTTCAACGGCACCTACCATATCAACGAGAAACTTTCGACGGATATCGGATTCAATCAGACATTCAACGATTACGGGCAAAATTCTTCCACGAACCTTACCTTGGGCCTTTCCAACTCTCGCTCCTGGTCAACGATGAACTGGTTGAATGATCAATTTTGGCCCAGGTTTAATGGAGGCATCGGCGTTGGCTTTGGCTACAACCAACAACAAGGCAGCCCCGATTTTCTCGATCAACAGCTTCAGGCTCAAGTCAGTTGGCGCGCCACTGACAAATTCAGCTTCCAGTTAAACGGCGGCCTTCAGGCCCAGCAATATTTGAGCGGCGGAGCAAGCGGTCTGGTCACTCCCATTTTCGGCGGCGGTCTCCAATACCAGCCCTTTGATCAAACCAGGTTTAGCGTAAACGCAAATCGTACCGTGGCCAGTTCAGCCTACGTAAACCAAGTCGTTGAAACCACTTCCGTCACGGGTGACTTCAACCAGCGTCTGTTTGGTGCCGTGTTTCTTGACCTCAGTGGCGGTTATTCTTGGGGTGATTACATCTCATCGGCCGCCGACAGTTCCGCAGCCAGAAACGATGATACGTACACCTTTAGCAGCCGTTTATCCTGTCCGTTCCCGAAGCGGGGAACGGTTTCCATTTTTTACCAATACAGTAAAAATGTCTCGACCCAAAATGGTTTTACGACCGGCTCTTCCGCCTTCGGGTATTCCAGCAATCAGGTCGGCTTCAGTCTTTCCTACACTTATTGATCTGCAGATCCCGCTGGCATAGGGAATTTCCAGGCAATTGGACGCGCGAAAAATCCGTCACAAATCGCCGCGTCATTATTAGGTTCTTTGGGGTTCCAAATCTTATGCTTGCAATCATCCAAACGCCTGAGAAACTGTTATCATGACGGTACTTATGTTATTGGCCTTCTTTTTGCCCCTGGCAGAGGTGTGTAATCCAATGTTTTCAGGCAATTGAAATCTGCCGGAAATCGTTCCTTTGGAAAATCAAATTACATATCTCACAACTCGCCTCCGCTGGTTTGCGCTGACAGTGGCAATTCTGGCGGTTTGCTTCGCGTTTCCTCTGTGGAAACTGTTTCGGTTCGCTGCCGGTAGCGATCTATATTCATATATCCTGCTGATACCGTTTATCAGCCTTTATTTGGTTTGGCTGGAGCGGGGAAGTTTGCCCGCCACCATGCGGCCTGCCCGTTGGCTGGCGGCGGTGTTTCTGCTGGCTGGCGCCGCACTCTTCGCGGCGCATTGGCTATGGATTCGTCAAAGTTTCCCGGCAATTGCCGATTATCTGGTGACGATGACATTTTGTTTCCTGCTCTTTTTTTATGGAATTACAGCATGGTTTTGGGGAGCAGAGACCCTCCGTGCGGCTGCATTTCCATTGAGTTTTCTTATCCTGGCAGTGCCGATTCCGCCAACCCTCGTTGACGCAATGAACTCTTTTTTGCAATGGGGCTCGTCGTTGGCCGCCGGGACTTTCTTCTCGCTGTCTGATACGGCATTCATTCAGGATGGATTGACGTTTCAATTGCAAAACATCAAATTGGAAATTGCCCCGGAATGCAGCGGCATCCACTCCACCATCGTGCTTTTCATTACGGCATTGCTCCTGGGTCATATTTTCCTGCGAACACCCTGGAAACGGATGGTTCTGGTTCTGCTTGTCGTTCCCCTTGGCATGCTTCGCAATGGATTTCGCGTCTTTGTTATCGGCCAGCTATGTATCCATCTGGGACCCCAAATGATCGATTCCCCCATTCATCGAAAGGGCGGGCCGCTATTTTTTGTGCTGTCGCTCATTCCACTTTTTTTAACGCTTCTGGTCCTTCAAAGGTCAGAGAAACGATGCCCAAAGCCGATCGCAAACATCCAAAACCAGCCATGCGCAAACTGATTTATTGGGTTCCGATAGTCACTGGGCTCGCGCTGCTGCTCTCCGCAGGCAGCGGATGCACGGCCAGGGCCAAAGCCTCTCATCATTTGAAGGCTGCGGATCGGTTCTTTGATGCCGGTCAATATCGGCTGGCCGAATTGGAATATGAAAATGTCCTGCGCGACGACCCGCAAAACGTCCGGGCGTGGGACCGCCGCGCTGTTATTTATTTCAATGAGGGCCGCGGCCCTGAAGCCGGACAGGTTCTCCTGGCCGCCCAACAATTCGACCCGACAAACCTTGATATCCGTCTCAAACTGGCGGCAGTCTATCTGAGCCTTGGACAATTGAAGCAAGCCTGCGATGATGCTGACTTTGTCCTGTCACATAATCCGCAGGACGATCAAGCTATTCTTTTCCTTGCGAACTCTTCGCCAACAAACCGGTTCCAGGCTCTTCGTCTTCGCTTTCAGCAAATCCAACAAAAGGGCGACCGCGCGTCTTTGGAAACAGCCCTGGGAACTCTCGCGTTGCGACAAAATGATTTCACGGTCGCCGTAGGTCATTTCCAGCGTGCGATTGCGCTCAATCCCGAATTCAGCGATGCCTACACCGGTCTCGGCGGCCTCTTTTTTATGAAAAAGGATCTAAAAGAGGCTGATCACGCTTTGCAAACAGCCGCCGACCTGGCGCCACCCTGGTCCGGAAACGGTGTCCGGTACGCTCAATTCAAAAACATGACCGGTGATACCCCAGCGGCGGAACATCTCCTTCAGGACATCGTGCATAAAACGCCATTTTACCTGCCGGCCTGGACGGCCCTGGCGCAACTCTCTGCCGCTCAAAACGATGATTCCAATGCTTTGGTCCTGCTTGGCAATGTGTTCGATTTTGACCCGCAAAGCTTTGAAGGGTTGCTGCTCCAGGGCCGAATCGAATTGTTGCAGGGCCGCCCGGACCGGGCTGCAGAAGTTTATCGGCGAATGGCACGGATATATCCGCAAGCGCCCGTCGTTCAATTCGTCCTGGCGCAGGCATACCTCGCCAACAATCAAACGAATGAAGCCGATAGCAGCTTAACACAGGCGCTGGAACTTAACCCAAATTACTCCGACGCCATCCTATTGCGTGCTGAGTCCGAGATCGCGCATAAAAATCCCGCTTTGGCAATTGTCACGTTGCGTCATCTGGTTCAGCAACAGCCTCGATTGCCGCAAGCCTGGCTTTTAATGGCCGACGCTTATGACGCCCAGGGTCAACCCGACAGCGCCATTGATATCTATCACTCGCTTGAAAAGTCCTGGCCTGATAATATCCAGGCGCCTGTGCTGCTCGGAGTTTTGCTGTTCCGGCAAGATCAGCCCGAGGCCGCCCGCGCCGAATTTGAAAAAGCGCTCCAGCTTGAGCCCGATTATCTCCCTGCTGTAGAACAATTAGTCAACCTGGACCTGGCGGAAAATCAATACACCGCCGCGCTGCAACTTGTGCAACAACTCATCGTCCGCGACCCCGGCCGGGCGATGTTGCAATTGCTGTTGGGCACCACTCTCGCTGCCCAGGGACAAACAAATCAAGCGGAATCAGTGCTGTCAAAAGCCATTCAGCTCCAGCCCAATTCCCAGGCAGCCTATTTGCTCCTGGCCCAGCTTTTTATTCAAACCGGTCGAGATCAGAATGCGCTGCAGAATTTGCAAACCGCCCTGGACAAAGACCCAAACGACGTCGCGGCCATCATGCTCGAAGCAGAAATCTATAATTCCGAAGGAGACTATAGAGATGCCCGTGACGCGTACGAAAAATTGCTGGCCATTACTCCTGACAATGCCGTTGCCCTTAACAACCTTGCCTGCATCTACTCTGGCCACCTTGACCAATTGGACAAAGCCTATCCTTTGGCCCTCCGCGCCAGGGATCTTGCCCCTTCAGATCCGGCCATCGCCGATACCTTGGGCTGGATCCTTTACCAAAAAGGAGAATACACTACCGCGTTGGTGTTGCTCCGTGAAAGCGCCGGCAAACTCGATTCCGTGGCGGAAATCCAATTTCACCTGGGCATGGCGTGTTATGCTGACGGATTCGAATTGGACGCGAAGACAAGTTTTCATCGCGCGCTCCAATTGAATGGTGATTTTCCGGAAAAAGACGACTGTCGGCAGCGTTTGGCCATACTCGATATCGACCCGAAACACACCCACGCCGATACGCAGGGATGGCTTGAAAAGTGGACCGCCGGCCACCCGGCGGATCCGGTCGCCCTGGCCAGGCTCGAAGCCATTTATGAATCCGCCGGACTGATCGACAAAGCACTCGCTGCTGATCAAGCCATACTGAATGCCAATCCTAAAGATGTTTTTGCACTGGCAAGCATCGCGCAGTTGTATAGTTCCACCGATCCTCAGAAAGCGTGTCTCTTTGCCAAATCCGCTTATGATTTGGCTCCCGATGACCCCAACGTCACTCATCTCTATGGCCGGCTTGCTTTCGAAACCGGTGACTACTCATGGGCGTTGACGTTGCTTCAATTGTCGGCCCACGCCCAACCGTCAGACCCTGATGTCCTCTTTGACCTGGGCCAATCGTTCTACAGCATGGGAAAAGTTTCCGAGGCGGCGACCTGCGCGAAAGAAGCCCTGCAATCCGGCGGCACGTTTGCCCGGGCAGACGAGGCGAAACGCTTTCTCGCAATGATCGCCCTGGCAAAAAATACCGTGCAGGCGTCATCTGCCCTGGCTCAGGCCGACCAAATCCTGAAGGCCAACCCCGGCTACGTGCCGGCGCTTATGGTCAAGGCCGCATTTGCTAAACAACAGTCTGACTCTGCAACCGCGCGCCAAACTTACAATCAGGTGTTGAAGATTTATCCGGATTTCGCACCCGCCAAAAGAGAACTGGCCCTGCTCGTGGGAAAAAGTAGACAATGATTGGTTCGGACATCGTTGGCTTCGCCGCCGCCGCCGCCTGTTTCGGCCTGGCGCTAATGGTTGCTTTTAATCGGCAGCTTTCTCCTGTCCGTTGGGCATTTATCATCGGCATGTCAGGCTTGGCCGCCGATAACACCCTGTTCGCGTTGACAACGGGCGCCGTCCTGCCCTCGGAAATGATCTTCTGGCAGAAATGGAAACTGATACTGACTTCGTTTCTTTCTCCGGTATGGTTTTACTTCAGTATTAGTTACGCTTGCGGAAACAAATCTGAACTTCTCAAATCCTGGCGGGCTTTCGTGCTGGCCGCGTTCGCAGTCCCCGTTGGACTCGGCATCTTTTGTGCCGGTGATTTAATTGTTTCGGCGGGCCAGACCGTTTCAGGCCAATGGATGTTTCGTCTGGGAATTGCAGGCGCTATTCTGAACGCATCGTCATTGCTTGCCGTAATCCTCATTTTGATGAATTTGGAATCCACCTTTCGGGCTGCCATAGGGACGATGTTATGGCGCATCAAATTTATGATTCTGGGCCTGGGACTCATCATTATTGTCCAGGGCTACATTAGCAGCCAGGTGCTTCTCTTCCACAACACATTGAATTTGACCTTGCAGACCGTTGGCGCCATGGGATCATTGTTTGGCGCCGCGTTGATTTCGCGTTCACTTTTCCGTCCGGGCCATTTTGAAACTCACGTCTATCCGTCTAAATTCCTCCTTCGCACGTCTCTCACGCTTCTGCTTGCCGGCGTGTATTTCTTTATTGTGGGAATATTTGCCAAACTCGTCGTGTTCCTTGGCAGTAATTCGTCCTTCACTTTAAAGGCCTTTATCCTTCTGGTCGTGCTGGTGCTCGTCACCGTGCTGGCGTTGTCCAACCGCATGCGGCAGTCGGTGTCACGCTTCATGAGCCGCCAATTTCAACGGCCGGTCTATGATTACCGTTCGATGTGGCGAAGGTTCACGGAGGAAACCGCTTCCGCGGTGGTGCCCGCTGAATTATGTCAGGCCATCGTTAAATTTGTCGCCGACGTCCTGCAGACCCTTTCAGTGAGCATCTGGCTTGTGGACGATAAACGCCAAAATTTCATTTTTGCCACGTCCACATTCTTATCGCAGGCGAAGGCAAATGCGCTCAAACTCACCGACGCACAGGCCATTGCCGTTATACATGCCCTGGAAAAGCGTCCCGAACCGGTTGACATTGATGCCTCCAGCGGGGATTGGGCGGCGGCTTTAAAGCTATGCCATCCGGACGAATTTCGTTCCGGGGGAGACCGGGTGTGCGCGCCGCTCATGAGCGGCGGCCAACTGCTCGGTGTTATCATTTTAGGAGACCGCGTCAAGGGATTGCCTTTTTCCTGGCAGGATTTTGATCTCCTGAAATGCGTTGCGGACTCCGCCGCCGCCGGCCTCCTCAACATTCAACTTTCACAAAAGCTTCTTCGTGCCGGACAGATGGAGGCGTTTCAAACGATGTCCACTTTTTTCGTTCACGACCTGAAAAATACGATTTCTACGCTGAATCTAATGCTTAAAAACCTGCCGGGGAACTTTGACAATCCCGAATTCCGCGAGGACGCCTTGAGAGGAATTTCCAAAACGATTGGGCATATAAACCATCTCATTCAACGGCTGGGCCAGCTTCGGGGCCGCTTGCAAATCAAACCCGTCGCGTCCGACCTTAATGAACTGGTGTTGTCGGTTCTGTCCGGAGTTGAAGCTGCCCCCACGGTCAATCTTGTCAAATCGATTCATCCCCTGCCCAAAATACTCCTGGACCAGGAGCAGATGCAGAAAGTAGTGACCAACCTGCTATTTAATGCGCGTGAAGCCATTTCGCCCGAGGGCGAGGTCCGCATCGAAACTTCCCAAAACAACGGATGGGCGGTGCTCTCAGTCTCCGACAACGGTTGCGGCATGAACCCCGAATTCCTGAACCATTCTCTCTTCCGCCCTTTCCAAACAACCAAGAAAAACGGATTGGGCATAGGCCTCTTTCAAAGCAAAATGATCGTCGAAGCCCACAAGGGCAGGATTCAGGTTGAAAGCGAGCCCGGCAAGGGAACCACTTTTCGAATCATATTACCTATTCCAAAGCAAACGCATGAACTCCAGACTACTCATTGTTGAAGACGACGACGAAATTCGTACGCAAATGAAGTGGGCGCTCGGCAAGGACTATCAACTCCACCTTGTTGAAAATCGGGCTGCCGCCCTCGACGCCTTTCGCTCGGCCCGCCCGCAGGTTGTGTTGCTCGACCTCGGTCTGCCGCCCAAACCCGCCAGCCCGGACGAGGGTTTGGCCGCTCTGTCGGAGATATTGGCAGCGGACCGCCTGACAAAAGTCATTATTGTCACGGGACAAAGCGACAAGGAGATTGCCATCCAGGCCGTCGGCGACGGCGCTTACGATTTCCTGTGCAAACCCATTGAAATGGAAGAGCTCAGGCTCGTCCTCAAGCGCTGTTTTCACCTCGCCCATCTTGAACGGGAGCACCGTGTCATGCGCGAACTCCTGCAGGCGGACGCATTCGAAGGAATGCTCGGCAACAGCCGGCCTATGCAGGCTGTGTTCGAGTCTATTCGCAAAGTCGCCACCACCGATGTGCCGGTCCTTATCCTCGGTGAAAGCGGCACCGGAAAGGAAATGGTTGCCCGCGCTCTTCATCAGCGGAGCGGTCGAAAAAATGGGCCATTCGTGCCGATCAATTGCAGTGCCATTCCGGAAACTCTCCTGGAAAGCGAGTTGTTTGGGCATGAAAAAGGCGCCTTTACCGGCGCCCATGTTCAGCGAAAGGGCCGCATTGAGACCGCCGCCGGTGGTACTCTTTTCCTCGATGAAATCGGTGAGATACCGACGCAATTGCAGGTCAAACTCCTCCGGTTTCTTCAGGAACAGCGCATCAGTCGCGTCGGTGGCAGGGAGGAATTTCATGTCGACGCCCGGGTCGTCACTGCCACAAACGCAGACCTGAAAAAAGCGATGGGCGCCGGAACGTTTCGCGAAGACTTGTTTTACCGCCTCTCCGTTGTCCAGATTCCCATGCCTCCACTTCGCGACCGCGAAAATGATATCTCGCTCCTGGCTCAGGCATTTCTAAACCGGTTCGCGACCCAACACTCGAAAAAGGGCCTCGCGTTTGAGCGGGACGCTCTCCGCTCTCTCAATACTCACCTGTGGCCGGGAAATGTGCGCGAACTTGAAAATTCCGTCCGCCGGGCAGTTATCATGGCTGAAGGCAAGCGCTTGACGGCAAAAGATTTGGGGCTGATGTCCGGCGTCGTTGGCAACGTCGCAACCCTCAAGAGCGCTCGTGAAGCCCTCGAACGTGAGTTCATCCAGCGCGCATTGCGAAAGCACGCCGGTAAAATTACGGCCGCGGCCACCGACCTGGGCGTCAGCCGTCCCACTCTTTATGAATTGATGGAAAAACTCGAAATCGCCAGAGACTAACCCTATAAATAGCATCGCCTCATGAAAATCATATCAAATACTTTGAAGGTTACCGTTCCTGTCCTGTCTGTCCTTTCCCTGTTTCTGATGTTGGCCCTGACCGGCTGCCAAACAGGCCAATTCGACGATAACCCCCCTCAACCGGGAGTGACTAATCAACCTGATGTGCCCAAACAAACCGGATCCATGCTTCTGCGCGAAGGAGATACGCTCAGTATTTCTATTCCAGGCTCATCAAGCCTTGATACTACCCAGACAATCCGGACGGATGGCAAGATCGTCTTGCCCCTGATAGGCGAAGTGGTCGCCGTCGGTAAAACCCCGGAGGAACTCCAGGATGAATTGCTCAAACGGTATCAGCCGCAGGTGGCCGCAAAACAAGTGATTGTAAATGTGCAATCTGAGAGCATCCCTGTCTATGTCACCGGCGCCGTCCTCCGGCCGGGGCCCATCAGCGTGAATCACCCCATCTCTGCGTTGGATGCCGTCATGGAAGCCGGCGGCTTTGATTTTACCAAAGCGAACGCCAAAGCCGTTGTTGTTGTCCGGCAGGAAAAGGACCGCACTCTTCGATACACGCTGAACCTCAAGAAAGCTTTGGCTGGTTCGCAGGGACGGCCGTTTTATTTGCAGCCTTACGATATTGTTTACGTCCCCGAAAGATTCACCTGGTATTGACAAAACTTTTTTTGGGGCGCCAAATTCAATTGACCTGAAGCGCGGAACAAACATGTCCGCAATCGCGGTTTTCTGGAAATTTTCTCGGTCGTTATCCTTTTTCAAATTTGAAAATCAGTAAAAACATGAAGAGTTGTCTTGCAATTTTGTTTATCACACTTGCCCTGCCCGTTGGCGGTTATCGGGCCTTCGCTAAACCGCCGGTCATTATTTCGTTTGACCAGAATGGAGTGTTGATCTGCACGAATTTGACTCCCGGCAGCATCGCCGCTGTGGCCTGGGCTCCATCACTGCAAGGACCGTGGCAGACGGATCTCAAAGGGCTGAACGCCGTAACCGTCGCCACAAATGGCTCTATCAGCGTTAATGTGCCGCTCAGTGGCAATGGCCCGGTTTTCTATCGCGTCCTCGGCGTCCCCCCCTTCGACCCCAACCAGGGCATGGCGCTTATCCCGGGAGGATCCTTTACGATGGGGGATAGCTCGGGTGACAGCATACCCGACGCCATGCCCACGAATATTTATATCTCATCATTCTATATGGACACCAATTTGGTGACCGACAGCCAATGGCAATCGGTTTTTACTTACGCCACGAGCAACGGCTACAACTTCGACAATGTCGGCAGCGCCAAAAGTAGCGCCTCAAACCAGCCAATTCAGACCATCAATTGGTTTGACGCCGTGAAATGGTGCAATGCCCGTTCACAGATGGCCGGCCTGACCCCTGTTTATTACACAGACGCCGGTCTGACACAGATTTATACCAATGGAGACGACACCAATACGGTTTATCCGAATTGGACGGCCAATGGGTATCAGTTGCCAACCGAGGCTCAGTGGGAAAAAGCCGCCCGTGGAGGATTGAGCGGACTGCGGTTTCCCTGGGGGAACACCATATCTGAAAGCCAGGCCAACTACTACGGCGATACCGAAAACTCAGTTAATTATTCCGACGGTACCAGCTACGATTTGGGACCCGACGGCTATAACACGAACTTTGACAGTGGAGCGGAGCCTTATACCAGTCCGGTCGGGTATTTTCCGGCCAATGGCTACGGGATCTACGACATGGCCGGCAATTTGCAGCAATGGTGTTGGGATTGGTATGGGCGCTCCTATGGCCTGCCCTCGACCAATAATCCGACCGGTCCCCCTTCCGGTGCCTATGACAGCCTTCGCGTTACGCGCGGCGGATTTTGGGGCTTTCAGGCCTTCGCGGCTCGATGTGCCTACCGCGGTCAAACCGGTCCGTCCAGCGCAGAAAACGATACCGGTTTCCGCTGCGTAAAAAACCCTTAATCGTCAGGAGTATTTACGAAATTGCCCAAACGACTCACTAGTTGCTTAAATCCAAGGGATTATGATGAAAGTCGCCTTTCCGGCCAATCTGCATCGTCGGGTTTCTTTACGATTTTCCGAGTGGCCCGACTCCACGGGTTTCGGAATTATTATACTGTAAAACATTGAAAATGAGCATCTTACAATTTATGCGCTGTCGTGTTTTTTCGGTTGGCATTACCGTTGCTAAAACAATAAAACGGGACAATCGGGAAGGCAGTGAGTTGACGCTTGTCCGATAAAATTGATACTCTTATGAAAACGAAATTGGCAGTAATATTAGGTGTTGTGGGAATGCTCGCTGCAGCGTCAGTTCAGGCAACGTCCATTACCGGCAGCATCGCCTTGGGTGGCTATGCGAACTTAAACAGCCAGGACACCACAGTGACCAGTTGGCCCTTCGTATACGTTGAGGGTGACAGCGGTTCCTTCGGTTCCGTCAGTGCTTATTCGATTGTCAACATGACATCGTCTTCGTGGGTCTTTAGCCCGACACCAGGCCAGGCGCTTTCCGATGCCTGGACCGTCGGCGGCTTCACGTTCAATTTCCTGACCGATACTGTCGTCCAAAACGGCAATTTCCTGGATCTGACCGGAACAGGCACAATCAGCGCCGCCGGGTACAGTACTACTACGTTTAACTGGACCCTCGCCGCTGAAACCCCCGTGTCAGGCGGATCGGCCGAATTTACATTCGCCGCTACCGCAGGGGCGCCCGCGGGTGGCACGCCGGTTCCCGATGGCGGCCTGACAGTGGCTCTCCTGGGCCTCGCCCTCGCTGGCGTCGAAGGCCTGCGCCGCGCGCTAATCAAAGCATAATCACGCGATACTTCGATAAACCCGGACTTCTTCTAACTTGGGTGGTATGGGCGATATGCCCGTCGCGGCGGGCCAAAAGCCCGCCGCATATCGTTTTAGCTCCTGTAACGGTTCACGATGATCCAACTGCAAAATCCTGCTCCCCAATGCGGGAATTTTAAAAAACAGGTGTTGACATCTTTCACATTTCGTGTTAAAAGTTTTAAAATTAAAAGGCGATTGGTTCCTGCGGGATCAGAAGCAAAAATATGCATTTTAAACATCTTTATCTTGTGCCGGTCATGCTGAGTTTGGCGACTGTCGCCCGCGCGCAGGATTTCAACGGTCAATTGGGCGCTAGCGAGGTTCTTCCTGGAACCGGTAGTTTTAGTGATGCCTCGCTTACTCTTGACGCTATAAATTATGTCGGAGGCACAAATGGAACATTTATAGTGGTTCCGCTCGGAACAGAGGTCACGGCGTACTCAACAACCATCAGCAACCTTACTTCCGAGCTCGAGCCCATTTCCATTTCCAACTTTTTAGAAATCGGCACTGCGGGCCAATTCGGAAGTGACGGCACGAGTCCACCCAATCGATTCGATTTCAATTTGCAAAGCCTCGAAGAGTACCAATACGATCCTGCAACCAGTCAGAGTGAGTTTATCGGGTACGGAACGCTGATCGATACTCAGGCTGGTGGCTATGCGCCTTCCGAGGCTGAGTTGGAGATTAACTTTCTCAACGCCAACAACTATTCCTTCACTTTGGACACAGTGCCCGAGCCCGCCACATTCACTCTCCTTTTGGCTGGAATCGGCATGTTCCCACTCTTTCGGCGCAAATCCTGATCCATTTGCAGTATTTTGACGAAAATGCCCCGCTAAACAGCCGGGGCATTTTTGTTTAAAAATAGACCGCCCGATAAAATCTCTGTCTATAGCGGCTTGTATTTGTGTCGGTAAATTCCAGCGGGCTTATGTTGGTATCCAATGAAACCCAATTCACCAGGTCAGTCGAGGCCTGGACGATGTAGATAGAACCAGGCGCTCCGGTGATCGGAACCGCGATGCCATTGGTTAAGAGAATCGGCCGCCCAATAATTGCCGCCAAACCGGGGACTGAATAGGAAGTCTGCGTAAGGCTGCTTTCAAGGCCCGAACTGTTGAGGGCTCTGGCGGCAAAATAATAGGTCGTACCGTTGGCCAGACCGGAAACCGTCAGATTCGTCGTGTTCCCGACGGAAACCTCGTTGGTATAGTCGCCACTGGCGTTGCCGTAATAAATATTATATCCAACGATGTCCGGACTTGTACTTGGACTCCAAATCAATTCCACGCTTTGGCTTGCAAACACTTTCGGTGCTGCGGCTGCCAATAAGATAAGCATCCAAAACCTTGCCAGTCGGAAACCTCCCCTGTTAATAACATCAATCTCATCAATCTTGTCTCGCATATGGTACGCCCTTATCTTAGAGCACAGGAAACGCCAAGTCAATACAAAGTCAGTACATTGTGTATTCAATGAATGCTGGATGGGAGAGAATGCGCGAAGAACGCAAAAAGCAGTTTTTAATTAGTAGCATATCCCACTCCGATGCGTCCAGTGAAATTCGTTGATAAACTTTGCCTCAATTGCGGGTTGTGTTGCGACAGCACTCTGTTTGTTGACGTGAAGCTGCGTCCGGATGACAATGCGAAGCGGCTTGCTCAATTGGGCCTGACGCTCACGAGGAAGGGCCGGGGAAAACTGGCATTTTGCCAACCGTGCGCGTGTTTTGACGGGAAATATTGCAGAATTTACGATGCCAGACCCGGGCAATGCCGGGCATTCGAGTGCGGGCTTTTGAAGAAAGTGGCTGGGGGCGAAATGAGTACGGAAGCGGCCCTGAAAACGATCTCCGAGGCAAAGACGTTAGCCAAGCGAGTGCGCAGCCTGCTGCTCGCGTTCGGGCAACGTCCGGAAGAAAATCCAATGGCGCATTGTTACTCGGAAGCGATGACAGGGCCTATTGATTTGTCCGGGGATGCCGATAATAATGCGAAACGGCATGGCAGATTAATGGAGGCGTTTGGCGATTTGACAGGTCTTCTGGAAAGAGAATTCCTAAGTCACTGATTGATAGCGTGTAGCGACAGGCGCTCTTCAAATAGATGCGACACCGGAGCCGTTCCTTCGAATCCATGTTTGGCTCCTTTGGCTGAGGGGGCGAAATCGCGATAAAGAGTGATGGCCACGTGTTCGTTGCGGCGAACACAATCTTTGATTGCTTCCGGGTCTTTTTCGGCGTGGATTAGGGTCTTCCACGAATAAATGTGCTTGGGCTTGTGAAAATCGCTGTTGGCGATAAAGGGCAACCGCTTCAAACCAATGTCGTTGAAGATGTTGTTCCGGTTGGCAATTTCCCAGGCGTCCAGCAGGGGGGCGAATTTATCCTGATTTTCCCAGAGATACAGAGTATTTTTGCCCCATTCGCTCTTCATAATGTGCGGATGTGATGCGACGGCAAGTCCGCCCTGTTCATGTATTTTTTCGATAATTTCAGGAATTTCCAATGCCGCGCTGATGGGCGATTTGAGGTCTATGCCCAGCAAATGGGCTGAGGTCTTGCGCGTGTATCCGTCTTTATTGAACTCGATGCCGGTCATGACGATCATCTTGTAGCGACGCCACGCCCGTTGGCGTTCGCGCTCGATCACGGCAAAATATTCGCCTATCTGCTCCTGCCCGAGGGTGCAATTTGCAAGTTCGGCCAACTTGCCCAGCAAGCGTTTCGGGTCCGCCAGGTGATCTGTGATGCAGATGCAGTCAAAGCCGCGTTCGCCGTAAAAATCGACGATCTCCGGCACGCTTAACTTCCCGTCCGAATAATTGGTGTGGATGTGAAAATCGCATAGAAGCATTTGCGCTGTCGCACCTGCGCCCCCGTTGCTGGTGGCGGGCTGTGTGGGGCGCATGAGGCGTGATGGGGACGTCTCAAACAGCTTTACCGCTTTTCCCCCCGGAAAATCGCATTCGGATTCGTCCAAAATTAGTTCGGCAATCTTGATGGCGGCATCCGGGCGGCTGATTTTTTTCAGGTTCTTTCGCCATTCGTTCCAGAGCGTTGCGCGCTTTTCAAAGGCCATTTCAATCGCTTCTGCCACTTCCTTGTTCTTTTCAACGACGGCGCCCAGGTTGAATTTTTCAATCAGTTCCGCGTTGCCTTCTTCCTGGCCGGGGATGACTTGGTTGATAATCATCGGACAGCGGGCGGCAATGGCTTCCTGCACGGTGGCGCCTCCGGCTTTGCCGACAACCAGGTGATGGGACATCATCAATTCAGGTATTTGATTGGTCCAGCCCAGGATTTTGACGCGGTGTTCCTGCTCGCGTGTCCGTTCGATCAATTTTGCGCGGAGTTCAGGGTCCCGCCCGGCAGTGATTGTAAGGTGGACGTCCTCGATTTCAAGGATCCGGTCAATGGCTTTGCCGGCCTTTTTCTTGCCGGTATTAATGATGTACAGGACCCGCCGTGGTTCGTCCCCGATGGGCTGCGGCAGTTCGACGGAATTTTCGGCAAACAACGGGCTCACGGGAAAACCGGTGACCTTAATCTGCTGCCCGATAACGCCGCCGTTTGCCAGGACCTCGGCGGTGGCTTCGTTGGCGACGCAGAAATAATCGCTCGGGGCGCGGAACCATGCGGAATTGATGGAAATCGAATCGGTGACGACTGTGATGAAGCGGAAGGGCCGTTCGTGGTGATTGGCGTAAATTTTTTTGATGACGTGCCCGTAAATGGGGTAGGTGGAAACAACGCAATCCGGTTGCGTCTCCGCGAGCACCTTTTCAAGGGTATTTTGCAATCGGGTAAAGCCGCCCAGTTGTTTTTCGACAAAGGGGTTTTCGAGCAGGGAAAAAAACTGGCCCCACAATTTTGGCGCATAAGCCACCATGCCCAGGTACGTCTTCCGGGCCAGGGTATTGAAAGCGCCGTAGCTGTCGGCGAACAAGTCGAGGGTTTCGGCCCGGGCGTCCTCGTCCACCAGTTCAATCGCTTCGCGCAGGTTGCGCGCGGCGGCGTTGTGTCCGTCTCCAAACCCGGCTGTCAAGATGAGGATTTTTTTCATAGGTTGCGCGGGGCAAACTTTTTGCCTGATTTAATGTCTTTCATTTCTGTTACGCATATGTTACGGACTGGTGAAAATCTATTCACATTTTTATTCACAGACAGTTGTTGAAAATTAAAGACTCAATATTAAATATTAAAAGTCTGGGAAAGTTTCAAAGTTTTTCACAGTCGATTCGGAAGTACGAACCGGTCCATCCCTGTTTGCATCCTCGGCCTCTGAAACGGCCCGGCGCCCAGAGACATGTTCGTTCCAACCTTTTTTATGAACCCCGGTGGTAGAACACGGCGGTCTTCGCAAGTGGCGCTGCCGCCGGCACAACGAGTGTGGTCAGCCGTTGTACAAAAACAATTCGCGTTCACAATGCCATTGTCCGGGTATTTGTGGACGTCGCAAGTAACAGATTTGCAACTTCCGTGAACGCTAAAATTGACGCGACATTGGAGAGGAAAAAATTTTCTGACTTGCCGCAACAAAAACCTTTACATTTAGAGGAACGGGCGTATGCTGCAAATAAACTGATTTATGCGAAAAGTCCTGCCGCTCCTTGGTTTACTTGTCATTGCCGCTACATTTACATCCGGTTGCGCCGGACCGGAAGAAAAGCTCGGACGGGGCATTCGCAATACCTGTGATATCGTCCGGTTGAGCGGGCTTCGCAGGTCCATGGAACAAACCACCGTGTGGAATTCACCGGCCGAAGGGGTCACCACGGGCGTTGTCAAGGGCGTAAATCTTACCTTGGCGCGGACGGGTGTCGGCTTATATGAGATTGTCACCTTCCCATTTCCGCCGTATCACCCGGTTTGCACAAAATATCTTTCCCCGGAGCCGACGTATCCGGACAACTATCTGGTAGCCCTGCCTGCCAATCCTCTTTACGAGACGACCCAACAGATTGGATTTAGCGGCGGGACACTATTCGGTTTTGTTCCCGGCAGCCAGTTCCAGGTGTTTGGCACCATGCCGTAACCAGCCAGTCGCCGGAATCTCCCGGTGCTGAAGGGCAACAGTTTTTCAACGTTTTAGACGCCAGCCCCGAGCTTTCAATCCCAAGGCTCGGGGCTGATGGTTTTTATGCCAATTATCATATCATCATATCATGATATGTTGATTTTTAATTTGCATCGCGACGGTCTTTTCGCTAATGTTTGGGCATTATTGAGTTAAAATCACCGATGCCAGACAAGATCGAACATCTTCAACGCCTGTTGCGCGAGCGCATCGTCATCCTTGACGGCGCGATGGGGACGATGATCCAGCGGTACAACCTGGATGAGGCGGCGTTTCGCGGCGCCCGGTTTGCCGGGTGGCAGGGGAAGCCGCTGAAAGGGCTGAACGACCTGCTGAATCTGACGCAGCCGCAAATCATCGAAGAAATCCATTGGCAGTATCTCAAAGCCGGCGCCGACATTATCGAGGCCAACACCTTCAATGCCCAGGCAATTTCGCTGGCAGACTACGGCATGGAATCGCTCGCGCAGGAAATCTCCCGCGCCGGCGCGGAGTGTGCCCGGCGCGCGGTTGAAAAAATCGAAAAGGAACAGACGGGCCGGGCGTGTTTTGTGGCTGGATCGATCGGTCCTACGTCGAAAACGTCGTCTTTTTCCACGGACGTAAATGATGCAGGGGCCAAAGGTTGCACCTATGACGAACTGGTTGTGGCGTACTCGGAACAAGTCCGGGGTCTGTTGGATGGCGGCGTGGATTTGTTGCTCGTAGAAACGATATTCGACACCCTGAATGGAAAGGCCGCCTTTTTTGCGATTGAGAGCGTTTTTGAAGAACGGGGTATCGTGCCGCTGCCGTACGGAACGGAGGCGCGCCAAGGCGCCACGGTGGTTCCGATTTTGGCGTCGGTTACATTTATCCAAAAGGGCGGCATTCGGGGCATGACGGGGCAGACCGTCGAGGCGTTTTGGAATTCGATTTCGCATGTGCCGTTGCTTTCGGTGGGAATGAACTGCGCGCTTGGGCCAAAAGAATTGCGCCCGTTGATCGCCGAACTCTCCAATATCGCCCCCATTTATCTGAGCGCGCATCCGAACGCCGGAATGCCGAATCCGCTGCTCCCGACTGGCTTTCCCGAGACGCCGGAAACGTTTGCGCCTCAATTGCGGGAATGGGCGGAATTGGGTTGGCTGAATATTGCCGGGGGTTGTTGCGGGACAACCCCCGAGCACATTCGCGCGATGGCGCGCTCGCTCGCTGGATTGGCGCCACGCAAGGTGCCGTCGGTCGAGCCTTATTTCCGTCTCAGCGGCATTGACGCGCTGACAGTGCGTCCGGATTCCAACTTTTTAAATATCGGCGAGCGGACCAATATCGCCGGTTCGCCGAAATTTGCGCAATATATCAAGGCTGGAGATTTTGATTCGGCGCTGACCATTGCCCGGCAGCAGGTCGAAAATGGCGCGCAGGTCATTGACGTGTGCATGGATGAGGGGATGATTGACGGCGTGGCGGCGATGACGCGGTTTCTGAGTCTCATTGCGAGTGAACCGGACATTTCCAAAGTGCCCGTCATGGTGGATTCATCAAAATGGGAAGTAATTGAAGCCGGGCTAAAATGCCTGCAGGGCAAGGCCATCGTCAACTCCATTTCGCTCAAGGAAGGCGAGGAGAAATTTTTGCGCCAGGCAAAATTGGTCCGCCGTTATGGCGCGGCGGTGGTGGTGATGGCCTTTGACGAGCGCGGCCAGGCCGACACGTTCGAGCGCAAAATTGAGGTATGCAAACGCGCTTACGATTTGCTCGTTCACGTGGCGGGTTTTGCGCCGCAGGACATCATTTTTGACCCGAACGTTTTGACCGTGGCTACTGGGATGGAGGAGCACGCGAATTATGCCGTCGACTTCATCCGGGCGACGAAATGGATCAAGGACAATTTGCCGCTGGCCAAAGTGAGCGGCGGCATCAGCAACATTTCGTTTTCATTTCGCGGCAACAATGTCGTTCGCGAGGCGATGCACAGCGCATTTTTATATCATGGCATCCGGGCCGGCCTCGATATGGGCATCGTGAATGCCGGGCAACTCGCCGTCTACGACGAAGTGCCAAAGGACCTGCTGGAACTGGTCGAAGATGTTTTGCTCAACCGGCGGCCTGATGCGACGGAGCGGTTGATCAAATTTGCGGATTCGGTGAAGCAGAAAGACCGGGTTGTGGCTGCCGAGGATGAATGGCGCAAAGGCGCCGTTGAGGAGCGCCTGGAACATGCCCTGGTGAAAGGCATCGTCGATTACATTGACGCCGACGTCGAAGAAGCGCGGCGCAAACTGGGCAAACCGCTTTTGGTCATTGAAGGCCCGTTGATGGCGGGAATGAACGTGGTGGGCGATTTGTTTGGCACGGGCAAAATGTTTTTGCCGCAGGTAGTCAAATCGGCGCGGGTGATGAAGAAGGCTGTCGCCTATCTGCAACCGTTCATGGAAGCGGAAAAGGAATCGAAAGCACAGGAAACAGGCAAACGCGAAGTTGCCGGGCGAATCCTCCTGGCCACGGTCAAGGGTGATGTCCACGACATTGGCAAGAACATCGTTGGGGTCGTCCTGGCCTGCAATAACTATGAAGTGATCGACCTTGGAGTGATGGTGCCGTGCGAAAAAATCCTGGCCGTGGCGCGTGAAACCAGGGCGGACATTATCGGCTTGAGCGGATTGATAACGCCCTCGCTCGATGAGATGGTGCACGTGGCGCGTGAGATGCAGCGGGAAGGGCTGAAGCTGCCGCTGCTCATCGGAGGCGCAACCACGAGCAAGGCGCACACGGCTGTGAAGATTGCGCCCAATTACCATGAACCCGTAGTGCACGTGCTGGATGCCAGCCGTGCAGTGCCTGTGGCGAGCAATTTGATCAACGAGGAACAGCGGCCGAAATTCGCGGCGCAGGTGCGCGACGAATACGAGCGTTTGCGTTCACAGCATTCCGGGCCGCGAGTAAAACTGGTTGCGATCGGCGAGGCCCGCGCGAACGCTCCCAAACTAAAGTTCGATGATCTGCCCGCGC
>DATJTK010000079.1:0-29202 GCA_035503455.1 Candidatus Sulfotelmatobacter sp. | reverse complement strand
GCGACAACGGTCTGGTTATTCAACGTCGCCGCCAGTGACTACGGGTCGCGAGTGTTCTGGCTCGGTGTATTCCTGGTAATAGTGGCATGCGCCGCATGGATATTTGGGGAGTTCATCCAGCGCGGTCGAAGCGGAAAAGGCATAGCGGCCGCCATTGTCTTGATTCTGCTGGCTGGGGGATATGCCTACGCGCTTGAAGCCCGTTTGAATTGGCGCACGATGACAGCCGGGACTGAAACGGACAATTCTTTGATCGATACTTCCGCGAAGGGCCTTGTTTGGCAGCCGTGGAGTCCTGAAGCTGTGGCGCAGGCCCGGACCGCCGGGAAACCGGTGCTTGTGGATTTCACGGCCACCTGGTGTGTTACGTGCAACGCGATTGTCAAGCCCGCGCTGGAAAGTCCCGCTGTCACGGAAAAGCTGAAAGAAATGAATGCCGCTACGCTGATTGCAGATTATACGCGAGCTCCGGCGCAGATGACGGATGAAATTTCAAGACACGGCAGCGCTGGAGTGCCTCTCGTCCTTGTTTTTCCAAAAAATCCGGATGCCCCGGCAATAGTGCTGCGTCAACCTAATCCTATAGAGTTTCCCTCATCCTACAGCAAAGCAGTTTTGAATGCGTTAGACCAGGCGGATTAGTCCTCGTGTTGGTTCGATTCCGCAATCACGCTGAGGGAAGATTACGACTATTGGCTTTCTCACGGGCGTTCTGTCGGATTTCAACCGAGTGAAGTGGGAGGGTTGCCTGAGGAGTATTTTGTTTTCACGAACGCGGTATCGACTACTCAAGAACCAACTGTTACGACTTAAATCGCTGGAATTAAACCACCTTGCCTGGCTACAGTTTTTCTTCAAACGCTCCAGTCAATTCACAACTGTTTTCGGGCGACGAGTTATCAATCTGAAGATGGCCGGTGCCAGGTGGCCGCCGGGCGGATCCCATCGGTCAAATATTCGTTTGAACCAGGAAAGGCCGCGGCTAATCCAGCGTTGCAGCAAACGGATTTTTGCGCCCTTGAGATGGATTTCTTCGGCTTGTTTTTCGGAATTCAGTTGAGCGACTGCGTCTAACATCGGCGCCACGGCCAATCGAACTGGCCGATTTGCCGGGAGCGATAGAATGGCTTCGGAGGCGGAATAAATGACGTCCAACGTTTTGGTCATGGCTTTCTGGTTTCCTTTGAATCCATTGATGAAAGCGTCGTAGGTCTGAAGCGTTGACGCGGAGAGATTGGAAGTTTCCGACGCCTTATGGTGTCTCATGGACGGATTCAGGAATTGGTCAATTTCGCGGTCAGCCGGGATCTTCGGCCATGGCGCTTTCAGCGCTGCCTGCACCCGGCAAACGACATTTTTCCAATCGGACAGCAACTGCTCATAAGGAACAATGGCTCGTGGAAATCCGCGGGTGGAGCGCTCCAGGAGCAGGGAATGCTGGAACCAAAGCCGTTCTCCCCTTTGGAGCGAAAATCCATTGCGTTTTTCAAGCGATTTCGCCACTTCAAGCGGGTGTCGAATGCCCAGAACAAATACCGGGCGGCATTTCAATTTTTCGAACAGCGGGAACCAGAGGGGAAGCAGGCGGCACATTCGCGGGTCCTTGGTTCCCCAGAGCCGATATTGTGAAAATTCCCGCAGCAGAATTTTGGCTAATTCTTTGCGGTAAGGCCGGAGTGATGTTTTCAGCCACCACTGGTCGGGCAGGATTTCGTCGTCCCACGCTGAGTTTAGCGTTTTCAATATTTGGTCATGAATATCAACGATGTCCTGGTGTTCCCAAAAACCTGTTTCATTGTCTGTCTGAGGCGCCATGAGGCGGGAGCCGAGCTCCATCCCATGCAAATTGAGCACCCTTGTCAAGGCAGACGAGCCGCTACGATGCATGCCCAGGACTATAATAGCCTGATTATTAAGAGTTCGCATACGTCAGCCGGGAAAGGCGGGAAGCCGAAAATTGTCCTTTGTTTAGCCATCTCAATCATCTCCTTGTGGGTTTGACTCTAGTCCACTTTGCTAAAAGTTCAAGCAACAGCGGATAACAAGTATCTAATGTCATTCATTCAACAAAAAATAATTAGTTGTTGTGATGGTAAGCGTCACGCGAAGGACCTCGACCCGATTTATCCCCTTGCTATACTGGCGCTGCCGTAAAACAATAGGACGAGCCCTTTACGACGTCGGACCTTAGGGTTTTGTTATGAATCTGAAGGCTGTTTTTATCGCTTGCCTGGCGCTGTGTTTGATCGGCTGTGCTAAGTATGCTCCTGGTCATAACTTTACGACGGCGGCAATCACGTTGAAGGAAGATTACGACTATTGGCTTTCTCACGGGCGTCCCGTCGGATTTCAACCGAGTGAAATAGGAGGGTTGCCTGAAGAGTATTTTGTATTCACAAACGCGGTAAAAACTACCAGAGGTGTCTTACATTGTCGATTCGGTTGTCGGTTGATTGGGTGGCCGGCAGGAGTGCTTGCAATTACCGACGATCGTGTGGTGATATTCATCCGGCAAAGAGACGGGAAGGTGATTTTTTCACCGGAGGTGAATGGTGTTTACTATTAGCCGAAGCGGGTATTTTCTTAAATTTCCCAATGAGAACCCACAATTTGGCCTTTTACTGGCCCTCGTTCACAAATTTACTCCCTAGTATACCCAAAAATGTGTAAACGCCGTAGGGCATATGCCTTTCCTTCGATGTTGGGCGTTCGACGTTCGATGTTTCGGGATTTCACGCCCTCACTGGTTCCTGGATAACCGCCGGTACAGCGCCTCGTAGCGCGGGACAATGACGTTGGCGGAGAATAGGTCCTGGGCGCGGCGTTGGGCGGCGAGGCCCATTGTGGTGCGACGCTGGCGATCCTGGATTAGGGTTTCCAGTTCGCGGGCGAGGGCATCGGGGTTATCGGACGGAACGAGGATGCCGGTGACATTATGTTCGACGACTTCCGGGATGCCTCCAACGCGGCGGGCAATACTCGGGCAACCGAAAAACATGGCTTCGAGGATGCTCAAACCGAAACTTTCGGTTTCGGAAGTGAACAGCCCGACGTCTGCGGCCTGCACGTAATCCTCGACGTCGTAGACTTTGTCACGGACTATGACGCGATCGCTCAATTTCAGTTGGTCAACGTCCTTGATAAACGGCTCAAAGCTCCCGCCGGCCAGTATCAACAGCTTGAATGAATTGGCCGGATGGATGCGGGCAACGGTTTTCAGGAGAAGGTCAACGCGCTTGAGCGGCCGGAGATTTGACGAGTGAAAGATTAATGTTTCGTTTCCGGTGAGGCCGAGTTCGCGGCGCACTTCTTCGCGGGAGCGGCGCGGCGGGCGCGGGGCGAAGAAGTTGTGGACGACTTCGAGCGGGCCGTTGTACCCGAGCACGCGCCGCGTTTCGTCTTTCAGAAATTCGGACACAACGGTCACGGCATCGGAGTGAGCGAGCGCGTGAAGGATGGCGGGGGCGTAACCGGGATCGGAGCCGAGCAACGTGATGTCCGTGCCGTGCATGGTAGTGATGACTCGCGGTTGCATGTCCGGCGGCAACATTGAGCGCGCGAGGATGGCGGCTGTGGCGTGGGGGACGGCATAATGGACATGAAGGACATCCAGTCCGAACTTAAGAGTGACTTCAGCCATTCTCACCGATAAGGGCAATGTGTAATCGGGGTATTTGAACAATGAATAGTCGTTGACGTCTACGGAATGAAAATGAATCCGAGGCGTGTTTTCAGGCAGGCGAAAAGGGCGTTCGTAGCTGAAAAAATGGATTTCGTGGCCGCGCAGGGCCAGTTCCTCGCCCAGGCTGGTTGCAAGGATGCCGCTGCCGCCGACGCTGGGATAACAAGCGATGCCGATTTTCAATGGACCAGCCGCCGCCATATCAGAATTGACGCGATGCCAGGCTCACTTGCGCGAGTGTATCGAGGACGACGGGATCGTTTGGAAATAAAGCGATGGCGTGGCTGATACCGGATCGCAGGCCGCGCAACCGGGCGCGCGTGAGCTGCAAATCCACATAATTGCGGGCGTTGACTTGTGTCGCGTGTGCTTCCATGGAGTTCCTCCAGGCGTTGAGAACTTCCGGCGCGGAAATATCAATCAACACGGGCGTGATGCCGGCGGGTTCGGCTTCGGGTGTTACAGCATAATAAAATAATTGGCCGGTGGCGTGCGACGGCGTGCGACGCAGTTCGCGGAGACCGCCGTAGCGCGCCAGGCGGCAGGCGTCGCGCACCAATTGGCCGAGGCGTGAGTGGTCCGGATGCTGGTTTTCCACAAGGCTGGGCGCCAGGACGATTCCAGGTTTGAGATGGCGGATGATGGCTGCGAGTTTGATGGCGTGGGCGGCGCGAACTTCGAGATGGGCGTCGCCGTCCAGTTGCAGGAATTCGATCGTTGCGCCGAGAATTGCCGCGGATTTTTTTGCCTCGGCGACGCGTTGTTTTGGGGCGCCGCTCGAAGCGGATTCGCCGCGCGAGCAGATGACGAAGTGGGCAGGGCGGTTGGCGCGGGTTTCCTTCACGATGACCGCGCCGCAGCCAAATTCGATGTCATCGGGATGAGCGCCGAAGGCGAGCAGGGGTTCACGGTTCATGGAGAGCCTTCATTCGATTTATTTCGCATGTATTGGGACCATGAACCCGCTTGTTGCGCCGCTGCACGCGGCGCTACACGGCGCAGCGCGCCGTGTTCCACCCTGCCGTGTTCCACCACCTTCGGTTCAGGAGGAGATTTCGATGCAGGCTTCATCGGGGCGTTCAATGGTGTCGCGATCTACAAAAGTGATTTCCGGTGTTTGTTCGGAGCGAAGATAGGCTTTTTCGCCCGGCCCGGCAACGTAATGAGTGCAATGAACGACGGATTGCATCCAGCGCAGCCGGGTGTCGCGCGCCGGGCTGATTTGTTCTTTGCCGAATGCCGTCGCCGGCAGTGTGACGTAGGAATTGCCGCCTTCGTGGAGTTGGAAGGAGCCGTTGACGAACCGGGCGCGGACGGTTTCGCCTTCGAAGGGAACGTCCACAAAGAATTCCGGCACATCGCAAGCAGCGCGTCGAATGGCCGGATCACTGGAGCGTACGACACGAATGCCGTCCAGCCAACCGAGGCGGCGATACATTTCGAGGCAGAAATCGGCGACGGTCACTGCGGAAACATTATTGAAGAGGTTGATGAGCAGGCGGTTGGTGTAATTGGGGAGTTGGAGGACGGTTTTTTCATGCCAGCCATCGGCGATCTGTTTTAGGTATAGCGGTGAAAATTTCCGTTGAATCCTATTTTTGAAGGCGAAATTCAGGAGGGCGGGTTCGTTGGTCTTGCGATGACGAAGGATGGTTTGGGTTTCGCGCGGGTCATGGTCGCTGTCGTGGCAGAAGAAGATGATTTGGCCGCCAATTTCGGATTGAAGACGGCGGGCAGTCCGGATTTTGGCGGTGAAAAAGCGTTTCGGAAAGAATCCGCAGGGTTGCTGGCCGAGGCAAATGATGGGTGATGGGGTCATGCGGAGAGAAAACGTCGAACGCCGAACATCGAACATCGAACATCGAACGCTGAACATCGAAGGAAAGAACCCTTGGATTTCGGACCACTGCGTAAAGTCAATTGCCGTTTGAAAGTCCAACGACGTCCAAAAACGGTGTCGCGCGGACTTGCCACCGCACTCCAAGACGCAAGCGAGTTCTCACGAATCAACTCGGTTCCAGACGGTTCATAGAAAGTTTGAATGATTCGCGAATTATGGAAAGGACGGTTCATGGTGATGGCTCCGCTGTTTTTGTGTTTGGGCGCAGAAATGCCTGGATTACAAGGCTCAGCAGCACGCAGGCCGCGCAGCCAATGAGGTTATACCAGAGGTAGCTGATGTTGAGGGAAAAATAGAGAACGAAGACCAGTATTTGTGCCGCGAGCGCGGCCCAAAAAATCGCTGTGCCGCTGATATGTTTCAGGAAGAACGCGACTAGAAACAGGGCGAGGAAAACTCCGTAAAAAACGGAACCCACGATGTTGACGGCTTGAATCAAATTTTCGACCAGGTTCGCAAAGAGAGCGAAGGCGATGGCGATGAGGCCCCAGAAAAATGTAAACCAGCGTGAAGCGGCGACGTAGTGCGCGTCGGTCGCCTCGCGCTTGAGCAGGTGACGATAGAAATCCACGGTGGTGGTTGCGCCAAGCGCATTTAATTCGGCGGACTTGGATTGGAGCGCGGCGGCAAAAAATGCCGCGATGAGCAGGCCAATCAAACCGTGTGGGAGACGGTCGAGGATGAACGTGACGAAGACGTAATCGGCGTCATTGCTTTTGACACCCGGGTCGTCCTTTTGCATCTCTTTTTCGGCCTGGGCGCGAATGGCATTTGCGTGGTCCTGGGCGGCCATGGCCTGCGCGCGCGCGGCGGCTTCATCCGTATGGTTTCCGGCGTGCCTGGCGGCGAGCCATTGAAGAATGAACTGTTTTTTTTGCGCGGAAGCGGCTTGGAATTGCTGTTCGAGCGATTCGAGCTTAATGCCAGGGTCGAGACGGACCGCTTCGTGCCAGGCGGCCTGATTAAAAAAGAGAGGCGGTTGCTCGAACTGATAGAAGACGAAGAGCATGACGCCGAGGAGCAGGATAAAGAATTGCATGGGAATTTTCAGCACAGCGTTGAACATCAATCCGAGCCGGCTTTCGCGGAGAGACGAGCCGGAAAGGTAACGCTGCACTTGCGATTGGTCGCAGCCGAAATAGGACAGCGACAGAAAAAATCCGCCAAGCAGACCGGTCCAGAAAGTGTAGCGGCGGTTGGGGTCAAACGAGAAGCTCACAGCGTTGATTTTCTTGAATGTGCCGGCGATGGTTAGGGCGTCGGAGAAGCTGGCGGGTATTTTTACGAGCAGGATGGCAAAGGCTGCCAGCATGCCGCCGAAAATGATGCTCATCTGCCATTTCTGCGTGAGGCTGACGGCCTGGCTGCCGCCGGCGACGGTATAAATGATGACGAGCAGTCCGCTCAAAATGATCGTCAGGCCCAGGTTCCAACCAAGCACGGTGGACAGGATGATGGCGGGCGCGTAGATAGTGATGCCGGCGGCCAGGCCGCGTTGCAGGAGGAAGAGACCTGCGCCGAGGAGGCGCGTCTGCGCGCCGAACCGGCGGCCCAGATATTCGTAGGCGGTATAAACGTTTAGGCGGCGATAGATTGGGAGGAACACTGCGGCGATGAGAATGAGCGCCAGCGGCATGCCGAAATAATTCTGCACGAAGTCGAGGCCGCTTTCGTATCCCTGGCCGGGCGTTGAAATGAATGTGATGGCGCTGGCCTGTGTGGCGGCGACGGAAATGCCGATGGTCAGCCAGCCGACGGATTCGTCGCTGCGCAAATAATGATTGAGATCGCGATGCCTGCGGGTGTGCCATGCGCCGTAGGCCGCGATGGCGACCATGCTCCCAATGAGGACAACGAAATCGAGGAGATTCATGAATAGAACGCCGTGAGGGCCAGGAGCAACAGCACCGACAAAACGAAACAGGCGAGGACAAACAGATAGACGTGCCTCCACTTGGGTAGTCCCGGCAGTCCCGTCAATTCGTCCTGGTGATCGGTCTGGATCGCGGGGACAAGCTGTCCCCGCCCCGATTTGTCCTCCGGTGAAGTCATTTTCCGAGCGAGATGAGATTCGCAAACAGGCGGTATGCGCCAGGCACGCCTGCGGGCAATTGACGGAAAAACCCGAGGCCGGTATAGACGAAATAACCTTTGCCGTATTGCGCGACGAGTAATTCGCCTTTGAGCGGCGCTTCGCCGGCATCATTGCAGGCGAGGATGGGCGTGAAATGGTCGTCCCATTGATCGGGAAAATAAGTTCCACGCTCCTGGACCCAGCCGTCGAAGTCGGCGCTGGTGATTTTATTTGGCGTGTTCAGGACGGGATTGTCCGGCGCCAGAAAGGTCATAGGAGCGGCCGGGTCCGTCACGCGATCGTCGGAAAGATGCAGACTATAAGGCGTCAATTGGTCGGTCTCCAGTCCGAAACCGGGACGATTGTATTGCTCAATGATTGTGCCGCCGGCCTGAACGTAGTCGAAGAGCGCCTGCATATGGGAGGCGAGGCCCTTGCGGACGTTGAAGGCGCGGACGCCGATGACGATGGCGTCAAATTTCGCCAGGTTGTCCGCCGTCAGATCGGCATCGGTCAGGGTGGTGACTTCGTAGCCCATGTCGGCAACGCATTGGGCAACGTCGTCGCCAGCGCCCGGAAGATAGCCGACTTGGTGACCGTGCGTTGCCAAATTCAGGCAGGCGACATTGCATTGGGCGCGTGGTTGCAATACGAGGAGCGGAATGTGGGGGTAATTGATGATTACGCGGTCATTGTCGTAACTTCTTCCGTTAACTTTCGCGGTTACGCCGATGGAGGCTGTTGCAGGATCGGCGGGCGCCGTGACGTTGAAGGCGAATTGTTTCTGGTCACCAGCAGCGGCGAGGCGGAATGATTGTTCCGACGGCGAAATGGTCCAGCCATTTGGCGCGGTTAGATGCAGAACGCCTCGGGTATTTGGTCGCGCGGAAGTGACTGTGACCGTGATGGGTCGCGTGGCGGCCGGGGCGAAGAGTCCGACGTCATTTTCGAATTTGAGTGTGACGGGCGAGATGACTGTCAGATCGCGTGGTTCATTGTGGGCACGGTCAGCCGTAACTTGCACTGGCTGATCTGGAACAATCAGGGGTTGGCCGTCTACATCAAATGCCTGTTCGATCGGAAATGCGGGCGGGTTTTCGGGGCGGCCGATGAGATTCGGATTGTCCACGCGAAACATGCCGGCGGAATGTGGTTCGCGCAACCAATAGGGCTGGCTGATTGGCGAATCGGCTGGCAATTTTTGGACGATGTCGCGAGTGACAGCAGCATTTGTAGTCAGGTCGGCGTCAATCGAAGAACCAGTGAAGCCTTCGGTATGATAGTTCGCGTTTGCCCACCGCACTGGAACAACGTCTGATTGAATTGTGGCCGTCATTTGCAAGTGCAGCTTTTCGCCCGGCACGACTTCAGCTTCTGAAATCGTCGTCTGCACGGTCAGGCCGAGGCATCGCTGGATGATGTGATCCAGTAGCAGCGATTTTTCATTCACAACTCGATCATCGGGAACGGCATAGAGAAGGCCGTTCAAAGACTTTTTGATTTCCAGTAGCATAGGCACGCTGGCGGCGGGGTCCTGGGGATTGAATTTCGAAATGACATTATCGGCCAGCCTTCCGATTTCCGCTCCGCCCGACACGCGTGACCACGTTGTATTCACGCCATCCATGATGTCGTTGGTGGCAGGGTCGCCCGCGAGAAGTACGAAGCTGTCGTGGCGGGTACCGCTGCTTCCGCCAAACCCGGCAAAATTTCCGAGTCCCTGGGTCTTGTGCATGGAACGGCTGCGTGCGGCAATTTCCGTGTAGGCCTCGCCGGAAATGGGATCAATGCCGCCGTCGCTGAGGCGTATGAGATGGGCTCCGTTCGCGTCGCGGCTTTGAAAGCCGCCGACGTTCCAGAAAATGCGTTTCGGCTGCCACGGTTTCAGCCCTTCGTCCATTTGTTCGGGAAATGCATTTGCGTCCCCGGCAAGCTTGAAGTCTTGCAGCGCCAGAATGGCTGAGGCCGTGTGATGGCCGTGAGTGCCGCCGGGGGTGAGAGAAAAGCGGGTGATGACGACGTCCGGTCGGAATTCGCGGATGACGCGCACGATGTCGGCTTGCACGCTCTGTTCGTCCCAGATTCTTAGTGTCTGGCGGTAGTCCTTGGAAAAGCCAAAGTCCATTGCGCGCGTAAAATATTGCTGCGCGCCGTCAATGCGTCCGGCGGCGAGCAGTTCCTCGGTGCGGACGACGCCCAAATCTTCGCCGAATACCGGGCCGAGGACATTTTGACCGCCGTCACCGCGCGTGAGCGAGAGGTAGGCTGTGCGGTAGTGGCGTCCGCGCGAGAGGTAGGCGATTAACTCGTTGTTTTCGTCGTCAGGATGGGCGGCGACGTATAGGACGCTGCCCATTTCGCGGAAATTTTCGAGGTCCTGAAGGATGGCCTGGTTGGATGGAGAATCGGTGGATTGGGCTGAGGCGGTTAGAAGGAAAAAGGAAAAAGGAAAAAGGAAAAGGGCGATCCAATGCGGAATGCGGAATGTGGAATGTCCTCGTCCGGAAGATTCTCCCTCACCCCGGCCCTCTCGCGCTGGGACAGGGAGAATTGTCCGCCGATGGTTTGACACGGCAAGCGACGACGGTAATTCATCGTCAAGATGCATGATCTGCGAAAGATTGGAACTTTCCAGGCGTATCAATTCTGGACGGTGAAGGGGACGGAGAATTGGGTGTTTTCCCATGACAACTTCAATGTGCCGCCGGACGATTCTTTGGAGATGGCCATGGTGAATTGGTCCACTGGTTTATCGAGGTCCGATTTGGTCAGGTCCACGCGGGCCAGGTCGTGGTCGGTGTCCACCGGGATTCCCCAGCCGCCGAGGGCGGTGCTGATGGCCAATTGGGACGGGCCATTTTCCTGGGGCACCATGTAAAGTGTATAGGCGCCAGCGGGAATGTTTTTGCCGCCGATTTGAAGAGGTTTCTGGGTAATCAGCAGCGTGGCTTCATCCGCGCCCATGCGCCAGGGTTCGCCGTAGGGGACGAGGCCGCCCCAGATTTTGCGGACTTCGGTTGTGCCGGGCTTGATAGTGTAGGGCCGGCCGTAGGTGATGGTAATGCGGTCGCCGCTAACGCGGGCGCTAAAGGTTTCGTGCGGGCTGGCGCGGTGTTGCTGTGCCGAGACCGGGAGCGTGGCGGTTGCGGTGAGTGCGGTAATTGCAAGGGTACACAGGAGCGTTTTCATAGGAGCTATGACAGTTGCCGACGGTTTATGTTGAATTGAATTAGTGTGTGAGCGGGCGCGAAATTCGTTTATTGCAAGCTGGAAATCAATTGCTGGTTCATCCAGACGAAGGAATTGTTGGGTCCTTCAGCTTTGATGGCCAGTTCGGTGGATTGTTTGGCGGCGTCAATGGCGCCCGCTTTGTCGCCTTGTTTCGCCAGGATCTGCGCCTTCAGGTGCAGCATTTCGAAAGCGATCATGGGTTTGTCCGCCAGCCCGGCGTTGATCCAGTCCAGCGCCTTGTTCAAGTCGAGGTCATGGTCGTAGTAAAACTGCGCCGACTGAAAATAGAAGCCGTCCGATTTTTTGCCCGGCGCAGCCATGGTCGCATCGATTTGGGGAACGATTTTGCCGGTGACGTCGACCTGCACGCGGATAGGGACGATGGTTTTGTCCCAAACCAGCATGAGCACGGCTGAATCGTCCCGAATGTCGGTGAATTCGATCATGAAAGTTTCGAGGGTGGTGTCTGTCAAGGTTTTGGGTGTGACCGTGAACCGGACGAGGTCATCGTTTGAATCGTATTGGAAAGCTCCAAATTGCCTCGAGTTTTTGTTTAAGATGATTGTCCATTCGTTTGTGTCAGGAATAGTGAACAACGCGTAGGTGCCCGCGGGAATGTCGTTGCCTTCGAGTTTGACCGGTGTGCTGAACGTGATCCTTGTGGCCTGGTTCGCTCCGGTGCGCCAGACGGTGTCGTAGGGCACAATGCCGCCGAAGACGGTCCGGCCTTTGATACCGGGCCGCGAGTAAACGACTTGGATGTCGGTCAAACCGACGCGTTGTTTGATTGTGCACGCTGGGCTGGCGGCGGGGAAATTGACGGGGGACTGTGCGTGTGACTGCAACGGAAAAATGAGCCCTCCAACGAGCACTAGAACCGACAGTTTAGCATTTAGGTTCATAATAAAGAATCTTATTGGAATCAAACCGGAACGGAAGTGGAAAAATAATGGATTATTGTCTGTGTGATGGACGTATGAGATCGATGAGGGGACCAAAGTGACACAAGGGACGAAAAGCCGCGTGTAAATTGCGCAGCAAACACGCGGCTGGAAGCCGCCTTAACCGGCAGGCACGATGCCCGCCCTACATGCGGTTTGGCGAGATTGCAGGCGGTTCAAAGTTTAGCCGTTTCATCGCTTTGGCCTGATTCAAAACCGTCAAGTTCGACTGTTTTCTCCGGCACACCGAATTTTTCAACCAACCATATCGTGAGTGATTGCGCGCGTTTCAGGCTTAAATCAATTAACTTTTGTTGAGTGCTATCCGTCATCTCAAGTGTGACCATGTAGGTATAATAGACTCCATTTTTTGTCCGATGCCTGACCTTATTCGAGAGGACGGCGCGGATTTGTGAAAAGGAAACAGGGGTCTGCTCTCGCCTGCCAAATGTTAAGGGCAACTGGACGGTCCGCGAGCTTTCATCAATGACGAGGTCGCGCTTGCCGGATTGAACGTCCATATATTGCCATGCGTACACCGCCGCGCCGCCGATCAGAACGATTGGGAGCAGCCATTCTCCCGCGATCCATGGCGGTGACAGCAGGCCAAATGCGATGGCTGCGGCGGCTAGAAGGGAAAGAATGGCGGTTGCGAGCAGCGCGATGGACGATGGCTGATAGCGAGGCAACCGCAAGCGGGTGACCATCATCTCGGTGATTATCCTAACGCCTCCGGCCATTTTGCAGGCTATCGATGCCCGAGAAAATGTCGTCCACACGACAGCTACAAGAACCAGGATCAACGCGTTTCCAAAAAAGATTATAGCCACGTCCGGTTTATCAACCGTCGGCGACAGCAGGGCGTCCGCCGGGTTTTTTGGATTATAATAGACGTCCACGGTCGAGCCGGGTGGATGGCTCTCGACGATTTGCCAGGCTGAACCCGAGGGGTAGCAATGGCCGTCGTAACGATAACAGGCCCACCGATAATCCTGGTCGCCGACGGTGTATCGATAGCCGATGAGCGGGTGATATTGAACGTGGCCCTTCGAGCCTATTGTCTTCGTTACCTGGCTGTATAATACGGTACCCTGGACATGGGGAAAGGATTCGGCTCTGTGCTGGAGCAAGAGGACGTGCAAAGCGGGCACATCGATAATCCAGACCATGGCGGTTAGCATGGCTGTCAGAAGGATGTAGGTGAGAATTCTCATGCTCTGATGTATTGCATTTAGCCTGGAGGTTGGAGCAAAAATTGCGCCATCCGTGCCCAACGTCGAACGAAAGAACCTGAATCTCTTTGATGAGGCGATAATTCAACTCTTTGTTCCATTTGCGGGTCAGGAATTGCACGATGGCTTCGCGCCCGGTGAAAAACTCGGAGCGATTGCGCCAAACGCTGTCGACCGTGTAAGCGTGGGCTACGCGCTGGGGGTCGCGGGTGTTCCAGGCATCCTCAGCCATGCGGACTTTTTGGGCGGCCGATTGTGCGTCGAACGGTGGCAGGGGTGGTTTTGGGGCATCCATGGGATGAATATATTAGCGGATTCGTTGAGGTTCAAGTGGGTGGATCGGCCGGATCAGACAAATCGGACAGATCGGACGGATTTGTTTGTCACCTTTTTTCTGGTTTGGGGACTTACTGGCAATATGATGAACTTTAAATCGATTGAAACCGTGGAAGCGACCGACACCAGCCTTGTTAGCGAAAGCCTTGCCGGTAATCGTGAGGCATTCGGCGAAATTGTCAGGCGCTATCAGACCCTGATTTGCTCACTTGCCTACAGCGCGACGGGCAGTTTCAGCCAGAGCCAGGACCTGGCGCAGGAGACATTTGTTACCGCATGGAAGCAACTCGCGCAACTCAACGAGCCGGGCAAACTGCGCTCGTGGCTGTGCGGCATTCTCCGAAACCGGGTTTATAAGACAATCCGTTCCAAGGGCCACGAGCCTGTGCATGCCGCAGCTCCTTTGGAAGCCGTATCCGAGCTGGCGTCGCGGGAATTGCTGCCATCCGACCACGCGATCAGCAAGGAGGAAGAATCCATCCTGTGGCGCTCGCTCGAGAGAATTCCCGAAACCTACCGCGAACCGCTCATCCTGTTTTATCGGGAGCGGCAATCCGTTGAATCTGTCGCGGCCAGTTTGGAAATGACTGAGGACGCAGTGAAACAACGGCTATCGCGCGGCCGAAAACTGTTGCACGAAGAAGTGCTTTCTTTCGTGGAAGGCGCTTTGGAACGGACCAATCCAGGCCGTATGTTTACACTCGGTGTCGTAGCCGCGCTGCCGGCCCTGACCCTATCTACGGCCAAAGCGGCTGCCATCGGCGCTGCGGCAGCCAAAGGAGGCGCGGCGGCGAAAGGCATTGGCATGCTCGGAGCGGTCAGCGCCATTTTTTCACCGCTGCTCATTCTTTTTGGAAATTATGCAAGCTATCGCCAAACCATGGATGAAGCCCACACGGACGAGGAGAGGGGGTATATCAAACGCGCTTTTCGGAATGCGCTGCTGATTGCGCTGGGGTTATCGGCGGTCTGCTCGGTGCCGTTATTTTTCGCAGTTCGAAATCAGCCAGACCCGGAAATATTTTGGGCTATGCTTGTGAGCCTAATGATCGTTTTTTACCTGCTGGCGATCAGCTTTTTCTTCATCCGTTCGATAACGCACCGCCGGAGGCGGCTTGCCGAGATTTTGGCCCACAAGTATAACGGCCAATTTCCGGATGCCGCATTTGAATATCGCAGCCGGTGGAGTTTATTTGGTTTGCCGCTCCTTCACGTCCGCATCGGTGACCGGTTTGATGTTATGCGTCCTGCGTTAAAGGCGTGGATTGCGATTGGCAGCAGCCATGCGATAGGCGTGATATTCGCCTGGGGCGGGATCGCGGTTGCTCCCATTAGTGTGGGAGGGATAGCGATTGGTATTCTACCGATGGGCGGCATAGCAATTGGTGTATTCCCGATTGGCGCAGTTGTTCTCGGCGTCTGGGCTTACGGCGGACTGGCCTTCGCCTGGCAGGCTCTCAGCGCCTGTGGTTTTGCATGGAATGCCGTGTGCGGCGGATTCGTGGTAGCGCACAACTTCGCGTTGGGCGGGGTCGCGTATGCGGCTCAGGCCAATACCGAAGTTGCCAGGCAATTTTTCCAGCAAAATGGCTTTTTCCGGATTTCTGAGGCTGTTGAAAGGCACGGATTTCTGGTGATGCTAATTTGGGTGATTCCGATGTTCGTGCAGGCGCAGTTGGTGGCACGCGCGCGGCGGCAGCGGGAAAGGGCAAATTCCTGAACTTCCAAAAGCGGCAAAAATCGAAATTCTCGTCTACCGCAGCCCGAAATGAATGCAATCCGTGCGCAATCACTTTCTTCGCGGTCTTTGCGGACAAGCGGCGATGGTAATTTTATTGGCGGGCGGCTCTATCAAATCCTGAATTTCCTGACGCAACACTGTTACGAACCAATCGGGATTGAAGATCTGGCGAGAGCTTCCAACTTGTCCAGGCGCGGACTTCATAAAGCGTTTCGACGGTACATCGGGCAAAGTCCGGGTCGCGCGCTTCGCCGCATGCGGATCGAGCGCGCGAAGGGCTTGCTGGCCAATTCAAATCTCAACCAGAAAATCATCGCCGAGGTTTGCGGGTATCGAAGCTTGAATAGTTTTTGGGTGTCTTTCCGCGCGATCGTCGGACAATCGCCGGGCGAATTCCGTTGCCACGCCGGGAAAAAGTGAAATTGCCGTCACTCGCTGACCCTTCAAGGTTTGCGATATTGTTCGTCAGTGACTTTTTCCAGCCAGTCAACGACTTTGCCGTCGAGGTATTCGGCGATGGCGATGTGTGTCATGGCGGTAGTGGCGGAAGCGCCGTGCCAGTGTTTTTCGCCCGGAGGGAACCAGATGACGTCGCCGGGCCGAATTTCTTCCACGGGACCGCCTTCGCGCTGGGACCAGCCGCAGCCGGCGGTGATAATGAGTGTCTGGCCTAATGGATGGGTGTGCCATGCCGTTCGCGCGCCGGGCTCGAAGGTGACGCTGGCGCCGGAGACGCGCGCCGGGGCGGGCGCCTGGAACAAGGGGTCTATACGGACCGCGCCGGTGAACCAATCGGCGGGGCCTTTGTTGGAGGGTTGTGAGCCTGTTCTTTTGATTTCCATAATGAACTTCTTTCAATTTTGTGTTTCAAAGTTTTACGGTAGCAATCAGGGTTTCACCATGACTTTGATTGCCTCACGTTTGTCCATCGCTCGATAACCGTCTGGCACTTCATTAATGCCGATGATGCGGTCAAAGACACGGCCGGGCTGAATGCGACCTTCAAGAATGTCGGGCAAAAGCTCACTCATATAGGAGCGCACCGGCGCGGGGCCGCCGCTGACGGTGATATTGCCGAAAAAGGCCGTGTCGGACGCGGGAATTCCAGGGTAATGGGGGACTCCAACGCGGCCGACCGCGCCTCCGGGGCGGGTGATGCTGACGGCGGTTTGCATGGCTTGTTCTGTGCCGACACACTCGAGGACCGAATGCACGCCGAAACCGCCGGCGCTCTTGCGCACGCGCTCGACGGCTTCTTCGCCGCGCTCGCTTATAATGTCTGCAGCACCAAATGCCTTTGCGAGCGCGATGCGATCGGGATGACGGCCGAGCATGATGATCTGCTCGGCGCCGAGGCGTTTGGCGGCGATGACGCCGCACAAGCCGACCGCGCCATCGCCGATCACGGCAACTTTTTTGCCGCGAGCAACTTTTGCGGCGACTGCCGCATGGTGACCTGTTCCCATCACGTCCGAGAGCGTCAGCAGCGACGCCACCAGGGAGTTGTCCTCGCGGACCGGCAGGACAAAGAGGGTGCCGTCGGCGTGCGGGATGCGAATCGCTTCGGCCTGGGCGCCGCCGACGCCTTCGGTGTAGCCGAAGAACCCGCCGTGGACGCATGACGTTTGCAACCCTTCCTGACAAAAGGCACACGTGCCGTCAGAGAATGCAAAGGGCATAATGACAAAGTCACCCTTTTTTATCTTGCGGACCTCGGCCCCGATGGCCTCGACGACGCCGATTGCTTCGTGGCCCATGCGGCGGCCGTTTTTAACGGGTTCCATATCCTTGTAAGGCCACAGGTCGCTGCCGCAGATACAGGCGCGAGTGGTGCGCACGAGCGCATCCGTGGGATTGACGATAGTGGCATCGGGGATGGTTTCAACGCGCACGTCGCCGGCGCGATACATGATTGTTGCACGCATAATAATCTATCTCCTTTTCTCTTTTAGTTTGCCAGGCCGACCACGCTCGTTGCGCCGTTACACGCGGCGCGGACAGCACCTGCCAAGAATAGTTCACCTTTCACATTGTGTAACCGGGTTTTTTGTAAATGTTGTCTGGCTTATTTAGAATATCCGGCTTATAGACTTTTTCGGCCCGATCGTTTGGACTGATTTCTTCCATAGCCACCGAAACGGCGTCTTCTTCATAATTGAAAATGCTCATAACCTCTTTGGTGATGGCTTCGGCCAGACGGGTTTTCTGCTGTTCAGATTTTCCCGGCCAAAGTTTTACGATGATGTGAGGCATAGTTTTTGTGATCCAGGATCGCTCAGCGATCGATGTATTTTTGGAATTGCTCCGAATAGCGGTGGCCCTGGACTTTGATTTTGGAAGCGGCGCTTTCCAACTCAGTCAGGTCATCCGGTGTGAGCTCGAGCGAAGCCGCCTTGTTGTTTTCCACCAGGCGGTTCAGCTTCGTTGTGCCGGGGATCGGAACCATCCACGGCTTTTGAGCCAGCAGCCATGCGAGTGCGATTTGCGCAGGCGTTGCTTTCTTTTCTTGCGCAAATTTTCCGATGACATCAACCAGCCCCTGGTTGGCCATTCGATTTTCGAGGTCAAAGCGAGGAACTGTGTTGCGGAAGTCTGAGCCGTCGAATTTTGTATTTGCGTTGATTGCGCCTGTGAGGAAGCCCTTGCCCAGGGGACTGAAAGGGACAAAACCAATTCCCAATTCTTCCAACGTCGGCAAAATTTCCTGTTCCGGTTCGCGCCACCACAGCGAATATTCGCTTTGGAGCGCTGTGACCGGCTGAACGGCGTGGGCGCGACGAATCGTCTTTGCACCCGCTTCTGAAAGGCCGAAGTGTCTGACCTTGCCTTGCTGAATCAATTCTTTCACCGCCCCGGCCACGTCTTCAATGGACACGTTGGGATCAACACGATGTTGATAGAGCAGGTCAATGGTTTCAGTGCGAAGCCGTTTGAGCGAACCTTCCACAGCTTCCTTAATGTGACCCGGGCGGCTGTCCAGGCCGATGGATTTGCGAGTGGTTGGATCAATGTTCCAGCCAAATTTCGTCGCGATGACCACATGTCCGCGAACAGGGGCGAGGGCTTCGCCAACGACTTCTTCGTTTGTGTAAGCACCGTAAACTTCGGCGGTATCAAAGAAGTTCACGCCTTGTTCAACCGCGGAACGGATCAGCGAAATGGCGGATTGTTTGTCGGTGGCGGGGCCATAGCCAGAACTCAAGCCCATGCAACCCAATCCGATGGCCGAGACTTTCAAATGACTCTTTCCTAATTTTCGTTTTTTCATAAATCCTTTTTTATTCAATTTAAATTTCGAGGTCACCTTACGTTATGTTGCGCCGGTTGTCTTACGGGGTTTTGCTCGGGCTGTCGTTGGATTGCTGGAAAGTGGTGGTGAGGTGATTTCGAAATCATTGAGATCTCCATGAACCGCCTTCGGAGCGCGGCTGGGTCGAAGACCAGCCGCATTTGGCTACGATGGCTCAGGGCGGTTGATATCCGTGACAAAGGCCCCGGGAATGGCGGAACAAACCCTCACGCAATATCAATATGATGAGGCAGGAAATGAAATTGCCCAGATTGATGCTCTGGGCCGGACGAATACGTATGCCTATGACGGTATGGGCCGGAAGATCGTCCACAGTCTGCCAGCTCTATCGGTAAATGACGGCTATCAAACCGAGGGGTGGGCTTACGATTTCAACGGAAATCAGATCGCCCATACCAATTTTGACCAGGATGTAGCCTACAATCAATATGACACGATGAACCGCCTGACCAATCGCTTCAACGGCTGGTATCCCTCGGAATACGACTCGTATGCCTATACTCTGACCGGCCAGCGGTCCGGAATGTACAGTTCCGATAGTAGTTTTCAGATCCTGGAGGCTTACGACAGTCGTGACCGATTGATACAAAAGACAATGAACTGGGGTATTCCGCTATTGGCCGAGTCGCTTACCTATGGGTACGATGTCAATGGAAACGTGACCAACATCGCGTCGTCATATGCCAATGGCGTTCATCTGGCATACGGGTATGACCCGTTGAACCGGTTGACCAACGTGCTGGCTGGTGGACAAATGGCCGCGGGATATTCATACGATTTGGCTGGCAATCTGACATCGATGCATTATGCTAACGATGTGACGAATCAATACCAATATGATTCGCTGAACCGCTTGACAAACCTGGTGTGGAACTACAACAATGTTTCTCGTGCCAGTTTTGCATACACCCTGATGAATGGCGGTACCCGCACGAACCTCGTCGAGACAACAAACAGCGTCACGTGGGAGGCTTACCAATGGAGCTATGATAATCTTTACCGCTTGACCAACGAGAACGTCAGCGCAAATGGCAACGTGGCTTATGCCTACGATCCGGTGGGCAACAGGACCAATCAGTCGTCTACGATTTCTGCCGTGCCTTCGGACACCTACACTTACGATACGAATGACGAGTTGGTTGCTGACGGCAATGGAAACTATCCTTCCTATAACGGCGACAACGAAATGAGTGGTTGGGGGCAATACAGTTGGAATAACGTTTACGGGATTCCGTACGATTATTTGGGCCGGCTGATCCTCGCTCAGGTCAACTCACCGGTCCAACATGGCTCTTCATACTGGTACGACAGCGAGGACAACATGGTCGGGCGGATGATTGACAATGGCAACAAGATATTTGAGATAGTGGATGACCGGAACCCCAGCGGTTATCCGCAAATACTCGAGGAAATTACACAGAATTCGGGGCTGACCCGAGTCTACAATTTCGGCCTGGCGTTAATCAGCCAACAGCAGTTTGATGCGAATACCCTGTTGCCGTCAGTGCTATCGTATTACGGCTATGACGGCCACGGGAACGTGCGATTCCTGATGAGCACCAATGGAGCGATAACAGACACGTACACGTACGACGCGTTTGGAAACCTGATATCGCAATGGTACAATGGTTCAGGGCCGACACCGAACGATTACCTCTATTGTGGTTTGCAATTTGACACTGTGAGCGGGACGTATAATAACCGCGCCAGAAGAATGTTTTCCCCGCTAGGACGATTCACTTCAATGGATCAGACCGATGGGAACAATGAAGATCCGTTGAGCTTGCACAAATACCTCTATGCAGAGGATGAGCCGGTTGACGGCGTTGATCCGAGCGGGAACGCTGTCTATTTTGTCGAACGCCATTTTGAAGGTGCCGAGAAAAAGTTCGCGTTTCTCTTAGGTTATGGTCATGGTTATTTGCTGTTCACATCTACATCCGATCCGGGAACAGGTGATCCCTTCGATACTCACCAGCAAATCCTCCACACCTTCTCCTGGCATCCGTATTCCTGGAATTTCAATGAAAAGGCTATGCCTGGCGTTCCGGGGCGCGTGTGGGAGAACGATACCCGGGACGACTGGACTCCGGGTGCGTTCCATATCGCGCTTCTTGTCACAACAGATTCAAGTCAGCAGCAGACTCTTCTTAATTACATCAATGGTTGGAAGGACACCGAAGGTGTCGGTTACGAGTATGGATTTCCGATTCCAGATAAGAACGATCCGGGGAATGAAATTGGCAATCCTCACGTGCCAGCACCGTCAAGTGGTGGTGTTTTTTATTCCCTCTATGGACAAAACTGCGTTTGGTGGTCCACGGTCATGCTTATGGACAGCGGTATCAATGTGCCTGACCCGGTTTACTGGCAGATTCAACAGTATAACCACGGCATTGGCTACGCTCAATATGTGATTGCGGGTTTGCGCAGTCCTACCACCTTTGGAAGGTTAACGCCAAGCACAGAGAATCAGGTTAGTGCTGTTACGGGGACTCCGTTTGCATTGAGTGCGACCGTTGACAACATCGGTAATTGAGCAATTTAAAGTGACCTTTTGGGTTATGAGGCAAGTTCAATGTCCTGCATTGTTGGTTCTGGCTATCGGTTTATGTTTTTACATAGGCTGCGGGTCTCAACCAGTCCCGGGAAGTTCACCGGCCACAAACCCGAAGCAGGCACCAACGACAGACGGGAGGACAGATCTGGATACTTCGCGATGGAATCAAACCAACGGAGCATCATCCAATGGGATTATTAATACGGTCGAAGGTCCCATGAACGCGACTGATTATCAACGAGATAAAGATGCCGCGTTTGCATACGCGGCAAAACAAGCCGAGGATAGGGCAAATGGAGTCCCGCTGCCGCCGAGTCAATTTCCATTTCCAAACTACGATGCTGGTCCCGGACGCCCCGTGCCCCCTTATGTGAATTTTTACAGCATCAACGATCACTATCCAGACTATTTGCAGTGCGAGTATGATGTTGACGTAAAAAATTACAGCCAGTCTGATGAACCAGGATGGTTCAAAACGTCCCTTGAAAAAATTCGCCGATTGGGGCCGAAGAAATTTCCTCCGATAAAATGGATTGCGGTGATCATCGTCAACCGTGCTGAATGGCATGGGTCAAGCACATTCGAGCAGGCACATAAAATAGGTGCCATTTTCAAAGCCAGTGACGTATTTGATTCCTCACGTAGTCTCTCAAAACTGATTGCTAGTGCCACTATGGATAGGCATCCATTCTTCCTTGATCTCAGGAAACCGGACTTGTTTCCCGCAGAGCAGCAACGTTGGCTCATTGTGGAGCAACACGCGGCCACCAATGATACAACGTCTGGCAAACCGAAATAAAACCATGACGCTTAAAAATCGCAGGCAACGCGGGATGGCACGTTCAGTTCCGCTTTTGCAGAGGACGTCATCAGCCCTGCGCGCCTGAGTTGGACGTAAGATGAAAAGATTAATTTGCCAACTTTTCTTGCTCGGATTGCCTTTACTGGCATTCGCCGATGAGCAGCCTACGTTCTGGGAGTCGTTTGGTGGCAGTGATGAGCACGCGCATACTTGGATAGTATTTGGCCACCGCAACAACAAAATTGCTTTTGTAATTTTCCAGACTAACCACGGAACGAATACTGGTAATTACTCACAGCACATACGCCTAACACTACACACCCCAAAGAATCCACTGGCGTGCGAAGGTTGGATTGATATGCCTGATGGCACAAAGCAGGATTTGCCAAGTTCCAGCATGGTATTTGAATGCACCAATTGAACTCGACACGCCAACCATGGCACGAATCATGCCAGAAAAGGAAACGCTGGAGCAGCTTCTCGGCTTCCGCCTTCGCTCAGAAGCCGCGGCGAGACAAGACGAACGCGGCCCGATAGTAGCGAGGGAAAGCTCGCCTACATCAGGCTGAACAACCGTATCCGTCCGGTGAAGCACCTCTATTGGTAATATCGTAAGCGTCGTAGCATACTGGCACGAAGCCGAGTGCGAATACTCAGGCGGCTTTCTTAACGGCCTGCACCACCTTCTGCGCGGCGTCGGACATTGAGTCTCCGGTGATGATGGAGACGCCGGATTCGGCGAGCGTCTTTTTTCCGGCGGCCACGTTGTTGCCTTCCAGGCGCACGACCAGGGGGATGCGCAAGTGCGTTTCCTTGACTGCGGCTACGATGCCTGTGGCAATGACGTTGCAGTCCATGATGCCGCCGAAGATGTTGACGAGGATTCCTTTCACGTTGGGGTCGCTGATAATGATTTTGAATGCCGCGGTGACCTGCTCTTTGCTCGCGCCGCCGCCGACGTCCAGGAAGTTGGCGGGCATTCCGCCAAAATGCTGGATGATGTCCATGGTTGCCATGGCCAGGCCTGCGCCGTTAACGAGGCAGGCGATGTTTCCGTCCAGTTTGATGTAGTTGAGATTGAATTTGCTGGCCTCGATTTCCAGGGGCGCTTCTTCGTTTAGATCACGCATCTCCTGGATGTCCTTGTGACGGTATAAAGCGTTGTCATCCAATGAAATCTTGGCGTCCAGGGCCACGACGGTTTCCTTGCCGTCACGCAATTCGACGACGGCGAGGGGATTTAATTCCAGCATCGAGGCATCGCATTCCCACCATGTTTTATAGACAGCGATGACCAGTTTAACGGCGGCGTTGAACAAGTCGCCTTTGAGCCCGAGGGCGTCGGCGATTATGCGAGCCTGATAGGGCATGATGCCAACGGCGGGGTCGACCCATTCCTTGAAAATCTTTTCGGGCGTGTGCGCGGCGACTTCTTCAATGTCCATGCCGCCTTCGGTGCTTGCCATGATGAGCGGCCGGCCAACGGCCCGGTCCAGCAGGACAGCCAAATAAAACTCTTTCTTAATCTTCGCGCCCTCGGATATCAGCAGGGTTTGGACAAGGCGGCCATCCGCTCCGGTCTGTTTGGTGACCAAAACGTTGCCGAGCATTTTTTCGGCAAACGAAACTGCTTCATCCACGGACGACGCCACTTTGACTCCGCCTTGAAAGCCGGTTTTAAAGGTCCCTTTGCCGCGGCCGCCGGCGTGGATTTGAGATTTTACGACTACCTTCGCGCTTCCGCTTGCGGCGATTTTTTCCGCCGCGGGGCGGACTTCGGCCAGGGATTTGGCGGGAATTTCCATGGGGACGGCCACGCCATATTTTGCGAGCAATTGTTTAGCCTGAAATTCGTGAATATTCATGTCAAATAGCTGGGGATTAAAGACGATTGCGCACGGAAGGTCAAATGTATGTTGCGGATATGGGTCCTGTCGGGCGCATCTTGACACTGTTCCTGGCAGGGACGCTGCGCTGCGATGTCCCCGCCCGCAACAGAGCGGGCGGAACATGCGTGGAATGATGTCCGATTCCGCTTGTTGCGCCGCTGCACGCGGCGCTGGACGCCGCAGCGCAGCGTCCCTACCAAGAACAGTGTTTGGATGCGTACTGTCCTATGGGAACGTATAGGAGCTATGGGGCGCCTGATGCGCCTCGGCAGCCAGGGACGACGACGGGAATCGGCGCGGTTTAGGTCGTTTCGGCGGTGGTGTAAACGCGGTTTTGAACTTCGCGGAAGCTGTGCAGGAAGAGGTCGTTGTCGCTGACGGCTTTTTCGACGAGTTGCTTGAGCAAAAACATTTCGGAAGTATTAATGACCGCGTGGACGCTTTGCTTAAAAGCTTCCATTGGCGTGAAAGTCTGAAACGAGTCGCCGAGCAAAATGATTGTGGCGTGACGCCGCTGGTTGACCGGCATCGTTTGCAATGACTTGAGCGCCAGGTTTTCCTCGATCGTGTGCGCGCCAAAGAGTTCCTCGATGACGACAACCTGGTAGTGCACTTGCGTAAACCGCGTCAGGAAGTCGCTGTGCGTAGCGGCAGTATGGACTTTATAGCCTAGTTCCGCGAGTGTGGCTTTGGCGGTTTCGAGCCATTCAGGAGTGGAAAAGGCAATGAGCGCCGGTTTGTCGCCTGTGCTGATGAAATCAAATGTATTTTCCATATTACACCTTCAATTTAAGGCCGGAGACTGGCGCCGCTTCGGTATTTTTCATGCGGAGCGAACCGGCGGTGGCGCTCAATTCGCCGCGCTCTTTCTTGATATTGTCAATGCCACGGGCGACGACACTGCGTTTGGAACAATATAGCAGGGCGGTTTCCTCGGTGATGGAGCCCTGGTCATAGGCTTCCAGGCAGGCGTTGTCGAAGGTCCGCCAGCCGTAGGTGTAGCTGGCTTCGGTGATTTCGTAGAATGTTTTGCCTTCGGATTCGCCCATGCGAATGGATTCCTGCGTACGGAGGTTTGAGCCCATGATTTCGAGCAAAGCCATCCGGCCGCCGCCGACTTTGGGGGCAAGCCGCTGGCTGACAACCCATCGCAATGTGTCCGAGAGGCGCACCCTGACTTGTTCCTGCTCTTCAGGGTCAAACATACCCAGGATACGATTGATGGTTTCGCCGGCGTTGACTGTGTGCAACGTGCTCAAAACCAGGTGCCCGGTTTCGGCTGCGCTCAGGGCGATCTTGACGGTGTCGCGGTCACGCATTTCGCCCACGAGAATGACCTTGGGCGCCTGGCGCAAGGCTGCGCGCAGGCCGTTGGCATAGGAATCGAAATCTACGCCCAATTCGCGCTGGTTGAACGTCGCCTTCTGGTGCGAGTGCACGTATTCCACCGGGTCCTCAAGCGTCACGATGTGGACCGCTTTGGACCGATTGATATCATTGAGAATGGCCGCCAGGGTGGTGGTCTTGCCGGAGCCGGTGGCGCCGGTAATGAGCACCAACCCGGTCTTTTCCGTGGGAATCTCCTTGAACACCTCCGGGAACCTGAGTTTTTCCAAAGTGGGAATGACGGTGTTCAACTGCCGGCAAACGATGGAAAAATTTCCGCGTTGCGAAAAAACGTTCACGCGGAAGCGGGCCTTGTCCGAGAGGGCGTACGATGTGTCGCACGAGCCGTGGCGCAGCAGGTCTTCAATCTGCCACATGTTATCGCCGATGATATTGAGCGCGATGAGTTCGATTTGGAACGGCGTCAGGGTCTCAATCGGCGGGTCCAGGACCACCGGTTTGAGTTCGCCGTAGGACTCGACCTGAGCGGGCCGGTCCACGGTAAAGTTCAGGTCCGACACCTCCGGCTGTGATGCCAGCATTGTCGTTAGAATCTGGTCCAGTTCTGGTCTCCTCATAATTATAGCGCGTCTTCGTCATCCGGCGGGTGCGCGAGCAGCGGCCGGAATTTTTTCTTGTCCATTCCCTTGTCGTAGGCGTCTTCCGGGGTAATCCGCTTCATGCGCAAGTGCTCCATAATATGGTCGTCCATCGGCTGGTTGCCGAGTTTTTTGCCCACCTGGATCATGCCCTGGATCTGGTGTGTCTTGCCTTCGCGGACAAGGTTGGCGACGGCTGTGTTGAAGACGAGGATCTCGAATGCCGCGACGCGGCCTTTTTTATCAATCCGTTTAAAGAGCGTTTGGGCGATGACTCCTTTCAATGCTTCCGAGAGCGTCTGGCGAACTTTATTTTGTTGGTCGGCCGGGAAAACGTCGATGATGCGGTCCACGGTCTTGGCCGCGCTCTGGGTGTGGAGTGTGCCAAAAACCAGGTGGCCGGTGGCGGCCGCGGTGATGGCCAGTTCGATCGTTTCCAGGTCGCGCATTTCGCCGACCAGAATAATATCCGGATCTTCGCGCAATGCGCCGCGCAACGCCGAGGCGAATGACTTGGTGTGCACCCCGGTCTCACGGTGATTGACCAGGCAGTTTTTGCTTTCGTGCACAAATTCAATCGGATCTTCGATGGTGATAATATGGTCTTTGCGATTTTTGTTTGCATAATCGACCATGGCCGCCAGCGTGGTGGATTTGCCGGAACCGGTCGGTCCGGTCACGACCACCAGGCCCCGGTGCAGCATGCAAAATTTTTTGAATACGGCCGGCAGGGGAGCATCGAGTTTTTCGAAGTCCTCAAATGAAAGCACCCGGCTGGGGATCTGCCGGAACACGGCTGCTACTCCGTTCCTTTGGTTGAAAAAATTGACACGAAAGCGCGAGATTTTGGGAATCTCATAGCCGAAATCGACGTCGCCGGTTTCCTCAAACTGTTTGATTTTGTAATCGGGCGCGATTTCGTAAAGCATGGCCTTGAGGGAATCGCTTTCCAGGGGCGGATAATCGACGCGCTGCAGTTCGCCGTTGATTCGCAACATCGGCGGGTTGCCGGCCGCCATGTGGAGGTCGGACGCTTTCTGCTCAAACATCAGATTGAAAAATGCATCTATTTTGGCCATATTCGCCTACTTTTTAAACGGCTCTGTAGCCACTCTCGTGCCGAATGTTAGAGAAAATGCTCGCTAAAATTGTCCGCGATGAAATTGTTGCCCGCGGGGGTGCCCTGCCATTTGCCCGGTTTATGGAATTGGCGCTTTATTGTCCCAATCTTGGATATTATGAGGCAAAAAGAGACACTGTGGGCCGGCGCGGCGATTTCTACACCAGCGTGAGCGTTGGAAACCTGTTTGGTGAATTGCTGGCCTTTCAATTTGCCGAGTGGCTGGAAGAAATAAAATCACCGGGCGTTCAATTGAAAATCGTTGAGGCCGGCGCGCATGATGGACAATTGGCCCGCGACATTTTGACGTGGCTTGAGTCAAATCGGCCGGCATTATTCGGTGAACTGGAATATGCCATTTTGGAGCCGTCCAACCGGCGGCGCGAATGGCAGCGTGAACACCTGGAACGTTTTGGGGACAAGGTCCGGTGGCTCTCCGGTTTCGACGCTTCGACGCCGTCCGCCCGCGTCACAGGTGTTATCTTCTCAAATGAATTGCTGGACGCTTTTCCGGTCCGCCGTTTCGGCTGGAATGCGAATAAACGAAAATGGTTCGAGTGGGCAGTGGCCGCGACCGGCGATCACTTTGCGTGGACGCGCATTGAACTGGCTGACAACGACGCTCCGTTTGCGGGCGTTCCAGCGTCGTTGCTGGATGTGCTTCCCGATAATTTTACGACAGAAACGAGTCCGGCTGCCGCGGCCTGGTGGCGCCTCGCCGCGGCCAGCCTGGACCGCGGCAGATTAATGACGGCTGATTACGGCCTGGACTGGGAAGAGTTTTTTGTTCCATCGCGGACGGATGGGACGTTGCGAGCTTTTTATCGGCATCATATTGCCGATGACCCGCTGGCAAATGCGGGTGAACAGGACTTAACGGCCCACGTGAATTTTACGGACGTCCAAAGGGCAGGGGAGGGGGCCGGTCTCAAGACGGAATTTTATTCAACGCAGTCGAAATTCCTCACGAAAATTCTTGAGAAGACGTTGCGCGACAAAGGATTTGGCGGCTGGACCCCCGGTCGTACACGACAGTTTCAAACGCTGACTCACCCGGAACATTTGGGACGGAGTTTTCGCGTGCTGGCGCAATCGCGCTAGCAGTCTTGTCAAAGAATCTCAAACATCGAACATCGAACATTGAACGCTGAACATCGAATGCCAGACATAATGGCGCCTCCATTCGATTGTCTCGCATGCATAATAGGAACCATCAACCCGCTGATTGCGCCGCTGCACGCGGCGCTACACGGCGGTGGCAGCGCCACTTGCGAAGAGCGCCGTGTTCCACCATGCCACTAGACCAAAATTTTGCCGAGGGTGAGGGTCAGGAAATAATTGGCGATCAGGATTGTGATGGACGAGTAAACGACCGACTCTGTTGTGGCGCGCCCCACGCCCTCGGCGCCGAGTCCGCATGTCAGGCCCTTGTAACAACCGATGAGCGCGATAATACCACCGTAAATGAACGCCTTGATGAGGCCGATGGACAAATCTGAAATGTGTGTGTAGTGGAGCATGTTGTACCAGGTATAAACCGGGTCAATTTCGAATACGTAAACGCTGGCGAGGTAACTCGCAAAAATGCCGAGAACGATGGCCTCAACCATCAGGATGGGCAATGCCGCGATGGCTGCCATTAGCCTTGGCACAACCAGATAGTCCACCGGATGCGTTGCGAGTGTCCGCAACGCATCAATTTGTTCTGTTACGCGCATCGTGCCGATTTCGGCGGTCATCGCCGCGCCGACGCGACCGGCCACCATGAGCGCGGTGAGCACCGGACCGAGCTCGCTGCACATCGAGACGGCCACGACCGCGAGCGTGGCCGTATCCATTTTGACCTTATGAAGCTCGAAATAGGTCTGGGCGCCCAGCACCATTCCGGTAAATGCGCCGGTGATTAACACGACGGCCTGCGATTTCACGCCGATGAAATAGAGTTGATAAAGAGTTTCGCCAAGGGCGAACTTCCATCTGAAAAACGAAGCCATCGCGTCGCGCGCCAGGAAACAAATCTGTCCCAGCCCGGCTAGGTTTGCCTCGATGCGCTTCTTGTAGGCAACAATGCTCATTTTGGCCAAAGTAGCAACGACGGGCGATTTTGGCGAGCCTCGGGTTTTTGGGTAGTTGCCCAAGGGCGCATCTTGACACTGTCCTTAATACTCGCGATGGGGCATCCGACTATGTTCGGTTGCGCCGCTATTACGCGGCGCGGACGGCGCAGCGCGCCATCCCTACCAAGAACAGTGTCAAGATGCGCTGCAGCAGCCCGTGAAAGTGGTTGCGCTCGTGGGTGAGAGTCCCACCCGTCGAATTGGACGGTTCACGACGGAACGGTCCGGTGCCTGTCGCCCCGCAAGGCGGCGAGGGGAGTAAGCAGTCCGGACAGAGAACCG